>DASUAR010000309.1:0-13119 GCA_035763685.1 Actinocrinis sp. | reverse complement strand
GGAGGGCGACCTGACCCGCTCGATCACGGTCGAGGCCAAGGGCGAGGTGTCCGAACTCAAGGACAACATCAACGCGATGGTGGAATCGCTGCGCGAGACCACCCGGGCGAACCGGGACCAGGACTGGCTCAAGTCCAACCTCGCCGGCATCAGCGCACTGATGCAGGGGCAGCGGGACCTGGCGGTGGTCGCCGCGCTGATCATGGACGAGCTTGCCCCGCTGGTCGGTGCGCAGTACGGCGCGTTTTTCCTGGCGGAGGAGACACCGGAGGGCGTCGAGCTTCGGCTGATCGGCTCATACGGCGACCCGGGCGGCCGGCCCAACCGCTTCCGGCTCGGCCAGTCGCTGGTCGGGCAGGCGGCGCGCAGCCAGCGGATCATCGAGGTCGGCGACGTGCCGCCGGGATACGTGGCGATCAGCTCCGGGCTCGGCGCGACCGCCCCGGCCAACCTCATGTTGCTGCCGATCGTGGTCGAGGAGCAGGTGCTCGGCGTGATCGAGCTGGCCTCGGTGCACGCGTTCACCCCGGTGCATCGCGCGTTCCTTGAGCAGCTGATGGAGAACATCGGCGTCAACGTGAACACCATCGTGGCCAACGCCCGTACCGACGAACTGCTCGTCGAGTCCCAGCGTCTGGCCGCCGAGTTGCAGGCCCGCTCCGAGGAACTTCAGGTCCGGCAGGAAGAGTTGCAGAGCTCGAACGCGGAACTGGAGGAGAAGGCCGCGCTGCTGGCTTCGCAGAACCGTGACATCGAGGCGAAGAACCTGGAGATCGAGCAGGCGCGCCAGGAACTGGAGGCGCGCGCCCAGCAGCTCTCGCTGGCCTCGAAGTACAAGTCGGAGTTCCTGGCCAACATGAGCCACGAGCTGCGCACCCCGCTCAACAGCCTGCTGATTCTCGCGCAGCTGCTCGCGCAGAACCCGACCCGCAACCTGACGCCCAAGCAGGTCGAGTACGCCGGAGTCATCCACTCCGCGGGTTCGGACCTGCTCCAGCTGATCAACGACATCCTGGACCTGTCCAAGGTCGAGGCGGGCAAGATGGATGTGGACCCGGAGCGCGTCTCGCTGCGCCGGCTGCTGGACTACGTCGAGGCCACCTTCCACCCGCTGACCACGCAGAAGGGCCTGGAGTTCCGGGTGCGCACGGCCAGCGACGTGCCCGGCGAGTTGCTCACCGACGACTCGCGACTGCGGCAGGTGCTGCGCAATCTGCTGTCCAACGCGGTGAAATTCACCGAGGCGGGCAGCGTGGAGCTGAGCATCGAGCCGGCCGCGGAGCAGGAGCTGCCGCCGGCCGCCCGCCGCAATGGACCCGCGCTGGCCTTCCGGGTGCGCGACTCCGGCATCGGCATCCCGGAGCAGCAGCTGGAGACGATTTTCGGCGCGTTCCAGCAGGCGGACGGGACCACCAGCCGCAAGTACGGCGGCACCGGCCTGGGCCTGTCGATCAGCCGGGAGATCGCGCAGCTGCTCGGCGGCGCGATCACCGCGCACAGCACCGTCGGCGAGGGCAGCACGTTCACGCTGTACCTTCCGGTCGCGCATCCGGACTGGGCGTCGCTTGCGCTTCAGGCCACGGCGGAGCCGACGTCCGGGCCGGTGTCAGTGGTCGAACCCGCCGTGGCGCGCGGCCGGAACGGCGACCGGCAGCATGGCGCCGGCGGATCATCCGGGACCGGCGCGGCGGCCGTTACGTCATCGCCGCAGGGCCCTGATGGCAGCCCGGCGACCGGCGCGCGGCGCCTGCTCGTGATCGAGGACCGGCCGCGCGGCCTGCTCTCGCTGGTGGCCGAGAGCGCGGTCGCAGACCTCGCCGGCAGCAGGCCGCTGCTGGACGTGCGCGGCCCGGTGCAGATCCGCACGGCGGTCGGCGCGCAGGACGCGGCGGCGGCGCTCGCGACCGAGCCGTACCACTGTGTCGTCCTGGAGTTGGACATGGCCGACGAAGGCGCGGCGCGGTTCCTCCAGGCGCGCAGCGACGACCCGGCCTTGCACGCGATTCCCGTGCTCGCCCACCACAATCGCCGGCTCGACCCGGAACAGGAGCTGCTGATCCAGGAGCACGCCCAGGCGTACCCGCTGGAGCTGCTGCCGAGCCTGGACGAGCTGCGCGAGCGCATCGCGCTGCACCTGACCGCCGAACGCCCGGCCGACGTGGTGCCGCTGGCGAGGGCGGACAGCAGGCAGCCCGAGCCGCCGGAGAGCGACGGGCGACTGGCCGGGCGCACCGTGCTGGTCGTCGATGACGACGCGCGCAACGTCTTCGCGCTGACCGGAATGCTGGAATTTCACGGCATGCGGGTGCTCAACGCGGAGAACGGCGTCAAGGGCATTGAGGTACTCCGCCATGAACCGAGCATCGAGCTGATCCTGATGGACGTGATGATGCCGGAAATGGACGGCTACGAGGCCACGGCGCGGATCCGGTCCATGCCCGAGCGCGCGGGTCTGCCGATCATCGCGGTGACGGCGAAGGCCATGCAAGGCGACCGGGAGAAGAGCTTGGCAGCAGGAGCCAGCGACTATGTGACCAAGCCGGTGGACGCGGCCGTGCTCATCGACTGCATCCGTCGCGCCCTGAAGTTGCAGGGCCCGACGCCGTAAGACCCTGACCGCACCGACCGGATGTGAACCGACACTGAATCATGGCCCTTACCCCCAATCCCCCGCTGGGAGACGACTCGGCGGCCCAGCCCGGCATCGGCAGGCTGGCCGCCACGGTCGACCGGCTGCGCGTGCAGTTGCAGAAAGCTGAGACGACTGCGGATGCACGCGCCCTGGTCGAGCTGGCCAAGGGCGTCCTGATGGAGCGGCTGCGCTGCGGCCAGGCGCAGGCGGCGAAGCAGCTCGACCTGCTGGCCGAGCGCAGCGGGCTACCGGCGCTCGAGCTGGCCGCGGACCTGGTGAACGAGATCTCCAACGACCCGCTCACCCGCATCGCTCGCGAGCATCCTGAGGCGCGCGATGCGGACCTCGCGCTCGCGTCCCTCCTCGCCAGCACAGCGACTCTCACCGCGCCGGCGAGGAGCGAATCAGGGCTTGACGCTGAGTTCGCGGCGCTGTCAGACGCTCCTTCGAGCGCTGCTGCGGCGCAGGAGGCCAGCCCAGCGGCGCGTCTTCGCACGGCCGAGTCCGGCGTGCTCAGCGCCACCGACGCGCACGCCGCGGCTCAGTCGCTCAAGCAGCACGCCCTCGGGCCGCTCGGCGCGGACGCGGTCGCGATCTGGGAGCTTGGCACCGACGGGTCGCTGGTGCTGGCCGGACACGCGGGATTCAGCAGCACGGAGGCGCAACGCTGGCGGCACGTCCCGCCGCACGTGGTCACGCTCGCCCGTCGAGCGGTCGTCGAGCGGGGCATTCAGCTCATCCCGGACACATCGAGCTCTGACATGCCCAGCATCGGACTGAACCTGCGGGACGGCGCCGGCGGCCGGGTGACGCTGCCCGCCGAGCTTGGCGGCCGCGTGCTCGGCGTATTAGAGGTCTGCTGGCCGCGGCCGGTGGCCGACTTGCCGCCGGTGGTCAGCAGGCAACTGGAAGCCCTCGCCGAGCTGTGCGCCTACACCCTCGACGGCGGCCGGCAGGTCGCGGCGGACACCACAGTGCACGCCGGGATTCGCCGCCCCGATGCGTCGCACGACACCGCTGATCCGCGTCTGAGCGATCTGGCAGACACGCTGCTCGATCCGGCGCTGGTCCTGCGTCCGCTGCAAGACGCGGAGGGCAGGCTCGTCGACTTCGTCATCGAATATACGAACAAGCATTTCGCCGACCCGGCCGGCCGCCCGCGTGCCGTCGTGACCGGTCTGCCGCTGCTTGAGGCCTACCCGCTGGCCGCGGAGCCCGGCGCGTTGTTCGACAAGGTCGAGCACGTATACGCGACCGGCGAACCGTTCAGCAGCGAGCAGCTGGTACTCAACGCGCGGATCGATCAGGTGCCGGTTTCTTCCGTCGCGGCGGTCGGCATCAGCCGGCTGGGTCGCAGTGTACTGCTGACCTGGCGGCTACAGGACGAGGCCGCGCGGCTCGCGACGCTGTTGCAGCACGCGCAGCGGCTGGGCCGGATCGGCGGCTTCGAGGAGAACCTGGTCACCGGCGAGACGACATGGAACGCGCAGCTGTTCGACCTCTACGGACTGCCGCCGACCGCGCAGCCGATCCCGTTGAACGGGCTGGAGAATCACGCGCACCCCGACGACGCGATCGCGCTCGGCCGGTTCCTTCGTACCCTGATGCACAATCACGCGGCGGCTTCGGCCGCGTTCCGCCTTCAGCGGCCGGACGGCGTGCTGCGTTACATCCGGATCGTCGCCGAGCCGGTGGTGGACGACGCGGGCCTGCTCATCGCCGTGCGCGGCGCGTGTCAGGACATTTCATCGCAGCACTGGACCGAGATCGCGCTCGCGGCGACCCGTGACCAGTTGGCGCACACGGAGCAGGAGGCAGCCGAGCGCAACCGGCTCGCGCTGCGTCTCCAGCGGGCCATCATGCCGACGGCGCCGCGCCCCATCGACGCGGCCGGGCTGGACATCGCGGTGCGCTACCGGCCGGCCGAGACGGACCACCTGGTCGGCGGCGACTGGTACGACGCGGTGGTGCTGCCCTCCGAGCAGATCCTGCTGGTCGTCGGCGATGTGGCGGGCCACGGCATCGACGCGGCCACCGACATGGTCGCGCTCCGCAATGCGCTGCGCGGCCTCGCGGCGACCGGCGCCGGCCCGGCGCAGTTGCTCAGCTGGCTCAACACGGTCGCGCACCACCTGACCGACCACGTCACGGCGACCGCGGTGTGCGGCATCTACGACCCGAGCCGGCAAATGCTGCGCTGGGCGCGAGCGGGCCACCCGCCGCCGCTGCTGGTGCGCGACGGTCGCGCCACCGCGCTGCCGCTGCCAACCGGCATGCTCCTCGGCGCGGTGAGCGACGCGCACTACCGCGAGCAGGAACTCGCGCTGTTTCCCGGCGACACGCTGATGATGTACACGGACGGCCTGATCGAGCGGAAGGACGCCACCCTCGATCAGTCGCTGGAGCACCTGCGCTCGGCGGCCCAGGTCGCGGTCCCCGCGCTCGGCGAAAAGCTGGATTACCTGCTCAGGCATAGCAACGCGGACACGGACGACGACACGTGCCTGATCGGCGTGAGGGTGCGGGCGGAGGCCGGAGCGGCGAGCGTGTAAGCATACGAAATCGGGTACGCATAGCACCAGCAGGCGCGCGGCGGTACCACGGTCAACCAAGCGGGCAATTGGTTTTGCGTCGAGTCGGGCATGCGCGATCATGATCGGATGGACGCTCGTTTCCTTGGCATCCCCGAGCTGACCGAAACTGCGTCGGTGGCGGTCGTGGTCGACGTCATGCGTGCTTTCACGGTCGCTGCCTGGGCCTTTGCCCAGGGCGCGGAAGCGATCGTCCTTGCCGAGTCGCTGGATGAAGCCATGGCGCTCAAGGCTCGCCACCCCGATTGGGTGGCGATCAAAGACGGTCCGCCCGCGCCCGGGTTCGACGCCGTCAACTCGCCGGGCCTGCTTCGGTCTATCGACCTTGGCGGACGGACCGTCGTGCAGAAGACCACGGCAGGGACGGTCGGCGCCCTTGCGGTCAAGGAGGCGTCGCTGGTGCTGTGCGCCGGCTTCGTGGTGGCGGAGGCGACTGCTCGGCTCTTGCGGACGCGCGACGGTGACCGTGTCACCTTCGTGGTCACCGGCGAAAACGGGCAGGCCGATGAAGATCTGGCGTGCGCTCAATACATCGCTCGCAGGGCGATGGAGGCCGGGACGGACGCGGCCGGGTTCCTGCGGCGCGCTGCCGACTCGCGCGCCGCCGCCGAGCTGGCGCAGGGTGTGCGCCAGGGAGTGCATCCTGATGACGTCGCGCTCTGTCTTGAGCTCGACAGGTTCCCCTTCGCCATGGTGGCGAAACTGGAAGGCTCGCTCATGGTCGTGCGGCCACATGCGGTGACCTAGGCGCTGTTGGGGAGTCGGCCAGACGCGAGCCCCTCGACGTGGAACAGAGGCTCCTGATCACGGTCCTGGTGATGTACGTACTCTGGTGTCTGATCATGTTCGGCTCGACGGCCAGCACGGTGATCCATCAGGGTTCGTATGTGGCGGACCACCGCGCCGGCTCTGGCTTTCCCGGAGCCGACGCGGCGCCAGAGGCGACGATCCCGGCCCAGCCCACCCACACCCCGGAAATCGCGGGCGCCGGGAACGAGAACTAGGCCGTGTTCGCGCCTCCTCGCAAGCGCTGGATGGTGTCGCGGTACCAGTGGGCGCTGAGCTTCGGGATGCGCTGCTGGGTCGGGTAGTCCACCCGGACGATCCCGAAACGCTTGTCGTACCCGTAGGCCCATTCGAAGTTGTCGAGCAGCGACCAGACGAAGTAGCCGCGGATGTCAGTGCCCGACTCGCGTGCCTGCTGGACCGCTGCGATGTGGGAGGCGAGGTAGTCGATGCGGTCTCGGTCTTGCACCACGCCCGTGGGATCCGGCTCGTCCCGGAACGCCGCGCCGTTCTCCGTGACGAACACCGGCACGCCCGGGTAGTCGCGGCCGATGCGGGTGAGCAGTTCGGCGAAGTCCTCGGGCATGATCTCCCAGCCCATCGCCGTTTGCGGCAGGCCGTAGCGCACGCCGCGGCCGACCGGGTGGCCGTTTGCGTCGCGGTCACGGCCGTCCTCGTCGACGCCGGAGCTGCGCATGCTGAAGTAGTAGTTGACGCCGAGAGTGTCGAGCCGCGCGCAGATCGTGTTGAGGTCCCCGTCCTCGATCGGGAGATGTACGTCGCGGGCCGCGAGGTCGGCGAGCACGTCCTCGGGGTAGCGGCCGTGCCAGATCGGGTCGAGGTAGATGCGGGTACCGAGACCGTCGGCGCGCCGGGCTGCTTCGAGGTCTGCGATCGAGTCGGTCGCGGGCTTCGCCGTGCTGAGGTTGAGCGTGATGCCGAGTTCCAGCGGGTTGCCCTTGTTCGCGGCGCGCAGCCGCTGCACCGCGAGGCCGTGGCCGAGCAGCAGGTGGTGGATCGCGTGCATGCCCGCGCCGAAGTCGCGCCGCCCGGGCGCCTGGACTCCTTCGACGTAGCCGAGCATCGCCGAGCACCACGGTTCGTTGAGCGTGGTCCAGTGCACGACCCGGTCGCCCAGCCTGTCGTATACGAGCTCTGCGTAGTCCGCGAAGCGGTAGGCGGTGTCACGGTTCGGCCAGCCGCCCGCGTCCTCGAGTTCTTGCGGCAGGTCCCAGTGGTAGAGGGTGAGCCAGGGTTCGATGTTGCTGCTCAGCAGCTCGTCGACGAGCCGGTCGTAGAACCCGAGTCCGGCCTGGTTCGCAGGACCCTTACCTCTGGGCTGCACGCGGGGCCAGGCGACCGAGAAGCGGTAGGCGTCGAGGTCCAGTTCGCGCATCAGCGCCACGTCCTGCGGCATCCGGCGGTAGTGGTCGCAGGCGAGGTCCCCGGTGTCGCCGTTGTCGACCGCGCCGGGTACGCGGCAGAAGGTGTCCCAGATCGACGGCGTGCGCCCGTCCGCGTGCACGGCGCCCTCGATCTGGTACGCGGAGGTAGCCGTGCCCCACCGGAAGGTGGCCGGCAAGCGGTCGATGGTGCCGTCGTAACGAGTCGTCACGCGGGCGTGCGCCGTCGCGGCAGTGGTGTCCATGATTCTCCTGTTTCCGGGCAGCGCGCACCGTCCCCCGTAGGGCCTTTCTTGGTGCGCGCTATGAAATTCGGCGGGTCTCAGACAGGGCTGTCGGCGGCGGGGTTCTGCGGGCCGGCGACCGGGTGCAGCCAGCAGGCGACAGTGCGCTGATTCGCGGCGTTCTCGCCGCCGCCGCGCCCGAGTTCGCCGGGCACGCCGAGCACCGGGATCTCGCGCGAGCACGGGTCGAACGCCTTTGGGCAGCGCGGGTGGAAGGAACACCCCGAGGGAAGGGAGCGCGGGTCGGGTGGTGAGCCGGGGATACCCGCCAGTTCGCGGCGTGGGCCGCGCAGCGCGGGGAACGAGTGCAGCAGGCCGTCGCTGTACGGGTGCATCGGGTCGCGATAGATCTGCGCGGCGGGCGCCTCCTCGACGATGCGGCCGCCGTACATGATCGCGATCCGGTCGGCGAACTCGACCAGCAACGACAGGTCGTGGGTAATGAAGATCACTGAGAAGTCCAGCCGCCTGCGCAGGCTGCTGAACACCCCGAGGATCTGGCGCTGCATGACCACGTCCAGCGCCGTGGTCGGCTCGTCCATGATGACGATCCGGGGCTCCAGCGCCAGCGCCATGCCGATCATCACCCGCTGCCGCATGCCGCCGGACAGCTGGTGCGGATAGCTGTCCAGCCGGTCGGCCGGGATGCCGACCAGAGCGAGCAGTTCACGGGCGCGCTCCATCCGCTGGGCGCGGCCCATTTCGGGCCGGTGCGCCCTGAGCACGTCAGTGAGCTGAGTCGAGATCTTGTCGACCGGGTTGAGCGCGTTCATGGCGGCCTGGAAGACGATCGAGGTCCGTGCCCAGCGGAATTCGCGCAGTCCGGCGCAGCTGAGTGCCAGCACGTCGACTGGCCCCGACCCGTCGCCGGCGTGGTAGATCACCTTGCCGTCGGCCACCACGCCGGGCGGCGGCAGCAGCCGGGTCAGTCCGTAGGCGAGGGTTGATTTACCGCTGCCGCTCTCCCCCGCCAGCCCGAGGACCTCGCCGCGGCGCAGGGTCAGGTTCACGTCGCTGACCGCTCGCACGGCTCGCTCGCCGACGCCGTAGTCGACGCTGAGGCCGGTGATCTCGAGTACTGCGTCGCCGGTGGTGAGGTGATCCGGGATCGGTCCGTCCACGTGGATGGTCACCGGGCACCGTCCTCGGCGTTGATCTCAGCGACCTGGCTTTCGGTCGCGGCGGGCGTGAAAGCGGGCTCGCCGCCGTGGGCCAGGACCGGGGTGAAGCCGACCCGCAGCCGGATCTTGCGGCCGGTGTAATCGCGCACCCTGGCGCTGCCGCTGCTGCGCAGCCGCGGGTTGACCAGTTCGTCGATGCCGAAGTTGAGCAGCGAGAGCGCGGTTCCGAGCAGCGCGATCGCCAGGCCGGCCGGGACGAACCACCACCAGGCGCCGATGGCCAGCGCCTCCTGGCTCTGCGCCCAGTACAGGATCGCGCCCCAGTTCCATTCGTAGAGCCCTTGCGCGCCGATGAAGGCGAGCGCGACCTCGGTCATGATCGCGTAGATCACGGTGCCCACGAAGGAGGAGGCGATGATCGCGGTCAGGTTCGGCAGGATCTCGAAGATCACGATCCGCCACACCGGTTCCCCGGTGGCGCGGGCCGCTTCGACGAAGTCACGTCTGCGCAAGGAAAGCGTCTGCGCTCTCAGGACTCTGGCTCCCCAGGCCCAGGAGGTCAGCCCGATGACCAGCGCCACCACCCAGTCGCCGCCGGTCGGGATCGCGGTGGTGATGATGATGATCAGCGGGAGCGCCGGGATGACCAGGAACACGTTGGAGACGGCGGAAAGGCTCTCGCCGCCGGCCCCGCCGAGGTAACCGGAGGTCACCCCGAAGAGCACTGCGACGATGGTGGCCACCACCCCGGCGAAGAAGCCCACGAACATGACGCTGCGGGTGCCGTCAAGCACCTGGCTGAAGATGTCCTGGCCGATGTGCGTGGTGCCGAACCAGTGCTTGGCCGAGGGGCCCTGCAGGATGTCGCTGCTGCGTTGCGAGGGATCGAAGGGCGCGACCAGTGGTCCGATGATCGCGATCAGCAGGAACACGGCCAGGATCGCCGAGCCCACGGCCACCTTCCGGTTCGACAGCAGGCGCAGGCGCAGCCGGCGTGGGGTCGCCGCGACCGAGCCGGCGACGGGTTCCTGCGGCGTGACGGCGTCCACGCCGGGCGCGGTGACGGCCATCGGTCAGCCCTCCCTTCGGGTACGCGGGTCCAGCGCCAGGTAGGCGAGGTCGGCCAGGAAGTTGGCGGCCAGCACGGAGAGCGTGATGACCAGGAAGATGCCCTGCATCAGCGGATAGTCCTTCTGCCCGATCGCGGACACCAGTTCCAGGCCGACGCCGGGATAGGAGAACACGTACTCGACCAGGAAGGTGCCGCCGACCACCAGGCCGAGCGCCATGCCGAACCCTGACACGCTCGGCAGCATCGCGTTGCGCGCGGCGTATCCGAGCATCACGCGCCGCTCGGAAAGCCCCTTGGCGTGCGCGACGGTCACGTAGTCCTCGCTGCTGACCGTCACCACCATGTTGCGCATACCCATCAGCCATCCGGCCACGGAGGTGACGATGATCGTCGCGGCCGGAAGCAGGCTGTGCTTGACCGCGCTGCCGATGAACGCCCCGTTCCAGCCGGGGATCAGCCCCGGGTCGTATCCGCCTGCTGATGGCAGGAAGCTGTTGACGCCGGTGAACGCGGCGATCGCGAGCAGCGCCAGCCAGAAGTACGGGATCGAGGCGAAGAAGGTGGTGATCGGCATCAGCAGATCAGCCAGGCTGCCGCGCCGCCAGCCGACCACGACGCCGAGCAGGGTGCCGATGGCGAAGCTGAGGAGCGTCGCGACGCCGACCAGCGTGATGGTCCAGGGCAGGCTCTGCGCCAGCACCGTGGAGACCGGGGTCGGGAAGGAGTGGAAGGAGATGCCGAGATCGCCGCGCAGCAGTTGCCCGAGGTAGGAGAGGTACTGCTGGAAGATGCCCTGCTGCTTGTCCAGGCCGAACAGCACGGTCAGCGAGTGCACCGCCTGAGTGCTGATCTGGCCCTGATACTCGGCGATCAGCGAGTCGACCGGGTTGCCCGGAGTGAGCCGCGGGACGAAGAAGTTGATGGTGATCGCGGCCCACGCGGTGAAGATGTAGAACGCGAGGCGCTGGAAGAAGTACCTCATGCGGCCGCACCTGCCTCGCCGGTGGCGTCGGGGCCGGTTTTGGCGTGCTCCGGCGAGTAGAGCCAGCAGGCGGCCCAATGCTCGGGCTTATCCGCGCCGGCACGTTCAGAAGAGGCTTGCGCCGCGACGGTGAACCGCGGCGGGACCTGCACGGTGCACACGTCCATCGCATGCGGACAGCGCGGATGAAACCGGCAGCCGCTGGGCGGTCGGATCAGGCTGGCGACTTCGGCGGTGCCCTCGTCGACGGGTTCATCGAGCGGCGGTTCGATGGTCGACTGCGCATCGCCGTTGCGGCTGGAACCGTTGGCGAGCGAGGCGATCCGGTCCGGGTCCGGCGCCGAGGCGATCAGGAGCCTGGTATACGGATGCGCGGGGTGCTGCGTGACGCTCTCGCTGTCTCCGCCCTCGACGATGCGGCCCGCGTACATCACTTGCGTCTCATCGGCGAAATAGCGCGCCGAGGCGATGTCGTGCGTGATGTAGAGGATCGCCAGGTACATCTGCTCCTTGAGATCGCGCAGCAGGTTGAGAATGCCGAGCCGGATGGAGACATCGAGCATGGACACCGGCTCGTCGGCCAGCAGCGCCTCCGGTCCCGCGGCCAGCGCCCGCGCGATCGCGACCCGTTGGCGCTGCCCTCCGGACAGCTCGTGCGGGAACTTGTCGATGTACCGCTGCGGCGGGGTGAGCTGCACCTTCGTCAGCAGCTCCGTCAGCGCCGCCTCGGTCTCGACCCGGCCGCGGCCGACCCGGTTGTGCACGCGCAGCGCCCGAGTCAGGTGGTAGCGCACGGTGTGTACCGGGTTGAGCGAGGCGAACGGGTCTTGGAAGATCATCTGCACCCGGCCGCTGTACGCGCGGAACTTGCGGCCGCCGCGCACCGTGGTCTGCGCGCCGTGCAGCCGGATCGCGCCGCCGGTGCGCGGATAGAGCTGGGCGAGCAGGCGGGCCACGGTCGACTTGCCCGACCCGGATTCGCCGACCAGCGCGGTGACCCGGCCGCGGCGCAGCAGCAGGCTCACATCGTCCACGGCGTGAACCACCGCGCGCTCGCCGGAGAACGCCGCGCGCAGATGCCGGCGCACCGGAAAGTGCTTGGTCAGGTCCTCGGCCTCCAGGACTACCTCGGCAGCCCCGCCCGCCGGCGAGGGCGTCTCGCTCAGCGTCGTCATCGTGCTTCTCCTTGGAAGATCGCCGCGTTACCCACTGTCCGGCCCCGCGCCTCGGACACCACGAAGGGTGCGGCGTCCGAGGCGGGGCGGCGGATTTGGCCAGGCGTCAGGATGTGGCCGGGGTCAGGTGCATGATCACGGCGAGCGACTGGGTGAGCGTCGGCTGGATCGGCATGTACGGGTTCGAATCGTCCGGCCAGCCGGTCCAGTGCTTCGTGGAGTACTCGGCGCCGTAGTTTCCGGCCGAGGTCGGGATCATCGGCGCCTGCTCCGCCATGATCTGCTCCAGCGTCTGCAGCGCGGTGGTGCGGGTGGCGTCGTCGGTGGCGTTCGCGTAGTCCTTGAGCGCCGCGGTCGCCTGCGGGCTGTTGAAGCGCCCGTAGTTGCCCGAGTTCGCCGCCTGGCCGACCGGCATCAGGTCCGCGCCGTCCATGATGTTCTCGTACATGTCGTACGGGGTGGATCCGCCGTTGCTCCAGTGCATCGCGGCCTGGAACTTGCCGGTGGCGATGTTGCTGAACCAGGCGTCGGTGTCGGCCTTGTCGATGGTGGCGGAGATGCCGATGGACTTGAGGTTGTCGGAGATGATCGACAGGTCGGTCTGGTAGTCGCTCCACCCGGCCGGGTCGGTCAGCGAGAGCGTGACGGCCTTGCCGGCCGGGTCCATCAGGGTGCTGCCGTTGTAGGTGAACCCGTGCGAGGTGAGCAGGGTCTTGGCGTCGGCCGCGGTCTTCTGGCCGTTGACGCCCTTGTACTGCGCGGAGATGAAGGTGTCGCCGGCCGGCGAGGGCAGTCCGGTGACGCTGTCGATCTCCGGCTTGAAGTAGCCTGATTCACCCTCGTTGAAGATGTCCGCGCGGTTGATCACCATGCCGACCGCCTGGCGCAGGTACTGGTTGTCCCACGGCTTGACGGTGGTGTTGAACCACAGTCCGTCCGCGCTCAGCGACGGCGGGAACCACAGCTTGTAGTGCGGGTCGCGGCCGGCGAAGACGGTCTTGGCGTCCGGGATGAAGACGTAGCTCCACTCGGTCGCGCCGGTCACCAGCGCCTGGGTCTCGGTGTCGTTGCCG
>DASUAR010000308.1:0-3508 GCA_035763685.1 Actinocrinis sp. | reverse complement strand
CTGCGCAAGCTCGGCTCCATGCAGAAGATCCTGGGCATGCTGCCGGGCATGGCGGAGATGCGCCAGCAGCTCAACCAGATCGACGAGAAGGAGATCGACCGGGTCAGCGCGATCATCCGGTCGATGACCCCGGCCGAGCGGACGGACCCGAAGATCCTCAACGGCTCCCGGCGCGCCCGCATCGCCCGCGGTTCCGGCGTCTCGGTCTCCGCGGTCAACAACCTGGTCGAGCGGTTCTTCGAGGCGCAGAAGGCGATGCGCACGATGAGTCGCGGCGGCATTCCCGGCATCCCGGGCTTCGGCCCCGGCGGCGGCCGCCGCATGTCCGCCAAGCAGAAGGCGAATGCGCAGGCCGCCCGCAAGAAGGGTCGCAACCGCTCCGGCAACCCGGTCAAGCGCGCCGCTGAGGAGCAGGCGAAGGCGGAGCGTGCGGCCGCGGGTCCGGCGCTGCCGCAGCTGCCCAACCCCGGCGAGAACTTCGAGCTGCCGGACGAGTTCAAGAAGATGCTCGGCTAGCGCGAGTGCAGGTGTCCTTAGGGCGTTCGGTGGTGCGGGTAACGCATCTTCGGGCGCCCTAGACGTCACAAAGCAGCTGCACCGTGCCCGCATTCGAGGGTTTGGTAATCCGCACCCCTCGCGGTCTGGCAGAATGGCAGGTCGAGTACTCGGACCGCGCGGCCCCTCTCTCCGCCGGATCCGCGTCCGCCGGGAGGCCGGAAAGCCGCAATCCCCACGCGGCGGCTCGGCCACCCAACCGAATTGAGAATCCAGGAGATCCCACTCCCGTGGCAGTCAAGATCAAGCTGAAGCGTCTGGGTAAGATCCGCACGCCGCAGTACCGCATCGTCGTCGCAGACGCCCGCACCAAGCGGGACGGCCGTGCGATCGAGGAGATCGGCAAGTACCACCCGAAGGAGAACCCGTCCTTCATCGAGGTGAAGTCGGACCGCGTCCAGTACTGGCTCAGCGTCGGCGCGCAGCCGACCGAGTCGGTCGCCGCGATCCTGCGGGTCACCGGCGACTGGCAGAAGTTCCGGGGCCTGCCCGCCCCGCCGCCGATGAAGGTCGCCGCGCCCAAGGCCGACCGCAAGGCGCTGTTCGAGGCCGCGCACAAGGAGGCCGAGAACGAGCCCAAGGCGGCCACCACCGCCTCCCGCAAGCGCTCTGAGAAGCCGGCCGAAGAGGCCGCCGCCAAGCCGGCTGAGGCCGAGACCCCCGCCGCGGGCAACGAGGCCTGAGCCGATGCTGGAAGAGGCGCTTGAGCACCTGGTCAAGGGCATCGTCGAGCACCCGGACGAGGTAGTCGTCAGGGATCGCGCGCTGCGCCGCGGCCGGATCCTCGAGGTCCGGGTGCACCCCGACGACCTGGGCAAGGTCATCGGGCGCCAGGGCCGCACGGCCAAGGCGCTGCGCACCGTGATCGGCGCGCTCGAGGGTCGCGCGGTCCGCATCGACCTGGTCGAAGCGCCCGGCTACCGCTGAGCGCGCAGACCGGATGCCTGCCGACCAGATGACGGCGATCGAAGCTCACGACGACGAGCCGCGCGAACCGCTGCGGCTCGTCGTTGGCCGTATCGGCAAGGCGCACGGTCTGCGCGGCGAGGTCACGATCGAGGTCCGCACCGACGATCCTGACCTGCGCTTCGCGCCGGGCGCCGTGCTGGAAACCGACCCGGCCCGCCGCGGTCCGCTCACCGTCGCCTCCGGGCGGGTGCAAGGCGGTCGCTTGGTGCTGCGATTCCAGGGCGTTGAGGACCGCACCGCGGCCGAGGGCCTGCGCAACACGATGCTCATCATCGAGACGGACCCGGACGAACTGCCCGACGATCCCGAAGAGTTCTACGACCATCAGCTCGTCGGACTGCGGGTGGTGACTGTGGACGGCCGCGAGGTCGGCACCGTTGCCGAGATGCTGCATCTGCCTACGCAGGACCTGTTCGCGGTAACCCGGCCGGACGGCCGCGAAGTGCTGATCCCGTTCGTCGAGGAGATCGTGCCCGACGTGGATCTGGACGAGCAGACGGTCCTTGTCGATCCGCCCGAGGGTCTGCTTGAGCTGGCCGATCCGCCGAAGCCCGCGGCCGCGGACTCCTGAGAACGAACGTCCACAGGCGGCCTCGTGCGTATCGACGTCATCACGATCTTTCCCGAGTACCTCGCGCCGCTGGGCGTCTCGCTCATCGGTAAGGCCGCGGACCGCGGTCTGCTGGAGGTCCGCGCTCACGACCTACGTTCGTGGACCAGTGACGTCCATCGCACCGTCGATGACACGCCCTACGGCGGCGGACCCGGCATGGTGATGAAGCCCGAGCCCTGGGGTGAAGCGCTTGATGCGGTGATCGCGGACGTCGCGCCCGAATCGCCAGAGGTGCTGCCCACGCTCGTCGTACCGACGCCAAGCGGACGCCCCTTTACTCAAGCCAAGGCAGCGCAGCTTGCCGAAGCACCGTGGCTGATCTTCGCCTGCGGACGGTATGAGGGCATCGATCGGCGTGTTATCGACTCGGCAGCCGAGCGGATGCCTGTAGAAGAACTCTCCATCGGTGACTACGTGCTTGCCGGGGGAGAGGTCGCGGTTCTCGTCATGGTCGAGGCGATCGGGCGGCTCTTGCCCGGTGTGCTGGGCAACGCCGAGTCAGTACGTGACGACTCCTTTGCCGCCGGCGCGATGGAAAGCCTGCTGGAGGGCCCGGTCTACACCAAGCCGGCCGAGTGGCGCGGCCGTGCCGTGCCCGAGATCCTCACCTCCGGCAACCACGGAGCGATCGCCCGCTGGCGGCGCGACCAGGCCTTCGCGCGGACCGCAGCCCATCGGCCGGAACTCCTCGCCCGGCTCGAACCGGCCGCGCTCGACAAGAAGGACCGCATAGCGCTCGCCGCGCTCGGCTGGCACATCGAGGGCGATCGTCTCGTGCCGGACATCGCGGTCGACGATAAGACGGCTGAGGACAAAACAGCCGCGCACGAGCCGACCGACGACCGTGCCGCGGACGATTTCACCGATCAGCCCCCCGCGTGAGAGACTGACCCGTCGGCCCGACCGGCCGCGTTACCCCGCGGTCCGCGCCACTCCTGCCATGGGGGGAGCGAAGCGCGCAGCACGGTCGAGGCCCGACGATCACGCAAACCACCGAAGCCGTGGGTGACCTGTGGCACCTGCGAGGAGACCACGATGCAGAAGCTAGACGAGCTCGACTTTAAGTCGCTGCGCTCCGACGTACCCGCCTTCCAGCCCGGTGACACGCTCAACGTGCACGTCCGGGTCGTCGAGGGTAACCGCTCCCGAGTCCAGGTGTTCAAGGGCGTCGTGATCCGCCGCCAGGGCGCGGGCGTGCGTGAGACCTTCACCGTCCGCAAGATCAGCTTTGGCGTCGGCGTGGAGCGCACCTTCCCGGTGCACACCCCGGTGATCGAGAAGATCGAGGTCGTCACCCGCGGCGACGTGCGCCGTGCCAAGCTCTACTACCTGCGTGACCTGCGCGGTAAGAAGGCGAAGATCAAGGAGAAG
>DASUAR010000307.1:0-2844 GCA_035763685.1 Actinocrinis sp. | reverse complement strand
ATGCACGCCTTGTCCTTGACATCCACACAGGGCTGCGCGATGACGTAGGTCACGTCCGGGTCCTCCTGGCCTCGGGTCGGGTCGCTAATCCCGGCCCATCATCGTCAATCGATATGGTGCGACACCTAGTATCGCGCTTAGTAAAGCCGCAACGTACAAAGGGGCGCTGAAGTGGACGGTACATCACCGGGTAGGGCGCTCCGCATCAGTGCACAGGATGTGGGATCACGGGTCGTGTTGCGTTACCGGTTGGACCCGCCGGATCACGGTCAGTTCGGCGAGACGCTAACCGACCTGGTTGGAGAGTTGCTGGAGTGGGCCGAGGGCGCGCACGGGCACGCCACGGTCCGGCGGCGCTCCGGGGAGCAGGTCTCGGTGGATCTTCAACGCGTCGTCGCCGCGAAAGTGATTCCGTCGCCCCGTCAGAAAACCGCAGGCTGAAGAGCTTCGCCTGAGCCGGAGCGGGAGCGTGAGCCGGAGCCTGAGTCGCTGGGCAGCTCAGCTCATCAGCTCACTGCACAGTCGGCGCGTAGCCGGCCGCGCTGAGCCGTGCGACCACCGTCTCGGCATGATCCGGCCCGCGTGTCTCCAGCGTCACCGCCACCTCGACCTCGGCGATGCCAAGCCCGGCCGAGGTGCGGCCGTGCTCCACGTCGACGACGTTGGCGTCTACCGCGGCCAGTTCCGCCAGCAGTTGAGCGAGGGCGCCCGGCCGGTCGGTGAGCCGAAGCCGCAGCGAGAGGAACCGCCCCGCGGCGGCGAGGCCGTGCCGGATGAGCCGCAGCAGGAGCAGCGGATCGACGTTGCCGCCGGAGAGCACCGCCACGACCGGCGGCTCGAACTTCGGCTCGCCGGAGCCGAGTTGCCCTGAGCTGGCCTCCCGGGCGGCTTCGAGCAGCGCGGCGACGCCCACCGCGCCCGCGGGCTCGACCACCAGCTTGTTGCGTTCCAGCAGGAGCAGGAGTGCTTGGGAGATCGACTCCTCCGATACGGTCACGATCTCGGTGCCGAGGCGGCGGATGATGTCGAACGGCACCTGGCCGGGGCAGCCGACCGCGATGCCGTCCGCCATGGTCGCCATCGAGGTCAGCGGCGTAGGCCTCCCGGCGACGAGCGAGGCGGGGTAGGCGGCGGCGGCCGCCGCTTGTACGCCGACGACGCGCACGTCAGGCCGCATCGCGCGCAGCACCGTTGCGATCCCGGCGAGCAGCCCTCCCCCGCCGGTGGCCACGATCACCGTCTTAATCTGCGGGCACTGCTCCAGGATTTCGAGCGCGACGGTGCCTTGACCCGCGACGACGTCGGGATGGTCGAAGGGATGGATGAACGCGGCGCCGGTCTCCTCAGCGAAGGCCCGGGCGGCGATCAGCGCCTCGTCGACGGTGGTTCCGGCGAAGCGGACCCGCGCTCCGTAGGACTCGGTGGCGGCGACTTTGGGCAGCGGCGCGCCTTCCGGCATGAACACCGTCGACCCGATGCCGTGCAGGGTGGCGGCGAGCGCGACGCCCTGGGCGTGATTGCCCGCGCTGGCTGCCACGACGCCTCGGGCACGCTCCTGCGCGGACAGGTTGTGGATGCGCACGTACGCGCCGCGGATCTTGAACGAACCGGCGCGTTGCACGTTCTCGCATTTGAACCAGACCTCGCCGCCGAGCTGCTCGGACAGCGGCCGAGACCAGGCCAGCGGGGTCGGCCGGACGATGTCGGCGAGCAGTTTGCGCGCGGCGAGCACGTCGTCGAGGGTGACGGCGAGGGTGTCACCGGTGGTGGCCTGCGGTTTCTCTCCCGGCGTGGTGACGCCTTCGACCGCGGCCCGCTCCTTGTGGGTAGCCATGGGCTCAGGCTACGCGGATCCCGATCCCGGTTCGACGGTCAAGGTATCCGGCGGTCGGTGGACGCGGAACCGCAGGTCAAAAACTACTTGCATGATGCAAGCAACTGGAATATAGTTGCAGGGCACAAGCAACTTCCTGGAAACCCTGATCCGCGGATGGTCCTTATGTCGGTCCATACTCACGAACGGCCCACACCGGCGCCAGGCGGCGATCCGGCGCCCGGCGCGCAGGCCGAGACGGCGGCGCCGAGCGTCGCGGACGTGCGTGCCTTGAGCGACGTCATGCGAGCACTGTTCATGCAGGCCAAGAACCGGCACCGGACGCTGGAGAAGACCTCGGAGCACGGCCGGATCTCGGTGCTGTTCGTGCTGGGCAAGGTCGGCCCGTTGCGCTCCTCCGCACTCGCGAAGGAAGCGCAGCTCGACCTGTCCACGGTCAGCCGGCACCTGCGTGTCCTCGAAGAGGAGGGCTACGTCGTCAAGACGGCCGACCCGGACGACAAGCGGGCTTTCCAGGTGGGGGTTACCGAACGGGGACACGACTTCGTGGAGCGGTTCTGGGTGGAACGCGCGACCGCGATTCGCGATGCGCTGGCCGCGTGGCCGGCCGACGACGTGCACGCCCTGACAAAACTGCTCGACAGATTCGTACGCGACACCGAAGGATGCTTTTAATGAACGCACCCGCGACGGCGGCGGACGGCCGCCCCATGATGTCGCATCGGCAGATCATGGTGGTCTTCAGCGGCCTGATGCTGGGCATGCTGCTGGCCGCGCTCGACCAGACGATCGTGTCCACCGCGCTGTGGACCATCGTGCAGGACCTCGACCCGGTGCACGGACTGGCCCACCAGTCCTGGGTGGTGACGGCGTACCTGCTCGCCTCGACGGTCGTGACGCCGATCTACGGCAAGCTGGCGGACCTCTACGGTCCGAAGAAGATATTCATGTTCGCCATCACCTTGTTCCTGGTCGGCTCCGCGCTGTGCGGAATGTCGCAGAACATGGGC
>DASUAR010000306.1:0-35664 GCA_035763685.1 Actinocrinis sp. | reverse complement strand
TAGTGCAGGTCGACCGGCGGCTCCATCGCGGCCATCGCGTCGAGCGCCTCGTCGACCACCTGCTCGATCTTCGGCTTGAGCAGGTTGACCTGCCGGTTGGTGAAGGTCACCGCGGCCTTGCGCCGGGTGGCCGCGTGCTCCGGCATGTCGTAGCCGATGAACGAGGTCTCGGTGCGGAACTCCGGCGGGGCGTTGAAGTAGAACGGGAAGTTCTCGTGCTTGCGCGACGCGCTCACCCGCGGGTCGGTCAGCAGTGCCCTGATGTTGTGGTAGCCGGTGACCGCCCAGATCCGCAGCCCGGTGGCCAGCGGGATCAGCTTGACCGGCTCCTCGCGGAACTGCTCGTACTGCTGCGGCGGGGCGAACGGACACTTGCGCACGTAGGGGAAGGTCTCTTCGGCCTCGGCAGGCGGTGCGGCCGGGCTCTCGCTCGTGATCGCTGTCATCGACATCTGGGGGGTCCCTCCTGGACTGAGGCTTGTGCGGATGCTGATCCGTGCGGCTGGAAGCGGGGCGGAAGCGCGCTGGAGACCGCGCCGATCCAGGCGCGTCGATCCGGGCTCCGGTGGCGCTGCACGGCCCGTCGAGCCATTTGCGGCACGCTCGCGCGGACCGGCAGTACCGAACCGTCGATCCGGGAGCGCCCGTGAGAATCGAAGACGTCTACCTCCGCGGCACCGGCGTGCGCCTTCCCGCGCGCCTGCTCGTGCAGGACGCCGTCGCCTCCGGTGAGTGCGACGCGCGGCTGGTCGCGCGTACCGACGCCGTCTCGGTCAGCGTCTCCGGCGGCGAGTCGGCCGCCGAGATGGCGGCGCAGGCGGCCCGCAGCGCGCTGGAGCGAGCGGGCTCGGCGCCCGAGGACGTCGAGCTGATCCTGCACGCCGACACCTACCACCAGGGCCAGGACCTTTGGCCGGTGGCCTCGTACATCCAGCGCGAGACGCTGCGCAACCAGTGCCTCGCGGTGGAGATCCGGCAGATGTCGAACGGCGGCCTGGCCGCGATCGACCTGGCGTGCGCCTATCTCAGTCGCGCGCAGCACCGTGCCGACGCGCTGCTCAGTTCGGCGGACCGGTTCTGCCCGCCCGGCATTGACCGTTGGCGTACCGACCCGGGCACGCCTTACGCGGACGGCGCGGCGGCGATCGTGCTCTCCCGGCGCGGCGGATTCGCGCGGCTGCTGTCGGTGGCCGTCACCGCGGACTCAGAGCTCGAAGAGATGCACCGCGGCGAGGAGCCGTTCGGTCCGGCGCCGCTGAGCACCCGCGCGCCGGTCGACTTCGCCGCCGCCAAGACCACCTTCACCCAGCGCTACGGCCTGTCCTTCGCGATCAGCCGCACCACGGCCGGCCAGCGCTCGGTGGTCAAGCAGGCCCTGGCCGACGCAGAGCTCGAACTCGACGAGGCCGAGTGGGTGCTGCTGCCGCACTTCGGGCGCCGCCGGCTGCAATCCATCTACCTGGAGCAGTTCGGCATCCCGATCGAGCGCACCACCTGGGAGTTCAGCCGCACCGTCGGCCACCTCGGCGCCGGGGACCAGTTCGCCAGCCTGGACTATCTGGTCTCGAGCGGGAAGGCGCGGGCCGGGGACCGGTGCCTGCTGGTGTCGGTCGGCGCGGGCTACAGCTGGGGCGCCGCGGTGGTGCAGATCACCGACCCGCCGTCGTGGGCCGCGCCGGTTTCCTAATCCGTCCCTCTTCCCGGAAGCGCAGGTACGAGCATTGTCCGCACCACCGATCGTCATCGCCGGCGCCGGACAGGCCGGCTTGGAGGCCGCCGCCGCGCTGCGGGAGGCCGGCTACAACGGACCGCTGAGCCTGATCGGCGCCGAGCCGCACGCGCCGTACGAGCGCCCGCCGCTCTCGAAGCAGTTCCTCGCGTCGGACGCGGATGCGGGACCGGATGTCGTCGCATTGCGTGGCGCGGACTACTACCAGAAGCAGAGCATTGACCTGCAATCCGGCGTGGCGGTGCGCGGGATCGACCGGAAGCGGCGCACAGCGCTGCTTTCGTCGGGCGAGCGGCTGCGTTACAGCAAACTGATCCTGGCGACGGGCAGCACGCCGCGGCGGCTGAACGTGCCCGGTGCCGGCAATCCCGACGTCATGGTTCTGCGATCGCTGGACGACGCCGCGGCGTTGCGTGGCCGGCTGGCGGCCGCGTATCTGCGGGTCGTGGTGATCGGGGCGGGTTTCATCGGACTGGAAGTCGCCGCGGCGGCGCGCGCGGCCGGACACGACGTCACGCTCGTGGAGGCGCTGGACCGGGTGATCGCGCGGGCGGTCAGCGCGCCGGTCTCGCAGTATCTGGCCGACCTGCACCGCGACCGGGGTGTCCGGATCCTGTTCGAGCGGCGGGTCGAGGCGATCGACGCGTATCGGGGCGGCGCGCTGCGTACGGTGCGGCTCGCCGGCGGTGAAGTCATACCGGCCGACCTGGTGGTGGTGGGGATCGGCGTGACGCCGGACACCGCGCTGGCGCAGGACGCAGGGCTCGAAGTCGCGGACGGGATCGTCGTCGACGAGTATCTGCGCACCTCGGATCCGGACATCCACGCCATCGGCGACTGCGCCCGATTCCCCAGCCCGCACGCCGACGGCGCGGTTCGGCTGGAATCCGTGCAGAACGCGGTCGATCAGGCCCGCTGCGTCGCCGAGTACATCACTCGCGGCGCGGCCCAGGCCGCTCCGTACGCGGCCGTGCCCTGGTTCTGGTCGGATCAGTACACGGACAAGCTCCAGATCGCCGGGATCACCACGGGCCACGACCGCGTGGAGATCGTCGGCGATCCGGCCGAGCACAGCTTCTCGGTGTACTGCTTCGCCGGGCAGCACCTGCTCGGGGTCGAGTCCGTCAACCGTCCGGTGGACCACATCAGGGGCCGTAGGCAGCTGGCGCAGCTTCCGGCCCGGGCCGCGCGGACGCCCGAGATCCGCGCGGCCTGAGCAGGCCCCAACAGGTCTCCGTCGCTACGCGGCCTTCGGGACGGACTCGGCGAGCCGCTCCTCGAAGGCCGCGGGCGCGCCCTCCGGGCCGCAGGCCAGTACATAATCCGCCGCGTCGCGCAACGCCAGCAGCATCGCGGCGGCGGGGTCGCGGTCCACGCCGACTGTGCGCCAGCTGCGTCCGCCGAGCGAGAACCGCAGCAGCACCCTGGTAGCCGGCCGCTCGTCGGCGTCGGTGGTGATCGGCCGGGATTCCTCGTCCAGGAGTAAGAGCTCATCGATGCCGGGCACGACCGGGATCAGCGCGGCGCACAGGGCGCGATGCAGTGCGCGCGCGGGTCGTTCGGACAGGCCGGTCGTAGTGATCGAGCGGCCGGCTCGCGTCACTCGCAGCACCGCGCGGGTGATCGCCGAGGGCCGGTCCCAGGAACCGGCGGTGGACAGCATCCACGAGTCGACCTGGAAGACACGGGGGATGGGCTCCTCGGCGAGCTGCTCGCGCAGCAGCAGCTCGAAAGAAGCGTCGGCGGACTCGACCGCGTAGCCCATCCGGCCCAGCTCCTTGATGCGCAGCATCGCGCGGTTGACCCGCTCGTCCGCGGCGTTCACGTGATAGCCGAGCTCGCGGGCCTTGAGTTCGACCGAGGAGCGGCCGCCGAGGTCGGAGACCAGGACGCGGCTGCGATTGCCTACTCGCTCCGGATCAATGTGCTGGTACAGGGCCGGGTCGAGGCGGACCGCCGAGGCGTGCAGGCCGCCCTTGTGCGCGAACGCCGAGGTGCCGACATAGGGGGCACAGGAAAGTACGGGGGCTGCGGCGAGTTCGCCGATCTCCTGCGCGGTGCGGGACATTCCGGCGAGCTGCGCGGGGGAGAGCAGTGCGTGCCCTTCCTTGACGGCGAGGTTCGCGACGACGCTGAAGAGGTTGGCGTTACCGCACCTCTCGCCGTATCCGTTGGCGGTGCCCTGCACCTGCCCGGCTCCGGCGGATATCGCGAGCAGGCTGTTGGCGACCGCGCATCCGGCGTCGTCGTGGCAATGGATCCCGACCGACAGGCCCCGTGCGGTCGTCGCGGCGACGATCTCGGCCAGCTCGGCCGGCAGCGTGCCGCCGTTGGTGTCGCAGAGCACCACCTTCTCGGCGCCGGCGTCGAGCGCGGCCTGCGCCACCGCCAGGGCGTACGCCCGATTCGCGCGAAACCCGTCGAAGTAGTGCTCCGCGTCCACGAACACCCGCCGCCCCTGCTCCAGCAGCTGCCGCACGGTATCGCGGATCATCCGCAGATTCTCGGCCAGCGTCGTGCGCAGCGCGATCTCGACGTGCCGGTCATGGCTCTTGGCGACCAGCGTCACCACGGGCGTCTGCGCGTCGAGTAGCGCACGCACCTGGGGGTCGCGTCCCGCGTCCGAATCCGGCCGCCTGGTCGAGCCGAACGCGGCGAGTTGCGCGTGGCGCAGCGAGAGCTCGTGCGCCGCGCGGCGGAAGAAGTCCGTGTCCAGCGGCACCGCACCGGGCCACCCTCCCTCGATGAAGTCCACTCCGAACTGGTCGAGCAGCCGGGCGGCGGCGAGCTTGTCCGCGACGGAGAGCGCCAGCCCCTCCTGCTGCACGCCGTCGCGCAGGGTCGTGTCGTAGATCTGCAATGCCGGTCGGATGTTCGTGGCCATCTCTCTCCTCAAGGTTCGCCGACCGCCGCCTCGCGGACCGGCACGTCGTCCAGGAAGCGCGGCGCCGGTGCCGGCCGCAGCGCGCCCGCGTCGTCACGTGTGTACGTCCCGCGGGCGCGGTGGTGCGGGTGCTCGGCCGCCTCGGCGAGGCTGAGCACCGGTGTGACGCAGGCCGCGGATCCCTCGAACCGCGCGGCCCAGGCGTCCCGGCCGGCCTCGGCGAAGCGCAGTGCGAAGATCCGGCGCAGCCGCGGCCAGTTCACGGGCTGGTCGCGATCGGGCAGCTGGTCCGGGTCGAGGCCGAGTCCGAGTACGAACTCCAGGTAGAAGCGCTCTTCGAGGGCGCCCACCGCGATGTGGCGGCCGTCCGCGCAGGTGTAGACGGTGTAGAACGGCGCGCCGCCGTCGAGCAGGTTGCGGCCGCGGCCGCGGCTCCACAGCCCGGCGTCGTCCATGGCGGCCAGCATGGTGAGCAGGGAGGCGGTGCCGTCCACGATCGCGGCGTCGATGACCCGGCCCGTACCAGTGTGCTGCCGCTCGATGACCGCGGCCAGCACCCCGATGACGAGCGGCAGCGACCCGCCGGCGAAGTCCCCGACCAGGTTGAGCGGCACCACCGGATCGCCGCCTTCGGGGCCGATCGCGTCGAGCGCCCCGGACAGTGCCAGGTAGTTGATGTCGTGGCCGGGGGTCCGCGCGAGCGGGCCGCTCTGGCCCCAGCCCGTCATCCGGCCGTAGATCAGGCGTGGATTGATTTCGCGGCAGACCTGCGGGCCGAAGCCGAGCCGTTCGGCGACCGCGGGCCGGAAGCCTTCGAGCAGGACGTCGCAGTCCTCGATGATGCGCAGCAGCGCGGCCAGCCCGTCCGGGTGTTTGAGGTCGAGGGCGACCCGGCGGCGTTTTCGATCCAGGCCGCGGTGCCACTCGGCGAACGGCCGCGCCCCGTCGGCCCGGTCGATCCGCACCACCTCGGCGCCGAGGTCCGCCAGCAGCATTCCCGCGTAGGGCACGGGGCCGATCGCGGCCAGTTCCACGACGCGCAGTCCTTCGAGCGGGCTCATGTCCGAAGGGTGGGACAGCGGGCTCGACTCCGGGTGGAGGAACGAGCCGATCGCGACGCCGGTGGGCTGGAAGCCGGGCGGAGGCGCGATCCGGGATCGCCGGTGGCTCGGCCACGCGGCATTGAAGCGTCCTGATTTGCCGGAATAGCCGGATTGCCGCGGCGCGGCGCTCCCACGGAGGGCAACGGGTGTTCGAGGAGCCCTCGAGAATACGGACACATACTCCGTCTCAGGAGGCCCAGAGGTCTCGACGGGACAGGGGGACGGAGATGACCGGACACCGAAGCTTCACCGAGCTGGTGCGGCGGCACGCCGCGGAGCGACCCGGCCGGGACGCGTTGGTCGTGGTGGACGAGTCAGGGCCGGCGAGACGCGTCGGATATGCGCAGCTTGACTCCGAATCCAGAACATTGGCGGCCTGGCTGCACATCCACGGCGCGGTCGGGGAGCGCGTGCTGATTCAGCAGCCTGACGCGCACCAGTTCGTCGTCTCCCTCCTCGCCTGCCTGTACGCCGGGGCCATCGCCGTGCCCGGGCCGAACCCCGGCGGCCTGCGGCACTCCGAGCGCCGGGTCCTGGGGATCGTGCGCGACGCCGGGGTGCGTTTCGTGCTGACCGACGCGCGCAACGCGGGCGCCGCCAGTCAGGCGCTCGCGCTCGGCGGCTATGGCGAGGTGACCTGCGTGGCCACCGACACGCTGCTGAGCCTGCCGACCGCGCCCGAGCCCGCGGACTGGCGGATGCCCGAGATCGGCCCGCAGACCATCGCGCTGCTGCAATACACTTCCGGTTCCTCCGGCGATCCGCGCGGCGTGATCGTGCGGCACGCCAACCTGCTGGCGAACCAGGCCGCGATCCAGCAACTGCTGCACACCGGGCCGGACACCGCGATCGGCGGCTGGCTCCCGCTGCACCACGACCTCGGCCTCATCGGGCAGCTGCTGCACCCGCTCTGGCTCGGCGCGACCAGTGTCCTGATGTCCCCGGTCTCCTTCGCCAAGCGGCCCGCCAACTGGCTGCGGCTGATCAGTGAGCACCGGCTGGCCGTCTCCGCGGGCCCGAACTTCAGCTACGACCTGTGCCTGCGCAAGGTCACCGACGAGCAGCTGGACGGGGTCGACCTGAGCGGCTGGCGCTGCGCGGTCAACGGTGGCGAGCCGGTGCGCCCGGAGACGATGAGCCGGTTCGCCGAGCGCTTCGCGCCGTTCGGGCTGCGCTCCTCGGCGCTGCGCGCGGGTTACGGACTGGCCGAGGCGACGCTGATGGTCGCCTGCGGCTCGGGCGATCGCGGTCCCGGCACCATCGAGGCCGACCGCGCGGCACTGGAGCAGGGCCGGCTGTGGCCGCCCTCGACGACCCGGCCCGGCAGGACCCTGAGCAGCGCCGGGCGGGTATACGGACTCGAAGTGCGGATCGTCGACCCGCAGACGCGGACCGAGGTGTCCGACGGCTCGGTCGGCGAGATCTGGCTGCGCGGACCGAGTATCGCGGCCGGGTACTGGGGCCGGCCGCGGGAGAGCGCCGAGGGCTTCGCGGCAAGCACCACCGACGAGGAGAGCGGCTTCCTGCGCACCGGAGACCTCGGCTTCCTCAAGGACGACGAGCTCTACGTCACCGGGCGAATCAGTGACCTGATCATCGTGGCCGGGCGCAACCTGCATCCGCAGGACCTCGAACAATCGATCCAGCGAGTCAGTGCCCTGTTCGGGGCCGGGGTCGCCTTCCCGGTCGAGTCGGACCGGGAGCACGTGGTCCTGGTGCAGGAAGTGCGCCCCGGCGTCACCGGCGGCGAGACGGACCTGGCCGACCTGGCGACCGCGGTACGCGAGCGGGTATCCGCCGAGTTCGCGGTACAGGCCTCCGGAGTGGTGCTGGTACGGCCCGGCACGGTACGCCGCACCACCAGCGGCAAACTGGCGCGTACCGCCGTGCGCGCGCTGTTCCTCGAGGACCGCCTCGAGCCCTTGCACGAACTGATCGACCCGAAGGTCCGGCAACTGGTGCGGACCAAGCGCCGGGCCCGCCCGGCCGCCGAGCCCGCGCGGAGGGCGGCATGAAAGCCGATCTGCTCAACCTTCCGCCGCAGCAGCGCGAGGCCGCGCTGCGCGACTGGCTCATGCGCAGGCTGGCCAGGTACCTCGGCCGCCTGGACATCGACCCCGAGGTCGCGCTCGCCGAGTACGGCATCGACTCGCTGGTCGCGCTCAACCTCTACGGCGACGTGGAAGAGGAACTGGGCCTGCCGGTCGACGTGACGGTCGTGCTGGACTACCCGACCGTCGCCGCGCTCGCCGAACACTTGTCACAGCAGGCTGAGGACGACGCGGTCCCGTCGCCCGCTCAATCCCCGGAAAGGAGCCGGCCATGAGCGCAGGAATCGATCCCACGCCCAGAATCGCTTTCGCGTTCACGGGACAGGGCGCGCAGTACCCGGGCATGACCGCCCGGTTGTATCTCGGACACGACGGCTACCGCCGCCACCTGGACGCCGCGGCCGAAGCGCTGCGCCCGTACACCGGAACCTCGATCACCGACTTGATCGTGCGCGGCGACTTGCGGGTGCATCAGACCGGATTCACCCAGCCGTCCATGTTCGCCGTCGAATACGCTCTCGCGGCCACCCTGCTGGACGCGGGCATCCGGCCGGTCGCCGTGATCGGGCACAGCATCGGAGAGTTCGCGGCCTCGGTGGTCGCCGGGGCGCTGGACCTGGCGGACGCGGCGCTGCTGGTCGCGGTGCGCGGCGCGTACATGCAGTACCTGCCGAGCGGCGGCGGGATGCTCGCGGTGCGGGCGGCGCCGGAGGAGTTGGCGCAGTTCATCGCGGACGAGCCGAAGGTCGGGTTCGGCGCCTTCAACGGACCGCGCGCCACGGTGCTGTCCGGCGACCTGACCGTGCTTGAGCGCATCCACGACGAGCTGACCCGGCGCAAGATGCCCGGCCGGCTGCTCCAGGTCTCGCACGGCTTCCACTCCCCGCTGATGCAGCCGATGCTCCAGCGCTTCGCGCGGGTGGCCTCGCGAGTGCCGCCGAGCCCGCCGAAGCTGCCGTTCTACTCGACCGTACGCGGCCGCAGGCTGCTGAACGAGGCGCTCGGCGCGCTCTACTGGACCGAGCACATCAGCGCCCCGGTGCGGTTCGCGCAGGCGGCGCAGCGGCTGCTGGCGGAACAGAGCCTTGACACGGTGCTGGAGATCGGCCCGAAACCGGTGCTCACCAACCTGATCAAGGCCCTGGCCGGCGACAACGGCCCGGCCTGCGTGCCGGTATGTCGTAGCGAGGACACGGACGCCGCGGCGCTGGCCGCGCTGGTCGGCGACCTGCTGCCGCACGACGCCCTGGACGACGACCCGGTGCGGGAGGCGGTGTACGCGGCGGTGGCCCGGCTGGTGAACGACCCTTCGGTGCGCATCGGCCCGGACGTGGCGCTGCGCGGCGACCTCGGGTTCGACTCGGTGATGGTGATGCAGCTGACCTACCAGTTGGAGCAGCGGCTGCCGGCGCTCGGCAAGCTGTCGCTGCCGGACATGCTCGACAGCATCGTCACGCCCGCGACCCTGGTGGAGTACCTGCGCGGCCAGCTGTCCGCCGGCCTGGTCGCGTGATGGCCGGGGCGGGCCCGGGGGGCGTTTCCGGCGGGCCGCTGGGCCGTCCGCTGCTGATTGAGGGCCCTGACGGGCCGTGGGAGACGGTGCGCCGGCGGCTGGCCGAGGCCGGCGGGGTGATGGTGTACGGACGGCTGGCCGACTGGCTGCCCGGCGACCCGGACGACCCCAAGCTGCGGCTGCTGCTCGGCCGCGACTGGGGCCGGGCCCAGCGCATGACGCACCGGCACATCCGCTCCCGGTTCGTCGCGGCGCGGCTGCTGCTCAAGCACGCCGCGGCCGCGGTGATCGAGACCCGGCCCGAACTGCTGGACCTGGCCTACAAGCCGGGCGGGCGGCCGTACCTGCGTGGCTGCGACCAGATCGACATCAGCCTGAGCCACACCGACGAACTGCTGGTGGTCGGGATCACCCGGCGCGGCCGGATCGGGGTCGACGTGGAGCTGGCCGACCGCCCGATGTCGGGCACCGGCACCGAGGACCAGGCGTGCACGCCGTACGAGCTGGCGATGCTGAACGCGATGGCGGTGGCCCGGCGCAACGGCGCGCTGGTGCGGCTGTGGACGCTGAAGGAGGCCTACAGCAAGGCGATCGGGCAGGGCCTGCGGTTCCAGTTCACCGAGTTCGGTTTCCGGCTCGGCGATCCGCGCGCGCGGGTGCTGCGGCCGGACGGCTCGCCGGGTACCGGCGACGAGTGGACCTTCGGCACCTGCGCGGTGGACCGGCGCTACACGGTCAGCGTCGCGCTGTTCGACGCGGGCTTCGGCGACACCGTGGACACCGCGGCCGGCACGATGCTGGATCCGGGCCTGTTCGAGGCGCTGACCGGAGCCCGGCGGCTGGCGGCGGCCTGAATGGGCTTCTGATCGGCCGGCCGGACAGTGGCTCGTCCGGTCGGCGGTCAGGGAATCCAGCCGGCGTTCTCCGCGATCCTGATCGCGTCCACCCGGTTGCGTGCGCCGAGCTTGGTGACGATGGTCGTCAGGTAGTTGCGCACGGTGCCGGGGGAGAGGTACAGCCGCGACGCGATCTCCACCGGGTCCGTGCCGCGCGCGGCCAGCCGCAGCACCTCGAGCTCGCGCTGCGAGAGCGGGTTCTCCCGGCTGTCCCAGGCGGCCACCGCGAGCTGCGGATCGATCACCCGCAGCCCCGCGGCCACGTTGCGCACCGCGTCGGCGAGCTTCGCCGGCGGGGCGTCCTTGAGCAGGAACCCGGCGACGTGCGCGGTCAGCGCCCGGCGCAGGGTGCCGGGCCGGCCCAGGCTGGTGAGGATCAGGGTCCGGCACGAGGGCAGCTTGTCGTGCAGCAGCGCGGCGGCGGTCAGCCCGTCGATGCCGGGCAGGTCGATGTCGATCACCGCCACGTCCGGCCGCCGGGCGAGCGCGGTGGGCACGATGTCGTCGCCGTTGTCGACGTCCGCCACGACGGTCAGGTCCGGCTCGAGGTTGAGCAGCGCCACCAGGGCGCCGCGCACCATGTTCACGTCCTCGGCGAGCAGGATGGTCAGCTGCCTCATCGCTTGATCCGGCTCCCCCATGCTCGCCGAGCTCAGCTTCGATTCCGATCGCACGCGCGTCGCCAGGACACCTTGATCCGCTGGAGTATCACCATCGACGGGAACATCAATATCGCCGTTGGTGTCTCTCCGGCTCAACTTACTCATTCAGATTACTCACCGTTGGCCAGATCGACAGCGGGGCGCGCAGGTTCGATGCGGGAACCGGACAGTGCGACCGGCCCGGCTCGGTCCGAGACCGTTCTGCCCTTACGCAGCGGTGCCTGCGCGACCAGCTGGAATGTCGCGTCCGGGCGCACGCCCGCGGAGAGTTGGCCGCCGATCGCGGCGAGCCGTTGGGCGAGGCTGCCGAGCCCGCTGCTGCCGGCCGGGTCCGCCGCCTCCTCGCTCTCCGCGCCGACGCCGTCGTTCACCAGCTCCAGCCGCACGTCACCGTCCACCGCGCGCCCGGTGATCGAGCAGTGCTCCACCTTGCTGTGCCGCAGCATGTTGGTGACGCCCTCGCGCAGCACGGTCGCGAAGACCGTGTCGACGGCCGGGGGCAATTCCGGCAGCGACACCTCCACCGACACGTCGACGCCGGTGGCCAGCAGCATCGACTCGACGGTGCTGACCTCCTCGCTGAAGCACAGGTCGCGGTAGCTGCTGGCGACCGTGCGCAGGTCGGACAGCGCCTGCCGGGAGATCTCCAGGATCGAGGCCAGCTCCGTGCGGGCCCGCTCCGCCTGCCCCTCGGCCAGCCGATAGGCCAGCTCGCTCTTGAGCGTGATCGAGGAGAGGCTGTAGCCGAGCAGGTCGTGCAGGTCGCGGGCGAAGCGCAGCCGTTCCCTCGCCACGGCCATCCTGGCCAGCTCGGCGCGCGCGTCGTGCAGCTTGGTCACCAGGTCGGTCAGCTTGGTCAGCCCGTAGAGCACCAGGCCGAGGTTCGCGGTGGCCACCCCGAAGTAGGCGATCCACGGCGCGGTCTCGTGGGTGACCGCGGCGACTACCGCCATGCTCAGCGGGCACAGCGCGAACAAGATCCACGCGATCGGGCCGCGCAGCAGGATGATCAGCGATCCGGCCAGGAATCCCGCCATCCCGCCCCACAGCTCGTGGTAGATCACGAACGGCAGGTAGGTGGCCACGGCCTGCACGCTGAGGGTGAGGATCCTGACGCGCAGCGGCCAGCCGGGCGCGAGCGGCGAGACGTGTGCGAGCTGGAGGCCGAAGACGACGGCCATGCAGATGTAGGACCCGGCGTTCGCGGGGTCGTCACCCGGATTGTCGACCGGGATGTTGAGCACCCCCGTGAACACGTAGGTGCACAGCAGGAACAGCAGGATGTTGCGCGCGATGCGCGGCGCGGGGGCCTCCCAGCCGGTGTCGATCGCCCGCGCCAGCCCATCCTGCGCGCCGGAACGGTCCTCCCGCCACGACCCCGGCGCGGCACGTTCGTGCGGGATTGTGCGGTCGGCGGCCATGCCACTCCTCGCGTTAATCGGCTTAGACCTCGAATATATGGCGGGAACCCTGCTCCGGGGAGGCCGTGCGGTCAGGTCGGCGTAGGTGTGCCCGTCTGGCATTGCGATCAGCACCCTGACCAGCTGGTTCGGCGGGACTGCCGCGCGCGTGCGATGCGACGGTCATCGGGACGGCAGCAACTTGCGGCGGCACGACTCGGCCCAGTCCGCGTCGTTGACCGCGTGCCGCGCCCGGTTCTCCGGGGCCGGCGCGGCGCGGTGGTCGCCGTGGCCGAGGGCGAAGCCGCCCACGCTGGACTGCGCGAGCCAGTCGAGCCCGAGGATCCGGGCCGAGTCCTCGATCTCGCCCACGCCGATGGCGCAGGCCGCCAGGCCCATCGCCGTGGCCACCAGGTACAACGTCTGCTGCACCACGCCGACGTGCTTGAGCGCGAGCGCGTAGCCGAGACCCGCGTACTTCCAGAACAGTCGCTGGAACCTGGCGGTGATCATCACGAGGGCCGGCGGCGCGCCGTTCATGTTCGCGGCCGTGCGGGCCTGTTCGAGCAGCGCGTCCACGTCGGCGGACTCGGCCTTGACCGGCAGCAGCGCGTGGTCCGCGGCGTCGTAGGCGTAGACGCCGCGCGCCACGCCGTCGCAGTGGTCGACGATCACGTAGAAGTCGAGTTCGTGTATTGCCCCGTCGGCCGGGTAGGGCCGGTCCAGGACCGAGGCCTGTTCGGGCCCGGCGCCGGCCGGTCCGATCAGCGACCTGATGCGCAGGGCGCGGTACAGCAGGTCGCCGAGTTCCCCGGCGGTCAGCGGGCTCTCGCCGAACCGGCGCACCGAGCGGCGGCCCTCCAGCACGGCGGTGAACGGCGGATCGGTGTGGAGCAGTTCCGGCAGCCTCGGCCGTCGCAGCGCCACCTTCGGGCCGTGCGCCGGCGGGTCGGGCAGCGGCGTGGTGCGCTCGTCGTTGCCGAACGGATAGGTGGCGCCGAAGTCGTGGTCGTGCCGCCCGAGCGTGCTGGAGACGTGGAAGGCCAGGTCGGTCCTGGTCCAGCCGCGCAGCACCGGATCGAAGTCCTCGGCGAACCGCGGGCTCTCGGCCGGGTGGTCCGGTTCGCCCTGTACCACCATGCCCGCGGCGACCAGGTAGGCCAGTGTGTCGAGCACCAGCTCGCGCGGCAGCGAGAGCAGCGCCGCGAGCTCGCTCGGGGAGCGCGGCCGGCCCAGTGACGCGGCCAGCCACGCGGCCTGCGGCCCGTGCAGCGCGACGTGGTGCAGCGAGAGCGGCGACTCCAGGCTCAGCGCCGTCCCGTCGGTGCCGAGCGTCGCGAACACCGAAAGGCGCACGGGCCGGCCCGGATCGATCCGCCTGAGCTGGAACGCCGCGCGCGGGGAGGCGGGGATGACCGACACCAGCGGCTGCTCCCCGTTTCCCGCGCTCAGCGAGCGCACGATCAGGTGGCGCAGCCGCTCCAGGGTGACGAACAGGGTGGCCCGCTCCGTCGTGCTGAGCGGGCCCGGGCCCGCCGGGTCGCCGAGCACGTTGGTGAGCGAGACCGGTCCCAGCTGCATCCGGTGCAGGAAGTTGCCGACCGCCTCGGGCAGCCGCCAGAGCACCACGTCGCCCCAGCGGCCGTACAGCGTGAGCGAGCCGTCGGGCGCGTACGGTTCGACGAAGACGTCTTCGCGAAGCGACCAGAGTTCCTTCGATCCCTTGCCGGGATCCCCCAGGTGAAGCGTATACATGGTGATCGGTCTCCTGCGCCCGGGGGCGGGTTGTGCCGGGTGGGTGGTGCTCGGTGGCGGTACCTGTGGTGCGCGGCGCTCAGGTGCGGCCGAAGTCCGCTTAGACGAACAGTGGGATCGGGTTGAGTTCCTCGTAGGGTGTCGGTGCGGCGAGCCGGTGCAGCGAGACCGGGACGTCGTAGAGCCGCCCTGGAGCGAACCTGGCCCAGAAGTGCCGCAGGCCGGGAACGACGACCTTGACCGCGGGGATGCCGAGGTCCGGCCTGGTCTGGTCGAGCACCAGCAGGTCGAGCCCGCGCGAGCCGGTCAGGGCGATGATCGCCTCGACGTCGTCGCGCAGATCCGCGGTCGGCGTGTAGGAGTGGTAGCCGACGGTGCGCGGTGCGGCCGCCGGGTCGGGGCAAAGGTAATCAGGCTCCTGTTTCGCACACGCCGTCCACCACGCGTCCACGTCCGCGTCCGCGGCGGGACCGGCGCCGGCCGGGTCGCGGCCGAGGGCGGCGCCGAAAAGCTGGCCCATCTCGGTCAGCGCGCGGCGCAGCGCGAGCCTCGGGTCGAAGTGCGCGCCGAACCCGAAGACGATCCGCCCGCCCGGCGCGCCGGACTGCCTGGAGAGGGCCACCGTCACCGGGATGCCGAGATCGCTGGTCAAGTCCAGGGCCCACACCTCTCGTCCGAAGCGCCGGTAGTTCGAACGCAGGGCATTGATCCACGGCTCGTCGAACGAGTCGAGGTCGATCCCCGGCTGCCGGGTGCGGTTGTACCACCACAACGCGACCGCGTCCCGCTCCACCAGTTCCAGGAAGCCTTGCACGATCGCGTCCTCTAGGCAGCTGCCTGCCGCGTTCCCGTTGGAGTCGGCGGCCAGCTGCCTGGACCTGCCGCGGCCGAGGCTGAAATAGAGCAGCTCGGTCGGCAGCAGCCGGTGCGTCCGCTCGCTGAGCGACCACACCGGCGTCCACTCGTGGACCGCCATCTCGTCGAAGGGTTCGCACACCTGCTGGAAGGCCGAGTGCGCGGCGTTCCAGCGCCGCCGGTCGCGGAACTGGCGCTCGTGGAAAAGCTGGCAGCGGTCGGGGTGGACGGCCTGTTCGCCCAGCGACCGGTAGCTCGCCTTGACGGTCAGTTCGTCTCCGTGCCGGCCGGCGCTGTATCGCTCCGCGGCCTCGCACAGTGCCCCGACGCGTGCTTCCAGCGGCGTGACGCCCTTGCCGCTGCTCTGCGACCGCACGCCCGCGCGCAGTCCGGCGAGCGAGTGCGCCCGCACGGCGAGGTTCGGGCCGGACACGTAGCAGTTCAGGAAGTCCGGCACGCCCTCGACCGGTTCGACCGCCTTGGTGACGCCGGTGATCGGGCTGATCAGGTGCCCGTACCGGGCCAGCATCGTCTCCGCGGACACGGCGCGATGGCCGCCGCCGGTGTCCTGCGCCTTGGGTGTGGAACGCAGCACGATCGGATTGCGCGTGCGCTCCGCGATCACGTCGGGGTCGCCGCACTTCGGGCACTGAGGCCGGCTCACGACCCGGTGCCGCGTGCCGCGCAGCGTGATCGTGTCCAGGGCGTAGACGGAGTCCTGCTCCGGCTGGCGCACCCCGGCCAGCCACTTGGCGGTTTCCAGCACCGCGCACTGGATCGCCACCGACCTGGCCGCGGCGATCGAGGCCTCCGGGTAGCGCACCCGCGCTCCAGCCGCCTCCGCGCGGCTGAGCGAGAGCTCGCAGCGGCGGTGGTCGCCCAGCCGCTTGGCCAGGCAGGACCAGCACGGCCCCGCGCCCGGCCGGAACACCGGGCCGATCCACGGCTCGGGGCCGCACGGCTTGACCAGGAGCCACGCCTGGCCCGTGGCGCGCTGCACCGCGTCGATCCCGGCCAGTTCCGGGGCCAGGTAGTCATCGCAGAGCACGAGCGCGAACGCGCTGTCCGCGCCCGCCCGATCCTCGATCGTGCTGAGCGCGGAAGCGCGGCAGGCCTCGCGGGCGGCCGCCACGTCCACCTCGCCGACCGACACGAGACGTATCGGCGTGCGCGCGAGCGCCTGCGTGGCCAGCGGGCCGTCGAGCCCGGCCAGGTCCCAATAGGCCTCGGCCGCGCTGTCGCGCGGCCGGTCCTGCGGCGTGCCGTCGCGGAAGGCCAGCAGGTCTGCTTCGAGAAGCTGGCCGATGAGGCGGCCGACTTGGGCTGCGGTCATCGCCGGGGTGGCGTCGCGTACCACACCCGCCAGGGTGCGGCTGCCGTCAAGCAGCGGCGCCAGTACTTCGATGTACTCCCCCTGAAGAGCCGTCACCCCGAGCGGAGAGAGCAGATATGCCGCCTCGCCCGGGATGACGGTGCTACGCAGATGCCGCTTGAAGCCCACCAGCCGGCCCGTGTCCGGACCGTCTGCGGTGATCACGCCGACGGCTCCCGGGCGGGCACGGGCTCGTCCTGCGGGACGGGTTCGTCGTCCTCCGGCTCGGTGCGGCAGAAGCCGCCGGTCCCGGTGAGCCGGTACCCGCGGGCGTGCTCCAGGTCCTCGATGATCAGGTCGGGGCCGCAGTACGGCTCGAGGCTCGGCGCGTCCTCGCGCCGGGTGACTTCGAGCCCGAACTCGGCGAGCACCGCGCACGGGTCGGCGGCGTACCGCACGACCAGTTCGGGCTCCATCCAGCTGCGGGCGACGAGCTCGGCGAAGCGCCAGTCGTGCTCGACCGGCGTGTTGGTGACGTTCGACATGACGGATCTCCCCTCCGGATCTTCGTCAGCCGTTCGCGCTGACATCACCGATATTGCGCTCAGGTGTTCGGGCGCGAACAGTGCCGGGTTCACCCACCCGGCGTGATTTCTTCACATGCGCTCTCATGAGCCCGTCACTGGCTGCTGGACCTGGCGTGGTGTCACTCTCGACACACGGTCGTCGTCTCGGTCTGTGACCGTTGGACGCCGCCTCGAAGGGAGGCCGTGAGATGGATGTCAAAGTTCTCGGCCCGCTGTGCATCGAAGAGCAGGGTTCCTCGATCGTCCCGAGCGCGAGCAAACCGCGCCAGGTCCTGGCCCTGCTCGCGCTGCGCGCCGACCGTGTGGTCACCGTGCCCACCCTGGTGGAGGAGCTTTGGGGGGTGGAGGCGCCGCGAAGCGCCGCCACGACGCTCCAGACGTACGTGCTCCAGCTGCGCCGGCTCATCGGCGCCGCACTGGCCGGGGAGCCGGGCCGTGTCGCGAAGGACGTGCTGGTCACGCGGCATGGGGGATATCTGCTTGAAGTGCAACCGGGTCGGATCGACGCGGACGAGTTCACCCAGCTGGCCACGGCCGGCCGGCAGGCGCACGAGGCCGGAGACGACCACGCCGCCTCGGACCTGCTCAACCGGGCGCTCGACCTGTGGCGCGGTCCCGCGCTGCTCGACGTGCGGGCCGGCCGGGTCCTGGAACTCGACGTGCTCGGTCTCGAGGAGGGCCGCATGGGCGCCCTCGAACGCCGGATCGAGGCGGATCTGCGCCTCGGCCGGCACAGTACCCTGATCGGCGAGCTGCGAGTGCTGGTGGCGCGTTATCCCATGCACGAAAACCTGTGCATGCAGCTGATGCTCGCCTTCTACCGCTGCGGCAGCGCCTGGCGGGCTCTGGAGGCGTTCCACGGGCTGCGAAACACCCTCAACCGCGAGCTGGGTCTCGAACCCTCGGGCCGGGTGCACCGGCTGCAGCAGGCGATCCTGCGCTCCGACCCCGCGCTCGACATCGATTCGCCGCGTCGCGACGCCTCGTTCGATCGCTTCGTGGCCTGACCCGGATTCCGCTCGAACCGGCATCGGCACCGGCCGGTTCTCCACCGCTCCACGAGGGGCCCTGCCTACGGTCCCGGCAAGGTCGGCAGTGCGCCGACGCCCCGTGCGGCAGGGAGTGTGTATGGAAACCGCGGCCCTCGAAGAACTCGACGCGCAGTTGGTGGCCGAGACGATCGCCGAGGCCGAGCAGGCCGCCGGCGCCGCGGTCCGGCCGGGTTTGCGCGAAGTCGCCGTCGACCTGACCGCGTTGCGCGCACTGGTACACGCCGGCCCGGACGAGGAGGCCACCCGCAGGCAGCACGAGCGTGGCAAGCTGACCGTGCGCGAGCGGCTTGAACTGCTGTTCGACGAGGGCACCTTCACCGAGGTCGAGACCTTGCGCCGGCACCGCGCCAGCGCTTTCGGCCTGGAACGGCGCCGGCCGCACGGCGACGGCGTGGTCACCGGCTGGGGCCTGGTGCACGGGCGGACCGTATTCGCGTTCGGACACGACTTCCGGGTGTTCGGCGGGGCGCTCGGCGAGGCGCACGCGCAGAAGATCCACAAGGTGATGGACCTGGCCGCGGCGGCCGGAGCGCCGCTGGTCGGCCTGTGCGACGGCGCGGGCGCCCGGATCCAGGAGGGGGTGACCGCGCTGGCCGGCTACGGCGGCATCTTCCAGCGCAACGTGCGCATGTCCGGGGTGGTGCCGCAGATCAGCGTGGTCCTCGGGCCGTGCGCGGGCGGCGCGGCGTACTCGCCGGCGTTGACCGACTTCACCTTCATGGTGCGCGGCAACGCGCAGATGTTCATCACCGGCCCGGATGTGGTGCGCGCGGTCACCGGCGAGCGAGTGACGCACGAGAGCCTCGGCGGCGCGGACGTGCACGCGCGCGCCTCGGGTGTATCAGCGTTCATCCATGACGACGAGACCGCCTGTTTCGAGGATGTCAGGTATCTGCTTTCGCTGCTGCCGTCGAACAACGCGGAGCTGCCGCCCGTGGCCGACTGCGCCGATCCGGTCGCTCGCCGCTGCGAGGCGCTGCTCGATCTGGTGCCCACCGACGCGAACCGCGCGTACGACGTGCGCGCGGTGATCCGCGAGGTGGTGGACGACGGCGAACTGCTGGAGATCCACGAGCAGTGGGCCGGCAACGTGGTGTGCGCGCTGGCGCGGCTCGACGGGCACGTCGTCGGCGTCGTCGCCAACCAGCCGCTGGTGATGGCCGGAGTTCTCGACATCCACGCGAGCGAGAAGGCCGCCAGGTTCGTGCAGATGTGCGACGCCTTCAACATCCCGCTGGTGACGCTGGTGGACGTGCCCGGCTTCCTTCCCGGCGTGGACCAGGAGAGCAACGGCATCATCCGGCACGGCGCGAAGCTGCTGTACGCGTACTGCAACGCGACCGTGCCGCGCGTCCAGGTCATTCTGCGTAAGGCGTACGGCGGCGCGTACATCGTGATGGACTCGCGCTCGATCGGCGCGGATCTGTCCTTCGCCTGGCCCGCCAACGAGATCGCGGTCATGGGCGCGGAGGGTGCGGCGAACGTGATCTTCCGCAAGGACATCGCGAACTCGCCCGACCCGGAGGCGACGCGCGCCCGCAAGATCGAAGAGTACCGCAGTGAGCTGATGCACCCGTACTACGCGGCGGAGCGCGGCCTGGTCGACGACGTGATCGACCCGGCGGACACGCGCGAGGTGCTGATCCGTTCGCTGGCGATGCTGCGGCGCAAGCACGCTGAGACGCCGGAGCGCAAGCACGGCAATCAGCCGGTGTAGGCGGGCCGGCGTGATGACACAGAACCCTGACAATGTGGCCGGGGCCGACGTGCGGATCCTGCGCGGGAACCCGACCGACGAGGAACTCGCGGCGCTGCTGGCGGTCATCGCGGTGCTCTGCGCCGGCGGCCCGCGCACCGAACCGGCGCGGCATGACCAGCACGGGCTGCGCCGCCGCGACGGCCGCCACCGGCACCGGCCCGGCTCGGCCGTGTCCTGGCGCCGGCATCAGTGAGGGAGAGCCCGTGAACATCAAGAGCGGCGCGAACATCAAGAGCGGCGCCGGGGCAAGGAGCGGCGCGACGCCTGCCGCGACCTCCGCCCGCGATCGCAGAGCCTTGAGAGTGGTGCCCGAGTCGGTGCCGCTGCCGATGGCCCGTCTGCGTTACCGGACCATCCACGGTCATAAACACGCCTTCCGGATGGCGGGCAATGGGCCGGCGGTGTTGCTGATCCACGGGATCGGCGACTCCTCGGAGACCTGGGCGCCGATCGTGCCCGGCCTGGCCCGCAACTACCGGGTGATCGTGCCGGACCTGCTCGGCCACGGCGAGTCGGACAAGCCGCGCGGCGACTATTCGATCGGCGGCTACGCCAACGGGATGCGTGACCTGCTCTCGGTGCTCGGCGTCGATCGGGTCACGCTCGTCGGGCACTCGCTCGGCGGCGGAGTCGCGATGCAGTTCGCGTATCAGTACCCTGAACGCACGGAGCGGATCGTGCTGGTGGCCACCGGCGGAGTCGGCCGGCAGGTCACCCCGCTGCTGCGCGCCGCCTCGCTGCCCGGCGCAGAGCTGCTGATGGCGGGTATGAAGCTGCCCACGGTGCGCTGGCAGGTCACCGCCGCGGTGAAGCTGCTGCAACTGTCCGGGCTGCCGCTCGGCCGGGACGCGCCGGAGATGCTGCGCGTCCTGGACGCCCTGCCGAACGCCGACTCCCGCCTTGCTTTCGGCAGGACCCTGCGAGCCGTGGTGGACTGGCGCGGGCAGCTGGGCACGCTGCTGGACCGCTGCTACCTGAGCGAGGGCATGCCCACCATGCTCATGTGGGGCGACAAGGACCCGATCCTGCCCGCCTCGCACGCCTGGCTGGCGCACGTCGCGATGCCCGGCAGCCGGCTGGAGCTGTTCAGCGACACGGGGCATTTCCCGTTCCACACGCAGCCGCAGCGGTTCCTGGACATCCTGCTGGACTTCATCGCCGGCACCGAGCCGGCCGGCTTCTCCGCGGAGGAATGGCGGCAGATGCTGCGCAACCGCAGGGTCAAGCCGCGCCGCGCGATCCAGCCGGCCGAGGCCTCGGGCCCGGCGGTCGCCCGGCCCGAAGCCGCCTGAAGCAACCTGCTGACACTCCGCGCGCCCGGCTTCCGCAGCCGCTCAAGCGGGCGTCGAGGAAGGTCGCCAACCATGCGCATACGCGGTCCTGTTCCCCGCTCATCCGCGGGGGTCCGGACCGAGATCCGGCAGCCGTTCGCCACCGCGGGCGTGCCCGGTAGCCGCCGGGAACGGGCGGGACACGATTCCGCCCGTCCCGGCACCCGGCTGGAATCGGAATTGAGAAGGGACCGACCTCAGTGAGGACTATCCGCACACCCGACCCCGGCCGGCGCCGCCCGTCCGCGAGCAGCCCGTTCGGGCCGGGCCACCGTTCGAACCCTGATGAAGGAGCGCGGCGATGAGCCGCGCGGTCGCCATCACCGGCCTCGGCGTGGTCGCCCCCGGCGGCGTCGGCACGAAGGCGTACTGGGAGCTGCTGACCTCCGGGCGCACCGCCACCCGCACGATCACCCACTTCGACCCCTCGCCGTTCCGCTCCCGGGTGGGCGCCGAGGTCGACTTCGACCCGATCAAGGCCGGGCTCTCGCACCAGGACTCGCGCCGGATGGACCGGGCCTCGCAGTTCGCGGTGGTCTGCGCCCGCGAGGCGCTGGCGGACAGCGGCCTGGACATCGAGTCGCTGGACCCGGGCCGCGTCGGCACCACGATCGCCACCGCGGTCGGCTGCACCACGAGCCTGGAGCGCGAGTACGTCGTGGTCAGCGACACCGGGACCAAGTGGGAAGTAGACCACGAATACGTGGTGCCCGAGCTGTACCGGCACTTCGTGCCCAGCTCGGTCGCCGCCGAGGTGGCCTGGGCCGCCGGTGCGCAGGGACCGGCTTCGATCGTCTCGACCGGCTGCACCTCCGGTCTTGACGCGCTTGGCTACGCGGTGGACCTGATCCGGGAAGGCAGCGTCGACGTCGTGGTGGCCGGCGGTACCGAGGCGCCCATCGCGCCGATCACCGCGGCCTGCTTCGACGCGATCCACGCCACCACCCCGCGCAACGACGACCCCGAGCACGCCTGCCGCCCCTTCGACCGCACCCGCAACGGCCTGGTGCTCGGCGAGGGCGCGGCGGTGCTGATCCTGGAGGAACTGGAGAGCGCCCAACGCCGCGGCGCGCACATCTACGCCGAGATCAGCGGATTCGCCTCGCGCTGCAACGCCTATCACATGACCGGGCTCAAGCCCGACGGCCGCGAGATGGCCGAGGCGATCCGGGTCGCGCTGGACGAGGCCAGGCTGAACCCGGACGCGATCGACTACATCAACGCGCACGGCTCCGGCACCAAGATGAACGACCGGCACGAGACCGGCGCGTTCAAGGCGGCGCTGGGCGAGCACGCGTACCGCGCCCCGGTCAGCTCGATCAAGTCCATGATCGGGCACTCGCTCGGCGCGATCGGCGCACTGGAGATCGCCGCCTGCGCGCTGGCCATAGAGGAGAACGTGGTGCCGCCCACGGCGAACCTGCACGAGCCGGACCCGGACCTCGACCTCGACTACGTCCCCAACACCGCCCGCGAGCACCGCACCGACGCGGTGCTCAGCGTCGGCAGCGGATTCGGCGGTTTCCAGAGCGCGTTGGTGCTCAACCGCGTCGGCAGGAGGGAAGCATGAGCGCGTCAGCACCCGTGGTCACCGGGCTCGGCATCGCCGCGCCGACCGGACTCGGCGTCGAGCAACACTGGCAGGCCACGCTCGCCGGACGTCCGGCGATCGCGGAGCTGACCCGCTTCGACGCCAGCCGCTACCCCTCCCGCCTGGCGGGCGAGGTCACCGGATTCGACGCCGAGGCGCGCATCCCCAGCCGGCTGCTGCCGCAGACCGACCGCAGCACGCAGTTCGCGCTCGTGGCCGCGCAGGAAGCGCTGGAGGACGCGGCGGTGAACCCCGAGGAGCTGCCCGAGTACGGCATGGGCGTGATCACCTCGGCTTCCGGCGGCGGCGTCGAGTTCGGTCAGCGTGAGCTCGGGCTGTTGTGGAGCAAGGGCAAGGAGTACGTCAGCGCGTACCAGTCCTTCGCCTGGTTCTACGCGGCCAACACCGGCCAGATCTCGATCCGCCACCACATGCGCGGCCCGAGCGGGGTCGTGGTCACCGACCAGGCCGGGGGTCTCGACGCCCTCGGTCACGCCCGCCGGCAGATCCGTAAGGGCACTGAGTTGGTGGTCTCGGGCGGCGTGGACGGAGCGCTGTGCCCGTGGGGCTGGATGGGGCAGCTGGCGACCGGACTGCTCAGCCGTTCCGCGGATCCGGCGCAGGGCTTCCTGCCGTTCTCCGCCGCGGCGAACGGCTACGTGCCCGGTGAAGGCGGGGCGATCATCGTGGTCGAGGACGCCGACGCGGCCCGCGCCCGCGGGGCCGAGCGCGTGTACGGCCGGATCCTCGGCTACGCCGCGACCTTCGATCCGCGGCCGTCCTCTCAGGACGCTGAGAACGACCCGCTGGCCGGCGGCGGGGGACTGCTGCGCGCGGCCCGCCAGGCGGTCGCCGACGCGGGCCTGGCCCCGGCCGACATCGGCGTCGTGTTCGCCGACGCCGCCGGAACGCCGCGGTCCGATCTGGCCGAGGCGCTGGCGATCAGCGCGCTGTTCGGCCCGAACGCGGTGCCGGTCACCGCGCCCAAGACGATGACCGGCCGGCTGATCGGCGGAGGCGCGTCGCTCGACGTGGCCACCGCGCTGCTGAGCCTGCGCGACCACGTGATCCCGCCGACGATCAACGTCACCGAGCCCGCACCCGGCCTGCCGATCGACCTGGTGACCGAGGCCCGCGAGACCGACGCGCGCACCGCGCTGGTCCTGGCCAGGGGCTACAGCGGGTTCAACGCGGCCGTCGTCGTCGGCGCCTGAGCACCGCACGTACCGGAGAACAACCGCTAACCGAGCAAGGAGTGCCGAGCATGTCCCAAACGATCGACCGCGAAGTGCTGACCAGATTGCTGCGCGAAAGCGCCGGGGTGGAGGAGGGAGTGGACCTGGACGGCGAGGAGGTGCTGGACACCCCCTTCGTCGAGATCGGCTACGACTCGCTCGCGCTGCTTCAGGTCACCGGCCGCATCCGCCGCGAGTACGGCATCGACCTGCCGGACGACGCGGTCTCAGACGCGGAGACGTTCCGCAGCCTTCTGGACATGATCCAGTCCGCCCCGATCGTCGCGTCCTGACGAACCTGATAGCACCCTGATACACGGCGGCCGCCGCCTCCCCGAAGGGAGGCGGCGGCCGCATTCGTATCGCGGTTGTCGTACTTGGTGCGCTACCGCAGATCGTCCCGGGTCACCTGGCGGTCCCGGATCTTCAGCTCACCGTCGACGCGCACCAGCAGGTCCTCGCAGACCGTGCTGAACTTCAGCGAGGCGGCGCCGCCGTGCGGGATCTCGATGACCGTGGCGTAGCTGCGCACCAGCAGTTCACCGTCGCTCTGCTCGGTCACGGTGATCATGCCGAGCCAGTGCCGGTGCCGGATGTCGGCCTCGTCCAAGGCCTTGCGCGCCGCCAGCGCGCCGACGGCGATCTTGTCGCGGCCCTGCACCGGGTGCGGGTGGCCGTTGGCGTCGAAGACGCCGTCCTCGGTGAAGGTCTGCGCCCACTGCGCTGTCAGACCGTCGTCGAGCAGGCGCATCTGCCAGGCGTAGAACTGCTGGACCTCCAGGTAGAGGTCCGCGGAGACCGGCTTGCCGGCCGCCTCCAACAGGGCATCCATGCGAGTACTCCTCTTTCGTCAGCCCACAGACGGCCCCGCGCGGTGGCCGTCTCCGTGCACTGAGGGTCGGGAATGCTGCTCGACGCGCTGTGGAGGCCGTCTCGATCCGGTCCGGCAGAGCACTGCGAAGCGGCCGTCCACCGGCTCTCTAGCGGCTGCCCCCACGCTGACCTCAGCCGCGAGGAGAACGTGCCGTGAGGAGACAGCACCCGTGAGGACACAGCACCGTGAAGGGACTGGCGCGATGCAGCTGATCGATCTGTCCACACCGGTCGACGCCCGATTCTGGGAGCCGGAGCCGGTGCGGCACGAGCCGATGACCCCCGCCCAGGGCGCGGAGCACATGACCGGCGCGATGCGCGAGCACTTCGGGCTCGACCTTTCCGTTGACGAACTGCCCGACGGGGAGTTCCTCAACAACGACACCTTTACGCTCACCGCGCACACCGGGACCCACGTGGACGCCCCCGCGCACTACGGCTCCAAGACCGAGTACGGCGGCGGTGTCCCGCGCACCATCGACGAGCTGCCGCTGGACTGGTTCGTGCGCCCGGCGTTCGTGCTCGACCTGACCGACATCGGCTCTGGCGCGGCGAGCGCGGGCGACCTCGCCTCGGCCCTCGACCGCATCGACTACGAGCCCCAGCCCTATGACATCGCGCTGCTATGGACCGGAGCCTCGGCGCGCGCGGGCACCCAGGAGTACTTCACCAAGTTCGTCGGGCTCGACGGCCCGGCCACCGATTACCTGCTGGACTTCGGCGTGCGCGTCATCGGCACGGACGCCTTCAGCCTGGACGCGCCGTTCCCGCACATCATCAGCGAGTACCAGCGCACCGGGGATCGCAGCGTCCTGTGGCCCGCGCACTTCACCGGCCGCCGCCGCGAGTTCTGCCAGATCGAGCGGCTCGCCAACCTCGAGGCGCTGCCGGTCGCGCACGGGTTCCACGTCAGCTGCCTGCCGGTCAAGCTGGCGGGCGCGGGCGCGGGCTGGACCCGGGCCGTCGCGATGATCGGAGAGCTGTCGTGATCGGCCGCGGTGTGCCGACGGGCATGTCCACGCCGCGTCCGGTCGCGCTGCTGCTGCCCGGCCAGGGCGCGCAGCACCAGGGCATGGGCGTCGGTCTCTACGAGCGCGAGCCCGCCTTCACCGACGCCATCGACGAGTTCTTCGTCCTGCTCGGCCGTGAGGGCGCGGCGATCCGCGCCGACTGGCTTTCCGATAACCCGCGCGTCGCCGTGGACGAGGCCATCCGGGCCCAGCCGCTGCTGTTCGGCATCGGCTACGCGATGGGCCGGATGTTGCAGTCCTGGGGCGTGGAGCCCTCGGTCCTGCTCGGCCACAGCGCGGGGGAGTACGTCGCGGCCGCGTTGGCCGGAGTGGCCAGCCTCGAGGACGCGGCCGCGCTGCTGCTCTCCCGCGTCGAGCTGTTCCAGGACGCGCCGGTCGGCGGAATGCTCGCCGTGGTCGCCGACGAGGAGCGGGTCGCGCCCTTCCTGACCGACGAGGTCGTCGTCGGCGCGGTCAACGGCCCCGGTCAGCTTCTGGTCGCCGGGCCGCAACCGCAGCTTTCCGAGGTGCGCGCGGCCCTTGAGCGCGCGGAGATCACCTGCATGCCGGCCAAGGCGCTGCGCGGCTTCCACAGCCCCTCGATCCTCGCGGCCTGCGCCGCCTCGATACCCGCGTTCGCCGGAATCCGGCTGAACGCCCCGGCCATCCCGATCGTGTCCGCCTCGCGCCCCGGATTGCTGGACAAGGCGACCGCGCGCGACCCGGAGTTCTGGGCGATGGTGCCGGGCGTGCCGGTGCTCTTCGGCCCCGCGCTCGACCTGCTGTTGTCGCAGGGCTCTTACCTGCTGGTGGAGACCGGTCCGGGACAGGGGCTCTCGGTGCTGGCCCGCCGCCACCCCGAGGTGCTGGCCCGCCGCAGCGCGGTCGTCTCGCTGCTCGGGCACCGGCCGGCGCCGCCGCACGCGGACCGCGGCGCCGTGCTGCGCGCGATCGACCGGCTGACCACCGAGGGCTACCGGATCGCGCCGTCCGTCCGCGACTGCCTCGTCGACGAGGAGCCGGCCGCGGCCGTGCCCGCCGTGCTCATCCCGGCCGGGATAGCGCTGTGACCACCAGATGCTGTGTTTCGGGAAGTTGTGAGCAGAAAGGGATGGGATGATGTCAGGGAAAGCACCGGTGCTGGTCACCGGCGCCACCAGTGGGATCGGGCTCGCCACCGCCCGGCTGCTGGCCGAGCGAGGGCACCCGGTCTTCCTGTGCGCGCGAACGCAGGAGGACGTGGACGGCGTCGTGGAGAAACTGCGCGCGGACGGCCACAGCGCGGCCGGCCTGCGCGCCGACGTGACCGCGCAGCAGGATGTCGAGAACGCGGTCGCGGCGGCGGTCGAAACTTACGGACCGCTCGGCATCCTGGTGAACAACGCCGGGCGCAACGGCGGCGGAATCACCGCCGAGATCACCGACGAGCTGTGGTACTCAGTGATCGAAACCAACCTCAACAGCGTCTTCCGGGTCACCCGGCAGGTGCTCGCGCACGGCGGAATGCGCGAACGCGGCTGGGGCCGGATCATCAACATCGCCTCCACCGGTGGAAAGCAGGGTGTGGTGTTCGGGGCGCCCTACTCGGCGGCCAAGCACGGCGTGGTCGGCTTCACCAAAGCCCTCGGCCTCGAGCTGGCGACCAGCGGCATCACCGTGAACGCGGTCTGCCCCGGCTACGTCGAGACGCCGCTCGCCGTCAAGGTGCGGCAGGGCTACGCGGAGCACTGGGGCACCACGCAGGACGAGGTGCTCACCAAGTTCCAGGCCAAGATCCCGCTCGGCCGCTACTCGACCCCGCAGGAGGTCGCCGGACTCGTCGGATACCTGGCGAGCGACACCGCGGCCTCCATCACCGCCCAGGCGCTCAACGTGTGCGGCGGCCTCGGCAACTACTGACGACCCCTGCGCCGGCGCGGAGCCCCGGTCGGCGGTCGGAGAGAACGAAAAGAGAACCACAGTGGCGACCTACAACACCAAGCACGACATCACCGTCGAGGCCGCGGCGGACACCGTCTTCGGGCTGGTCGCGGACGTCGCGGGCTGGCCGCAGGTATTCGGCCCCACCGTGCACGTCGACCTGCTGCGCGACGAGGCCGGCGAGCAGCTGCTGCGGATCTGGGCGCTGGCCAACGGCGAGGTGCGCGACTGGACCTCCCGCCGCACCCTGGACCGCGCGGCCGGGACCATCGCGTTCCAGCAGGTGGTCTCCAGCCCGCCGGTCGCCTCGATGGGCGGCAAGTGGATCATCGAGCCGCTCGGCCACGGCGAGCGCTGCGCGGTCACGCTGACCCATGACTTCGAGGCGATCGCGGACGACCCGGACGCGGTCGCGTTCATCCAGCAGGCGGTCGACCGCAACAGCAATGCCGAGCTGGCCGCGCTCAAGAACGCGGCCGAGCAGCAGGCCCGGCCCGACCAGTTGCGCTTCACCTTCAGCGACGGAGTCTCCATCAAGGGCCCGGTGTCCGAGATCTTCGCGTTCATCAACCGCGCCGACCTGTGGCCGCAGCGACTGCCGCACGTCAGCCGGCTCGACCTGACCGAGTCGGTGCCCGGCGTGCAGCGGATGGTGATGGACACCCGCAGCCCGGACGGCTCGATCCACACCACCGAGTCGGTCCGGCTGTGCTTCGCGGACCGCGGCGAGATCCTCTACAAGCAACTGCGGGTGCCGCCGGTGATGAGCGCGCACACCGGCCGCTGGGAGTTCCGCGCGGCGTCGGACGGGCTGGTGGAGGCCAGGTCCTGGCACACCGTCACGCTGAATCCCGGGGGCGTGCACGCGGCGCTGGGCGCGGAGGCGACGATGCAGGAGGCGAGGGAGAAGGTGCGGCACGCCCTGGGCACCAACAGCCTCACCACCCTGCGCAACGCCAAGCAGCACGTTGAGATGCCGCAAGCGTGAGCGCAGACAACGCGTTCGCAATGCGCTGAACGAACGAACCCGCAACGCGTCCCGAAGCCCCAACGTCCCAGCTTTGGCGGTCCGGCCGAGCCCACGCTCCCCGGACCGCCTCGCCGTTTCCCGCCCGCTCCCCGGCCCCTCGCCCAAGCCCTTCTCCACACCCCTTTTCGAGCCGCTCTCCAGCGCGAATTGGGACAGTCCGTGGCAATGCGCTCGTCGGCCGCGCGCCTGCCGCGCACGCCTCGCCGCCTCACCGCACCACGGCACATACACGAGGAGCCACAAGTGAATCAGGGTACTGTCTCTTCAGCCCCGGCCGCTCCGCCGTCGGGGGCGCAGGCGCGCGCGGACGAGCTGGAGCGCCGCTTCGGCCCGATGGCCGACCCGGCCAATCCGCTGGGGCTGGAGGCGGTGCTCGCGGCGGACGACCACTGGGAGGTGCTGGGGGAGGCCGAGGCGCTGCTCGACGACTTCGGCATGGGCGCCGAATTCGTGCCCGCCGGGCTCGGCGGCAGATTCGACCGGCTGGACACCCTCGGCAGGACCCTGCGACCGGTGTTCCGCCGCGATCCCTCGCTCGGCTTCGGCTACGGGCTGGCCAGCTTCATCGCGGCGGCGCCGATCTGGTTCGCCGGCACCGAGGCGCAACGGCGCTGGGCCGCGGACCTGCTGCTGTCCGGCGGCCGGCTCGCCGTCGCGCGACGCGGCGAGCCGCACGCCAACGACTTCGTGCGCGACGAGATCGCGGCGGATCCAGGGCCCGAGGGGTTGGTCCTCAACGGAACCAAGACCGTGGTGGCCAACGCGGATCGCGCACGCGGCCTAGTCGTCTTCGCGCGCGTCGACGAGCGCCCCACCGCGCGCAGCCACAGCCTCCTGCTGCTCGACCGCGAGCAGCTTCCGGCTGAATGCGTCGAGGACCTGCCCCGGTACCCGACCGTCGGAATGCGCGGCTGTCACTTCGGCGGCCTGGAGATGGTCGACTGCCCGGTACCGGCCGACTGCGTGGTCGGCGAGCCCGACGGCGCCCTCGAGCTCTCCCTGCGCTCCTCACTCCTCATCAGAGGCCTGGTTCCCGCCACCCTCATCGCCTGCGGCGACACCGCCCTGCGAACCGCCGTGCGCTACGCCTTCGACAACCAGCGTGGCAACGCGCCGCTGCGTACCCCGCACGCCCGCGCGGTCGTCGTCGGGGCGTTCCTGGACCTGCTGCTCGCCGACTGCGTCACCCTCGTCGCGGCCCGCGCCGCGCACCTGCTGCCGGACCGCATGTCCGCCAGCGCGGCCGCCGCCGCGTACCTCGCACCCAAGGTGCTCACCGAAAGCTGTGACGATCTGACCGTTATCCTCGGCGACGCCCAGTACCACCGCTTCGGCGCGTACGGGATGTTCCAGAAGCAGCTGCGCGACATACCGGTGATGGGTCTCGGCCACGCGGGCAGCGCCGCCCGCCAAGCCACGATCATCCCGCAGCTGCCGCTGTTCGCCCGAGGCGACTTCGCGGGTGCGAAGCAGCCCCCTGCGACCCTCTTCCGGGCCAGCGACCCGCTGCCGCCGCTCGAACTCGGCGCGCTGGAAGTGCTCGGCGAGGCCGACCCGCTCGCCGCGTCGCTGCCAGGAGGCATCCAGGAACTGCTGGACGACGACGCGGCCGGCGCGGACGAGACGGAACGCGCGGCGCTGCGTGAGGTCGCGGGCCATTTCGCCAAGGAACTGGCCGATCTGCGCAAGGCCTGTGCGGCGCTCGCGGGCAGAGGGCACGACACGCTGTCTACTCCGTTCAGCTACGCGCTGGCCGACCGCTACGCCCTGCTGTGCGCGGCCGCCGCGTGCGTCGGCGTCTGGCGCGCGCAGATCGGTCACGTCGGCGGTAGCGGCGACAGCGCGGACGACCCGTTCCTGGCCGACCCCGCGTGGCTGCTGTGCGCCCTGGCCCGCATCGGCGGACGCCTCGGCCTGCCCGCCGCCAAGCTGCCCGCCGCCAGTTCTCAGCGCCTGCTCGAAGAGGTCTTCGCCCGCTTCACCGGCGACCGCAGCTACGACCTCTACAACAGCCGGCTGGCCTCCCCCTCGCGCAGCCTCTAACCACCGCTCGCCGTCCGCCCGTCACTCCCGCGTTACACACACCCCGGGCAGCGGGAACCACCGCAATGCCTCCACCTGCTCCGACAGCCCCGTCGGACCCTGATCCACACAATCCGCAAGCCCGTCCAGAATCCCGCGCGCCCGCTCCAACTGCTCCGCGAGCACTTCCTCCCCTGCGGTCATCCGATTATCTGGAAACTCGACACCCTCCGTGCCCTCCACGAACCGGACGTCCGTCAGCCGCAATGGTGCGTGGCCAACCTCCCCACGATGACGCCACAACCCGGTAGCCACCTCGAAGCCGTAATGAGGCAGCAACCGGTGCCCGTACCGCGCCAACAAATCCACCGCTTCAATCAGATAATCGCGGACCGTGTCGCTGATGAAGTAGTTGAAGTTGACCCGGACCCAGCCCGGCTTGATGCCCTCGCAGCCCAGGCCGATCTCGTGCTCGAAGGCGCGGGAGTGCTCGGCGTCGATGGCCAGCAGGCGGTGCCCGTACGGGCCGGCGCAGGAGCAGCCGCCGCGGGCCTGGATGCCGAACAGGTCGCTGAGTACCGCGACGACGAAGTTGTGGTGCAGGAAAAGCCCCGGCTGCGGCGCGCTGATCCGGAAGGAGACGATCGAAAGGCGCCGCGCGTCCCGGTTGCCGAGGATGTCGATCGCGGGATTCGTCGACCAGCGCTCCAGCGCGTGACGCCACAGCCGCTCTTCGCGCGCCTGGATCAGCTCGGTGCCCACCGCCTGCTTCAGCGCGAAGACCAGCCCGGCGCGGATCGACTCGACGATCGCCGGAGTGCCGCCCTCTTCCCGCGCGATCGGGTCGTCGAGGTAGCGGTGCCCGAGCGGATCGACGAACAGAACCGTCCCGCCGCCCGGCGCGGTAGGCACCCGGTTACGTACCAGCTCACGGCGCACAACGAGCACACCGGGTGTCTGCGGGCCGCCGGGGAACTTGTGCGGCGAAAGGAAGATGGCGTCCTTGTGATCCCCTCGGCCGGCCGCGCTCTCCCGCATCCGGATCGGCACGTACGGCGCGGCTGCGGCGTAATCCCAGAACGACAGCGCGCCGTGCGAATGCAGCAGCGCGGCGATCGCGTCGGTGTCGGACAGCAGGCCGGTCACGTTCGAAGCGGCGGAGAAGCTGCCGATCAGCAAGGGCCGATCCGCGTACTTGCGCAGCTGCGCCGCCAGGTACCGCTGGTCGATGTGCCCGTCACGGTCCTCCGGCACGACCACCACGTCGGCGATCGACTCGCGCCAGGGCAGCTCGTTGGAGTGGTGCTCGAACGGCCCGACAAACACCACAGGCCGCGCGTTTTCGCCGCCGGTACTGCCCCCGCCCTCGGCCTCGCCCCCGCCTCCGGCGCCGTCGCGCTCCGCCTCGGCCTCGCCCCCACTCCCGCCCGCCCCGCCCCCACGCAGCTCAAGAATCCCCACCAGCTTGTTGATCGCCGCGGTCGCTCCGGAGCCGGCAAAGATCACCAGGTCGTCCTCGGTCCCCCCAACCGCCTCGCGGATGATCCGCCGCGCGTCCTCGCGAAGGCGCGTCGTGGCCCGCCCGGTGCTGGAGCTCTCGGTGTGCGTATTGGCGTACCGGGGGAGCACCTGACCGCGGATGAAGTCCTCAATGAAGTCGAGCGCGCGCCCCGACGCGGTGTAGTCGGCATACACCACGCGGCACGCTCCGTACGGCCCGTCAAGCACCTCGTCGTCGCCGATCAACCCGCGCCGCACCCTCTCGAGCAGGGGCGAGCTGGGCGGATCCGCGGGCACGAGCCGGGAAGGTATGGACATAGTCACGCTGCTCACGATAGGTCTTCCCGGCCCGCCGCGAGAGCTGCGAGTTGCCAGCACCCCGCGCCGATCCCGTACACACCGCCACCTAGCCCCCTTCGCCGCGACACTCGCAACGCAGGTGAAAGCGCCGCCGCCGATGCGGTAAGGTTCTTCCTGGCTCGCACTGAGCCACCACGTCAGCGGGCTGTAGCGCAGCTTGGTAGCGCACTTGACTGGGGGTCAAGGGGTCGCAGGTTCAAATCCTGTCAGCCCGACGCTGAAGGCGCAGGTCACGGCCGGTAACCGTTCGCGGTTACCGGCCGTTTTCGCTGCTTCCGACACCAGATGTGACACCAACCGCCCGGATTAGTCCCCGGTCCGAGCTGGCCCGACACCCTCCCCGCTCATGACACCATCCATGATGCTGACCGCCTCCCGCAGTTCCGGCGTGAGTACGTGCGTGTAGATGTCGGCAGTGACGCTGAGCTGCGAGTGCCCGAGGATGTCCCGGATCACCATCACGTCTACCTTCCTGGCCTTCGCGAAGGTCGCGCACGAGTGCCGAAGCGCGTGAGGGTGCAGCGGCCGCAGCCCGCAGCGCCGGGCGAGCACGAGCAGCGCCCGATTCACCGAGCCGGTTCGGGAGGGTTGCCGTAGCGCGTGGTGAAGACCAGGCCGAGGGTGTTGCCGCCCCAGCGCGGGTCGGCCGCGCGCTCCTCGGAGGCTTGGATCAGCTTCCAGCCGCGCAGTGCTCGAGCAGCGACCTCCGGCAGCGGCAGAACGCGACGGGACTTCTTGCTCTTGAGTCGCACCCGCTGGAGCCCTTTGCCCGTCACCCGCTTGAGCTGGTAGCGCACGTGCACAGCCTGATGCGTCAGCGGATCACTTGTTGAGACCACCGCGCCAGCGCTGGCCGGCTCTGCGAATCGACGTCCGGGACGGTCTGGAAAAGCGTGCGAGCCAAGGCACTGAGGGCAAGGCCACGACCACGCTCGCCAGGCGACTCTACGACCTTCGCCACGCGGGCATCTCCCTGGCGCATCCGCTGGGCTCGATCCGGCCGAAATCGCGGAGTGCGCTGGCAACAGTGTGAACGTGCTCCTGGGCGTCTACGCCGAATACGTCGACGGCAAGTCGGCCGCGCAGAACAAGGAGATTGACGACGCGCCCGCAGAAGACGGCGAGGAACGCGGCGCCGCAGAAACTGGCCGAGCACAGAGCTTTTGCATGCTGGCGCAAAAGCCTGGCCGTTGGTGCGCTCGCCAGCGATCGTAGAACCACGCCTTTCGGCGTAGTAGGCGACGCCTGGCCTGTGAACCCGCTCGGCGAGGCATGGGGGTGTACGGGATTGTACGGAAACCGTGCGTCGGCGTTCGACGCCCGGCAAGCTGCATTGCAGAGAACGGGTACTCCGCTCACGTCAGCACGCCGGGCCCACGCGGGACATCACGGGAACCGGGAAACCACATGGGAGGGAAAACCATGCCGGGACGGGGCGGCGCAAGTGCCCACGGCGGCGACGCCACCACGGACGAGGCCACCGAAGCGACGGAAACCACCGGCGCAGCGCATGCGGCGACCAGCGAAGAGTAGACCGCGCAGACCAGCCAAGAGGCGACAACGCCCACCGCCGAAGAGCCGACCCCGCCGATCAGCGACCGATCTGCGAGGACGAACAATCCGGGCGTAGCTCGGATCGCATGGCGCAGACGCAGTGCACGTACGCCAGCGACCACCGGTCCGCGCTACCGCGCAGACACAGGGCTGGTACATCGCAGCCGCACCATCATGAACGACGCCGGGATCGCGGACAGCCAAGTAACAACCCGGCCCCGACCACTGCGGGTAGCCGCCATTGACGGAGGGAAGGATCATGAAGTTGACGAGCCCCGGCTCGCGCACCAAGGCGCTGGCCGTGATCGGCATGGTCACGGCGGCGACCGCCGTGTTGGGGGCCGCTGGACCGGCCCAGGCCGCCAGCGCGGCCTCGTACGCCGCGGCGGTCTGCGGTTCGGGCTTCTCGCCGGACAGCAACGGCGTCTTCAGCCTGGATGGCGGCACCATCTACGTGTCCTACAACGGCTCGACCGACTGCGCAGTGCTGATGAAGTCCGCGTACGTCGGCACCGCGACGAACACCTGGGTCTTCATCGAGCACGCCAACGGCGCGGGCGGCGGCTACGGCGGACCCGACAACAACGGCAACGACGACGGCTGGTACACCACCTACGCAGGGCCGGTATACGTGTACGCGCCGCACGAATGCATCGAAGTGGGCGGCGGGACCGTCGTCGGCAACGACGCCTCCTGGCCGTCCGTCATGTGCGGCTGATCTTGTCCGTCGTAGTCAGGTATCGCGGAGGAGTTCACCCCACACCGCCCGGCCATAAGTCAATCGCCCGGGTTCCGTCCGCGGCCGCCGACTTGGATTGCAGGTCAGTGCGACCCGCTGACCTGCGCAGGCCCTCATTCCTGGACGGAACCCGGGGCGCAGCAATCCGATGTGGCAGGCGCAACTCGGGCGCCGTGCACCTTTGCCAGGCCGATCGGCGTGTACGCAGTTGTACGGATTGCGTGCGTCGGCGCCCGAACGCGGTCAGGCTGCATGGCAGGGCACAGGTTCACCATTGATTCACGGGCAGGCCAGGCGCCCGGCGCCAGGCCGAGCCTGACACGTGTGGCAGCGGCTGCGGGAGCGCCCCGGCCGCGAAGGAATGAAGAGGAGAGAGCATGCGCAATCGTCTTCGGCGGAGTCTGGCCGTGGCGCTCGTAGGGACGGCCGCGGCCGGGATCGTGGGGATGTCCACGACTGCGGCCTCGGCCGCGGCGTGGACGCAGACAACCGAGTACTTCCCTGACAAGGCGTCGTGTGTATACGCGGGCAAGCAGGACGTGGCCGCCGGCAACGCCCTCAACTACTACTGCAACTACGAAAACCTAGGCACTAGCTTCCCCGGCCCCGGTTGGGCCTGGCACCTCTACGAGTTCGTGGACTGACGGGCAGGACTCGACCACGTTCCGAGGCGGCCGGTTGTGCAGCCGCGCACGGTGGACGAGCGTGCCGCCAGACCCTGGCCTCGGATATTCATGACACGTTCACCGCAGCTGTGATCATGCGGCTGACCTGGGCATGACGGCGGAATGTCCGATTCCGGGCGTGCGTCAAATGGGTGCGGCCAGCTCGTCGCATCGTCGCAGGCCAGTCGACTAACTCAGAGTGCTACCTGACGGATCCAGGAGAGTCTGACCTTACTGCCTCGTGCAGGGACTGCCGGGCGAAAGAGCCGAACTGGC
>DASUAR010000305.1:0-10223 GCA_035763685.1 Actinocrinis sp. | reverse complement strand
CGTGAAGAACGGCGACCGGGTCTTCTTCAACGTCAACCGGCACCTGAACATGACGAACGTGTGCTCCGCCTCCTGCGCGTACTGCTCGTTCCAGCGCAAGCCGGGCGAGAAGGACGCGTACACGATGCGCATCGAGGAGGCAGTCCGGCTGGCGAAGGCGATGGAGCCGGACGGCATCACCGAGCTGCACATCGTCAACGGACTGCACCCGACGCTGCCGTGGCGTTACTACCCCAAGTCGATCAGGGAGCTGAAGGCGGTCCTGCCCGGCGTCTCGATCAAGGCGTTCACCGCCACCGAGATCCACTGGTTCGAGAAGATCTCCGGGCTGACCGCGGACGCGATCCTCGATGAGCTGATGGACGCCGGGCTCGAGTCGCTGACCGGAGGCGGCGCGGAGATCTTCGACTGGGAGATCCGCTCCAAGATCGTCGACCACGCGACCCACTGGGAGGACTGGTCCCGCATCCACCGGCTCGCCCACAGCAAGGGGCTGCGTACACCGTCGACGATGCTCTACGGGCACATCGAGGAGCCGCGACACCGCGTGGATCACGCGCTGCGGCTGCGCGCGTTGCAGGACGAGACCGGCGGCTTCGCGGTGTTCATCCCGCTGCGCTTCCAGCACGACTTCCATGACTCGAAGGACGGCAAGCAGCGCAACCGGCTGATGGCGCAGCCGATGGCGACCGGAGCCGAGGCGCTGCGCACCTTCGCGGTCTCCCGGCTGCTGCTGGACAACTTCGACCACATCAAGTGCTTCTGGGTCATGCATGGCCTGACGACCGCTCAGCTGGCGCTCAACTACGGCGTGGACGACCTCGACGGTTCGGTGGTCGAGTACAAGATCACGCACGACGCGGACCACTTCGGCACGCCGGACAAGATGACCCGCGACGATCTGCTGGACCTGATCCGCGACGCCGGGTTCACGCCGGTCGAGCGCAACACGCGCTACGAGGTGGTGCAGGAGTTCGACGGGCCGGATCCGGACCGGCGTGAGCGGCCGCAGACGATGACCTTCGCCTAGGCGGCCGGATCGGTCGATGCCGCGCGCTCGCTGCCCTTCCAGGGTCGCGCGGAACGAGAAATCTTGAAATTGCATGCGTCATGCGGCAAGTTCATGCATACTTGATTCATGACGCTGGAATTCACGGTCGATCCTGAGCTGACCGAGACGCTGCGGGCGCAGATCGTGGCCTGCTGGACCGACGTGTCCAATGCGGGCGGCGCGGTGGGCTTTGTGCCGCCGGTCACGATGGACGATGTGCTGCCCGTGGCGGACAAGCTGTTCGCGGAGGTGGCCGGCGGGCGTGATCGCCTGGTCGTCGGCTGGGCGAGTGACCCGGACAGCGCCGACTCGGGCACGTCAAACCCGGACGGTGCTGGTCTGAACGGTGCTGATCCGGATGGTGCTGACTTGGTCACTGCGAAGCCGCGCAGTTCGCGGCTGCGAGTGGCGGCGCTCGCCACGATCTCGGACGGGCAGTTCCGGCTGACCGAGCACTGGCGCAAGGTGAAGCGGGTCATGGTGCACCCGGACTTCCAGGGTCGTGGCTACGGGGCGATACTCATGGCCGAGGTCGAACAGACTGCGCGGCGGATGGGCCTGGAGATGCTGACGCTGGACTGCCGGGGCGGGACCGGCAACGACGAGTTCTACAAGAAGTGCGGATATGTCGAGTACGGGCGACTGCCGGGAGCGCTGCGGCTAAGCACCGATGATTACCGGGATCAGATCTTGATGGCGCTCTCGTTGACCGAATGAAGGCCGCATCCGAGCCCGCGGTTCAGGTCCCGCAGCACAGGTGAGGTACCGTGAAACGGTCCCCCCACGAAGGAACCCGCAGCCATGACCGAGCAAGCCGGCACGAAGCAGAAGACGAAGGCGAAGGCAACGAACTCTGCGAAGAGCGCGGCCGCCGCGAACGGCACGGCGGACGTGCCGCCGCAAGCCGACCAGTCCGCTGAACAGCCGGCGACCGCGCCGGTGCTCGAGACCCGGCACGCCGTGCTGCGCTACACCACGCTTCGGCTGGCGCTGTTCCTCGTCGCGCTCGTGGTCGTGTGGGCGGTCGCCCTCATCTTCAACATGGACCTGAGCTCGCAGCTGTCCAAGCTCACCCTGCTCGCCGTCGCCCTGCTGCTCTCCAGCGCGGCCTCGGTCATCGTGCTGTCCAAGCAACGTGACGCCATGTCAGCCGGGATCGTCTCGCGCACGCAGCGGCTCAGCCGGAAGTTCGACGACGCGGCCTCCTTCGAGGACGACGAAGAGTAGACGAAGAGTAGGAGCGCACAGCGCTCGCCCGCCCGCCCCAAGCGGCGATCAAGTCGCGGCGTAGTGTGCTATCCGTGGACAAACCTCGAGTCGGACACATCCAGTTCCTCAACTGCCTGCCCATCTATTGGGGCCTGGTCCGCTCAGGCGCCCTGCTCGACCTGGATCTGGTCAAGGACACCCCGGAGAAGCTCTCCGAGCAGCTGGTGGCCGGCTCCCTGGACATCGGGCCGATCTCCCTGGTCGAGTACCTGCGCAACGCACAGGACCTGGTCGTGCTGCCGGACGTGGCGGTCGGCTCGGACGGCCCGGTGATGTCCTGCAACCTGGTCTCGCAGCTGCCCCTCACCGACCTCGACCACGCCCGGGTCGCGCTCGGCTCGACTTCCCGCACCACCGTCCAACTCGCCCAGCTCATCCTGCGCGAACGGTACGGCGTCCAGCCCGAGTACTACACCTGCCCGCCCGACCTCGCGCTGATGATGCAAGAGGCCTCCGCCGGAGTGCTGATCGGCGACGCGGCGCTGCGCGCCTCCCTCCATGAGGCGCCGCGGCTCGGCCTGCGCGTGCTCGACCTCGGCGAGGCCTGGAAGGACTGGACCGGCCTGCCGATGGTGTTCGCCATCTGGGCCGTGCGCCGCGACTTCCTCGCCCGGCAGCCGGCCCTGACCCGCGAAGTGCACCAGGCGTTCCTGCACTCCCGCGACCTGGCGATGGCCGAGGTGGACAAGGTCGCCGCACAGGCCGCGCGCTGGGAGTCCTTCGACGCCGCGACGCTGGAGCGGTACTTCACCACCCTCGACTTCTCCTTCGGGCCGCGGCAGCTCGGCGGGGTGCGCGAGTTCGCCCGACGCGTCGCCGGGCAGATCGGCGCCGACTCCGAGGTCCGCATCGACCTGCTCCCCGACGCTTCCGAAACGGCGGCCGCGTAGGCTGGACGCAGGATTGAATCGGGAAGGTCGATAACAGATGGTTTCGCTCGGCACCCAGCTCCAGGACGCCCTCGATCGCGCCGCCGAAGGCGGGCGTATCTCCGAGGAGGAGGCTCTGGAGCTCTACCGGCACGCCCCGCTGCACGCGCTCGGCCGCGCCGCGGACGCCGCCCGGCGCAAGCGTTACGCCGACACCGGCGATATCGCGACGTACATCATCGAGCGGAACATCAACTACACGAACGTCTGCGTTACCGCGTGCAAGTTCTGCGCGTTCTACGCCCCGCCCAAGTCCGAGAAGGGCTGGTCCCGGGACCTCGACGAGATCCTGCGGCGCTGCGGCGAAACCGTCGCGCTCGGCGGCACGCAGATCATGTTCCAGGGCGGCCACCACCCCGACTACGGCGTCGAGTACTACGAAACCGCGTTCCGCGCGATCAAGGCGGAGTACCCGCAGCTGGTCATCCACTCCCTCGGCGCCTCCGAGGTCCAGCACATGGCCAAGGTGTCGTCCGTCACGATCGAGGAAGCGATCACCCGGCTGAAGTCGGCCGGACTCGATTCCTTCGCCGGCGCCGGCGCCGAGCTGCTGCCCGAGCGGCCGCGCACCGTCATCGCCCCGCTCAAGGAGTCCGGCGAGCGGTGGCTCGAGATCATGGAAACTGCGCACCGCCTCGGCCTCGAATCCACCTCCACCATGCTCATGGGCACCGGCGAGACCAACGCCGAGCGGATCCGGCACATCGCCATGATCCGCGACGTGCAGGACCGCACCGGCGGCTTCCGCGCCTTCATCCCGTACACCTACCAGCCGGAGAACAACCACCTGAAGGGCCGCACCCAGGCCACCACGATCGAGTACATCCGGATGATCGCGATCGCCCGGCTGTTCCTGCACAACGTCGCGCACATCCAGGGTTCCTGGCTGACCGTCGGCAAGGAGGCCGGTCAGCTGACCCTGCACTACGGCGCTGACGACCTCGGTTCGGTGATGCTTGAGGAGAACGTCGTCTCCTCGGCCGGCGCGCGGCACCGCTCCAACCGCATGGAGCTGATTCACCTCATCCGCACCGCCGGGCGCATCCCCGCGCAGCGCGACACCCTGTACAACCACCTGGTGGTGCACACCGACCCGGCGAACGACCCGGTCGACGACCAGGTGCGGTCACACATCGCGTCCACGGCGTTGCCGCTGGTAGAAGTCGGCTGACCAGAGGCGGCGGGATCTCGGGCGCCAAAGCCGGGTGACGGCGCGTCAGGCCGAATGCTCCGCGCTGGTCGCCCGGAGTTCGCGCGCAGTTCATGACGCGGCGGCCGAGCAGCCGAAGGCGCGGACTATCAATCTCCTACGGAGGCTGACATCGGGTCGGCCTGACCTTGGGAGTTCTCTCGATGCCTCGCGCATTCGGACGCACGCGCACCGTGCGCGTCGCCGGTCTGGCCAGCGCCGCGGTCCTGGTTTCCGGCGCCGTGCTGGCACCCGGCGCCGCCTCGGCGCACACCCATTCCGCCGACTCGCGGCACGTCCTCGTCATCTCCGTCGATGGACTGCACCAGGCGGACCTCGCCTGGTACATCAAGCAGCACCCGCACTCGGCCATGGCGAAGCTGGTCGACGGCGGCATCGACTATACGAACGCGCAGACGACCAACCCGTCCGACTCGTTCCCCGGCATGATCGCGCAGTTCACCGGCGCGACGGCGGGCCAGAGCGGCGTCTACTACGACGACACGTACAACCACGCGCTGCTGCCCGCGGGCACCACGAACTGCAAGGGCGCGACGCCCGGCGCGGAGGTGGCGTGGACCGAGGCCGCCGACAAGAACCTCAACCTGCTCGACGGCGGCGAGGGCCTGGCCGGCCTGCCCGGCTCGATCCTGAAGATGACCGGCGACCCGGCCTCCGTGCTCGACCCGAAGAACCTGCCGGTGGACCCGGCCACCTGCAAACCGATCTACCCGAGCCAGTACCTGCGGGTGAACACGGTGTTCGACGTGGCCAAGCAGGCCGGGCTGCGGACTGCGTGGTCTGACAAGCACCCCGCGTACTCGATCCTCGAAGGCAAGTCGGGCGACTCGATCGACGACCTGTTCACCCCGGAGATCAACTCCGACTCCTCGATCGCGGGCTTCCCGGCCGGCGGCGACTGGAGCACGGACAACGCCGCGACGCGCACCTACGACGGCTACAAGGTCCAGGCCGTGCTCAACGAGATCGACGGCTACGACCACTCCCGCGCCCAGAAGGCCGGCGTCCCGGCGATCTTCGGCATGAACTTCCAGACCGTCTCCACCGGCCAGAAGCTGCCGAAGTCGGATGGCCTGACCGGTGGCTACCTGGCCGACGGCGTCACTCCCGGCCCGCTGCTCTCCTCCTCCCTCGACTGGGTCGACACGCAGCTCGGCCGGTTCCTGACCGAGCTGAAGAAGCAGCACCTGGACAAGAGCACCACGGTCATTCTGTCCGCCAAGCACGGCCAGTCCCCGACCAAGCCGTCCGACCTGACCCGGATCGACGACGGCCCGATCGTGGACGCGGTCAACGCCGCTTGGGCCAAGCTGCACCCGTCCGCGAAGGCCCCGCTGGTCGCATTCACCGTCGACGACGACGCGATGCTCTGGTGGCTGAGCGACCGCTCGCAGGCCGCCGCGGACTTCGCGAAGGACTACTTGGTGAACCTTTCCGGCACCGGCAACGACATCAACGGCAACCCGAAGGCGTTCACCTCCGCGGGCCTGAAGGCCGTTTACGCCGGTCAGGGCGCGGCGCAGTACTTCGGCGCGGCGCACAGCGACCCGCGGGTGCCGGACCTGGTCGGCGTCGCGAAGCTCGGCACGGTGTACACCGGCGGCAAGGAGAAGATCGCCGAGCACGGCGGTGCGAACCCGGCGGACCGGGACGTCCCGATCGTGGTCTCCGGCGCGGGCGTCGACGCCGACGGCTGGCACTTCGACTCGGCCGCGGTGTTCACCGCGCAGATCGCGCCGACCATCCTGGAGCTGCTCGGCCTCGACCAGTGGAAGCTGCAGACGGTGCGCCAGGACGGGGTGACCGACCTGCCGCGGATCTGACGACCGGTCAGCCCACTCAGAACTAGATCTGATTATGTGATCTATTACGCCAATCCGGTCCGCCGCGCTCGAAACCTCGGGCGCGGCGGACTTGTCACGTCCATGCCCTGTTACCGTCCGAAGTGATCCATTCGGCGACGATGGGGGCATCCGTGCAGTTCAGAGTCGGGTTATCGCGGCTCGCTCGGCTCTTGACCAGGCGCAGTTTCAGAGGAAGCGTGGTCAAAACGAGCGCGGTCAAGAACAGCGCGGTCAAAAGAAGTACGGTCCGGAGAAGCGCCGGGGCGGCGGCGCTGCTGATCGGACTTCTGGCCGCCGCGCTCTGCGCCGGGACCCCGCGCACTGATCCGGCCCGCCTGGCGCCGGTCGGCAACGCGGCCGACGCGACGGCGCATGGACAATCGCTGCACGAAAAGACCGTCAGCTACCTAGGGCGCAGCTTCCCGGTCCCCTACTCCTGGCAGGTCATCGACCTGGCCGCGCGCCCGACGACCTGCGTGCGCTTCGATATGCACGCGGTCTATCTCGGCCGCCCCGCCGCCGACGAGGATTGTCCGGCGCGCGGCGTCGGACGGCACACCGGGGCGCTGTTGATCGAGCCTCAGCTCACTCGCGAGAGCACCGCCATCGCCGTCGCGCTCGACCGCCGCATCGCCGGCGAGATCGACGTCACCGCGCCCGGCCTGAGCATCACCGCCAGCTACGGCGACGACGACCGCTCCACGGTCGTGAACGCCATCACCGCCGCCGGGTTCCCGCGGCCCGCCACGCCCCCGCAGTCCACCGCACTCCCGCATTCCACTGCGCTCACCCAGTCCACCTCCACCGCGCAGTCGGACGCAGCCGCTGCGCTGCACGATTCGGCGCCGGTGGAGATCGTCCGAGGCACCAGCCAGGTCACCGGACTCGGATTCGACACGTGCACCGCGCCGAGCGCCGGTCAGATGCAGGCGTGGGGCGCTTCGCCGTACAACACGGTCGGCATTTACATCGGCGGCAGCGAACGGGCCTGCGCGCAATCGAACCTGACTTCCGGCTGGATCAGCGCGCGGGCGCAGTCCGGCTGGCACTTCATGCCGCTCTACGTCGGTTGGCAGGCCGCGTGGGACTCACTCACCCGCACCGCACCGGCGGTCCTCGGCAAGCAGAGCGCTGACGACGCCGTGGTCCAGGCACGCAATCTCGGCATCGGTACCGGTGCGCTGCTCTATTACGACATGGAGTCCTACGACAATTCGACGCCGCAGAGCGCCGCGGCACTCGCCTTCGAGTCGGCATGGACGTCCGAGCTACACGCGAAGGGCTACCAATCGGCGATCTACAGCAGCGCCAGCACCGGTATCGCCGACCTTGTCTCGCATCGAGGAAAGATCGTCGAACCGGACGCCGTCGACATCGCGCGTTGGAACGGCGTCGCCGACGCGGACCTTGGATCCACCCCGCCTGGCACCTGGCAGTCCGCGCGGGCGCATCAGTACCTCGGCGGCGTCGATGCCTCATTCGGCGGCGTAAAGATGAATATCGACGACGACTACTTGTCCATCAATCTGGCCGTGCCTCCGGGTACGCCTTCGCCTTCCGCGAGCGCGAGCGGATCCGCGAGCCCCAGTGCGTCGGCGAGCCCGAGCGCGTCGGCGATCCGGAGCGGGTCGGCAATCCCGAGCGGGTCGACCGCCCCAAGTGCTTCAACGCTTCCGAAGCCCACCGGCGCGCCGCCGACCAGCCCGTCACCCGCCTCAAAGCCCAGACCTCCGTCCGCCCGGCCACCCAGTTCACCCCGTTCACCCCGATTCCCCCGTTGAGCGCCACTTTCGCTCCCACTGCAGCGGCCAAGTCGTGACAACTCCGGCCCGGTCATTTGGGCATCCAATAGGCTCAACGCATGCTGACCCTGCACAGTGCGCCCATCGTCCTTCCCGCCGTCTCCGAGCCGATCGGGAACGGCGCGGTGCTGGTGGACGGCGACCGGATCGCGGCCGTCGGTCCCCGCGAGCAGCTGGCCGCCGAGCATCCCGGGGCGCGCGAGCGCGCGTGGCCCGGCGTGCTGACCCCCGGCCTGGTCAACGCGCACGCGCACCTTCAGTACACCGACTTCGAGGAGCTCAACGCGCTCGGCGAGCCGTTCCCGGTCTGGCTCGGCCACATGGTCGCCAAGCGGGCCACCTTCACGGATCCGATGTGGCAGGAGTCCGCACGCCGCGGCCTGCACCTGATGTTCCGCAGCGGCACCACCGCCGTCGCCGACATCGTCACTGAACCCGCCGTCCTCGCCCCGACCGCGCGCGCCGCCATCGCCGGGATCTCCTACCTCGAAGCAGTCTTCGAGGACGCCCAGAGCTGGTCCGACTCCGGCCGCGCACGCATGCTCGCCGCGCTTGAAGGCGCCCCGGCCGGTCGAGCGCTCGGCCTTTCCCCGCACACGCCTTACACGATCGCGACGTCCGTCTTCGTGGACTGCCTCGCGATCGCCCGCGAGCGCGGCCTGCGCACGCACACGCACGTGGCCGAGTCTCCGGCCGAGACGCAGTACGTGGCTACCGGCGACGGACCGTTCGCCGATGACATGGTCCGCTTCGGCAAGGCGATGGAGCTGATCCGGGACGGCGGCAGCGGCCTGAGTCCGGTCGGGTTCCTCGACAAGATCGGCGCGCTCGGAGCGGATGTACATGCGGCGCACTGCGTTCACTGCGACGCGGAGGACCGGGAGGCGTTGCGTGCCCGTGGGGTTTACGCAGCGCTCTGCGTCCGGTCGAACCGCATCCTGCAAGCCGGCGAACCGCCGATCGCCGACTATCTGAGCGAAGGCTCGCCGTTCGCGATCGGTACCGACTCGCTGGCCTCAAGCCCCAGCCTCGACCTGCTGGAAGAGGCCGCCACCCTGCGCGATCTCGCGCTGGTTCAGGGCTACACCGAGCCGGACCTGGACCGCCGGATCGTGGAAGCGGCGACGCTCGGCGGCGCGGCGGCGATGGGTCTGACCGACGTCGGACGGCTCGAGGAGGGCGCCCGAGCAGACCTCGCCGTCTTCGAAGTGCCCGCCCTCGAAGCCCTCACCGCGGCCGACCTGACCGAGGTCTACTCCGTGCTGCTCGACGCGGCCGCTGCGAAGACGCACCGCTGCGTTGCGACCGTCCTCGGCGGCACGATCGTGCACCGCGTCTAGGCGAATCCCGCGCCGTTTACGCTTACGCGTATCCCCGGTGCAGGGCAACGATGCCGCCGGTCAGGTTCCGCCACGCGACCCGTGACCAGCCGGACGCCCGGATAAGGGTCGCGAGGCCCTTCTGGTCCGGCCATGCCCGAATCGAGTCGGCGAGGTAGACGTACGCCTCGGGGTTGGACGCGACGCGCTGCGCGATGGTCGGCAGTGCCCGCATCAGGTACTCGATGTAGACCGTGCGGAAGGGTCCGTTCGTCGGATGTGAGAACTCGCACACCACGAGTCGGCCGCCGGGCTTGGTGACCCGTCGCAGCTCGCGCAGCGCGGCGGTGGTGTCCGCGACATTGCGCAGCCCGAAGGAGATCGTCACCGCGTCGAAGGCGCCGTCGCGAAACGGCAGCCGCAGCGCGTCCCCGGCGGCGAAGTTCAGCTCAGGGTTGCGCGCCCGGCCTACGCCAAGCATCCCGAGCGAGAAGTCGCAGGCCACCACGGACGCCCCGGCCTGCTGGAACGGCACCGAGGAGGTGCCGGTCCCGGCTGCCAGGTCCAGGATCCGCTCGCCGGGCCGCGCGTCGACCGCCGCTGCCACCGCTCGCCGCCATGCGCGCGTCTGACCCATCGAAAGCACGTCGTTCGTCACGTCGTACCGGGCCGCCACGCCGTCGAACATCGCGGCGACTTCGTGCGGTTCCTTGTCCAGGGAGGCTCTGCTCATGGACCTATCCTGGCACCTTCGAAAGAAAGTAGGACGCAGGCGGTGTCTCTCACCCATCGGTCTCCC
>DASUAR010000304.1:0-13929 GCA_035763685.1 Actinocrinis sp. | reverse complement strand
AGGACGCTCCGGCCGCACGCCCAGGCTCGTCGCGCAGTGAACCATCTGCGCCTGGCGGCGCGTGGCGATTCGCCATCACGATCCCCGACAAAGCGGCGGCCGGATCGTTGCCTTGATACATTCCCCAACACCGCCTAGGGCCGCTACCGCCTGCCCATCGACAGACGTGCCCTACGTGTCAGTGCCGAGGCACTAGATGGAATGCACGGGGCGAGGGCCGCTCCGGTTCGGTCCGGCGAGCTTCCGATCAAAAGGATCAGTGGCCGCTGAATCCGGTGGCGGCGAGGACCGCCGCGCCGACCGGTCGCCCGCCGGCGGCGCGGATCGCGCGCGCGGCTTCGGCGAGCGTGGCGCCGCTGGTTGTCACGTCGTCGATGAGGACGGCCGGGCGCTGGACCAGGCGCGACACCGCGGCCGGTCGCACGACGAGCGCGTCCTTGAGATTCTGCGCGCGCTCCTGATGCGTCAGGCCGACCTGGTCCGCTACCCGACGCTGGTGACGCAGGGCCGGCAGGACGTTCGCGGTATGGCCGAGCGCACGCAGTTCACCGGCTGCGGCGCAGGCCATGCGGCGTACGGGATCCTGGCCACGGCGACGGATCGACGAGCGAGCGGACGGCGCGGGCACCAGCCAGACCACAGCCGCCCCGGGACAGGCGGCCAGTACCGCACGAGCGAGTCGGCGGCCGAGCGGCCTGGCGAGATCGAGCCGGTTGTGTTCCTTCTGCGCGACGATGATGTCCGCGACCGGTTCGCGGTAAGGCGCGAGTGCGTACACCGGAGGCAGCCCGGCCAGACGCCGTGCCCGGCGCACCGGGACCGGTGCCCCGGAGAGCGCGATCGCGCAGGTGCTGCACAATCCCTCGGTCACGGTGCCGGTGCCCGTGCGGCCGCAACCGGCGCACTCCGCGGGCAGCACAAGGTCAAGCAGCGTCGCCCACCAGGACCGCCACTGACGCTCCGCCAGCTCTCCCCCCATGCGGTGATCATAAATGACTCGATCAGGGCAAGGCGGTCAATTGGCGTAACTCGGTGAAGAACCCTGCACCGGCACCGCGCCTTGTGAACTCCACGAGTTGCTGTTGAACGAGTACTGGGTGATCTGCTGCGGAGCGTCGCTGGCGCTTCCATACGCGGCCAGCAAGGTGCTGCCGGTCCACTCGATGCTGCTTGTGGTGTTCGGCGGGTTGATGGTGACCGCGTTGAGATCGGTCGAGTTCGTCACCGGCGAGCCGTCCGTGTACAGCTCGGAGACCACTGAGGGAGAGGAGGGCTGCTGGCCGCCGAGCACGGCGAGGGACTGGCTGCCGTGCCAGTCGATGTCCTTCAACGAGTTCCACTGGTACACGACCGGGTTCTGCACGGCCTGCCGAAGGTCCAGCGACTGACTTGAACCGCTGCCCTCGAACACGCCGATGCCCACCGAGTAGACCGTCGATCCCGTCGACGGCGACTGCTCGCTGTACACGACGGCGACTCGGCGGCCGTCCGGCGCGACGGCGAGTTGGGTGATGGCCATCGAGTCTCCGTCAGAACCGATCGAGGCCACCCGCTGTGGGTGCGCTTCAAGGCCCTGGGTCGCGTCCAGCCGGTATAGGGCGGCCGGGTGCTGCGCGTTGTCGATGAACCAGAGGTGACCGAGCGCGTCCCAGCTGAGCGAGCTGATCTGGCCGGTGAAGACGGGCTGGCTGTTCGCGGCCCCGCCGGGTTCGCCGAGGTAGAGCTTGGTCTTGGTGTCGTCGACCACGGCGGCGACGATCTGGCCGTCGTAGTCGGTGACCGCGAGGGCGTGGTAGCGCCGGCTGGCCGGGCCGACCTGCTGAAGCTGGCTGCCCCTGCTGCCGTAGGAGTAGACGGCGTCGTCCTTGCCTAGGTAGTAGTACGTCCCGTTGCCGGGTCCGCCGATCCCGACGTGGTAGCGCCTGAGCACGTTGTCGACGGAGCCAAGTGACGCGCCGAGCTGAGTACCGTGCTGATCGACGATGCTTACGCTGCTGACGGAGGCCAGGTCGCTGAAGGAGGCGAAGAGTTCGTCGGCGAGGACTTTGCATGCACTGGCGCTGCGCGTAGTGCAGGCGTTCGGTGACTTGACGGTGACCTGCGCCGTGCCGTCCGATTCGATGGTGACCGCGTTCCGGCCGGCCAGGGCGATCTGCGGCGCGGCGGTCACGGCCGCTCCATCGAGCCACGCGGGCGGTCCGCCGAGCAGCTTGTCGGCCAGCTTCTGCGCGATGGCGATGTCGGACTGGGCACGCAGGTAAACCGGGACCGGGATCATGCTCTCGCCCTGCGCGGCGCTGTTGAGGTAGTAGAGGTTGTAGGCGTTGTACTCGGCCCGGAAGGTCTCCTCGGTCAGCACGATGCCGAAGTCGTCGCTGGGCAACTTGTCGATCTGGTAGTAGCCCTTTTCGTCGTTGTACTTGACGGAGAACGTGTAGCGATCGTGCGGTACCGGAGCCGTCACCTGCTGACTCGTTGCCGACGCCGGCTGAGTCGGCTGCGAAACCGGCTGGTAGGTGCCGTCGTCGCCGACCTTCGCGAGCACGGTGCCGGTGATCTGCACCTCGTCGTCGTGGCCGGGCACCGACGCGGGATTGGATTCGTCGCCGCTGAAGATCACGATCTTCTGCGGATCCCAGCTCTGCGCGTCGCCGGTGAGGTATTCGCGGGCGATGGAGAGGTTGCCCGGGTCGCTGGCCGCGGTCTGCAGGAAGCCCTCGACTATCGCCGCGGGCTGTTCGTGGCGCTGCGGACCCTGCGGCCAGATCCGCACGTCCGAACCGCCACCGGCGTCGGCCTGCTTGCTGACCGTGTTCACGCCGGAGTTGGCCGGCAGATTGACGCAGCCCGCGGTCAGGAAGCCGAACAGGGACAGCAGGCCGAGCGCGGCGGCGCGTGCGGAGGGCTTGCGGGTAGTCACGACTGGTCCCCCGCTCCCGCGCCGTCGCCGCTGCTGATCACGTCGCTGTGCAGATCTCCATCGCCGAATCCGGTGATGGACGACGGGCTTGAAACGGTCGCCCGGTCCACGACGGCAGCGGGGTCCTGACCCGGCTTGCCGGCCGACCTTGGCGAACCGGTCGGGCCCGCGGGAGCGCACACCGGGCCGGGACGAGACGCCGCGCCCTGATCGACGAGCGGCCGCTGCCCTGTCGCCGTCGTCGGCGCCGGCGCCGAGCCGCGGCGCTGGCGCAGGTGGTGGGTGGAGTCCTCGGGTTCCAGCGGGATCGGGGAACGCAGCAGTTCGACGCGTGTATTGCGCGGCACGGTGAGCCGGAACTGGGAGCCGCCACCGGGCTCGCCCCAGGCCTGGAGCCAGCCGTGGTGCAGCCGCGCGTCCTCCAGCGCGATCGCCAGGCCGAGGCCGGTGCCGCCGGTGGTGCGGGCCCGCGCCGGGTCCGCGCGCCAGAACCGGTTGAACACCAGCGAGGACTCCCCGGGACGCAGGCCGACGCCGTGGTCCCGTACCGCGACGGCCACCGCGTCATCCGAGACGGCCACCTTGATGATCACGTCCCGGCCCTCGCCGTGCTCGATCGCATTGACCACCAGGTTGCGCAACACCCGATCGATCCGGCGCGCATCGACCTCTGCGACGCACGGTTCCTCGGGCGCGTCGACGATCACGGCGCTGCCCTTGCGTTCAGCCAGCGGCGCGCAGGCTTCGAGGACTCGTTGCACCAGCGCGCGCAGGTCTACCGGTTCCGCGTCCAGGATCGCGGCGCCGGCGTCGAACCGGCTGATCTCGAGCAGGTCGGCGAGCAGTTCCTCGAACCGGTCGAGCTGGTTCTGCAGCAGTTCCGCGGAGCGGGCGACGACCGGGTCGAAGGACTCCCTCGCCTCGTGGATCAGGTCGGCGGCCATCCGCACGGTGGTCAGGGGGGTGCGCAGTTCATGGGAGACGTCGGAGACGAAGCGGCGCTGCACCCGGCTCAGCTCCTCCAGCCGCCGGATCTGGTTCTGCAGGTTCGCCGCCATCTTGTTGAACGAGGTGGCGAGCGAGGCCAGGTCGTCCTCGCCGCGCACCCGCATCCGCTCCTCGAGCCGGCCGGCGGCCAGCCGTTCGGCGATCCCGGCGGCCATCCGCACCGGGGTGACCACCTGCCGGGAGACGAACCAGGCGATGGCGACCAGTGCCAGCACCAGCAACAGCCCGGCGATCACCAGGGAAAGCTCGACGAGCTGGAGGTTCGCCTCGTCCTGGCTGAGCGGGAAGACGTAGAAGATGTCCGCGGTGAATTCGGTGCCGCTGTTGTTCGCGGCGACCCGCTGGCCGTAGACGACCGCGTCCGCCTTGGTCGCCGACGGCCTGGTGTATTCGACCGCGGCGAACTCGTAGTAAGCCTGGCCCGTCGAAATGGACTCGATCTTGTGCTTCAGGTCCGTGGGCAGCGTGCCGATCGCGAGGTTGGAGCAGGCGGCCGGGAAGGTCGCCGTGTCGTTGTCCTTCTGCAGGACGATCGCGACCTGGAACAGGGTGCTGCTCTTGCACAGCGAGCGGGCGACGGTCTGCGCCAGCACGCCGGTGTCGATGGTCGGGTCGAGGCTCTTGGACTTGAAGTCCTGCACCGCGCTCTGGAAGCCGACGCTGGCCTGCACCCTGGCCGCGTCGAGCCGGGTGCGCAGAATGCCGTCGGCGACCCGTTGGGCGATGAAGTAGCCGAGGCCGACCGCGACGGCCAGCGAGAGGATCATGGTGACCGAGACGACCCGGAACTGCAGCGAGCGGCGCCAGCGCGCAGGCAGGTCGCGCAGGGTGCGGCTGACCGCCCGCAGCGCGCGCCGCAGTCTCGCTCCCAGGCCTGTGCCCATGACTTCACCCACCGGTCCCACTGTCATTCAGCCGACGCGTCCGCGGCCCGGACCGGGCCGCGGACCCGCCGAAGTCGAAGTCGGGGACGCGAACGTCTCCTGGGCACACCAACCCGGCCGCCCTCTCCCGAGACGACGCAAATCGGACGTCTCGAGTTCCCGGCCGCGGCCTCGGCGGGCCCCAGGTGCGCGGCGCCGCGGCCGCCCGGCGTCGGGCCTCGCGTCGGCGCTGGTCAGGCCGGTCCGGCTTTGTATCCCACGCCACGCACGGTGATCACGATCTCGGGCTTCTCCGGGTCGTGCTCGATCTTCGAGCGCAGCCGCTGGACATGCACGTTGACCAGGCGGGTGTCCGCGGCGTGCCGGTAGCCCCACACCTGTTCGAGCAGCACCTCGCGGGTGAAGACCTGCCAGGGCTTGCGGGCGAGCGCGACCAGCAGGTCGAACTCCAGCGGGGTCAGCGCGATGGACTCGCCGCCGCGCTTGACCGAGTGCCCGGCCACGTCGATCGACAGATCACCGATGTTCAGCGTCTCCGGCTTGGGCTCGTCGGCCCGGCGCAGCCGCGCCCGGACCCGCGCCACCAGCTCCTTCGGCTTGAACGGCTTGATCACGTAGTCGTCGGCGCCTGACTCGAGGCCGACCACGACGTCTACCGTGTCGCTCTTCGCGGTGAGCATCACGATGGGGACGCCCGATTCGGCGCGGATCTGCCGGCAGACGTCGATGCCGTCGCGGCCGGGCAGCATCAGATCGAGCAGCACCAGGTCCGGCTTGAATTCACGGAAAGCGCCGAATGCACGGTCCCCGTCGGATACTGTCGCGGTTTCGAAGCCCTCGCCGCGCAGCACGATACCGAGCATCTCGGCCAGCGCGGTGTCGTCGTCGACGATGAGCACACGTCCCTTCATGAGGCTCATCTTTGCATCATTTCGTCGGCGGATTGCAACAATGCCGGGATCCGCGCCCGGGAAAGCACAGCTCAGGTCTTCCAACTCCTTGCCGAGACCCGCCGAGGCACTAGTATGTGGCCCTGCTCCGTGGCGGGGCGACCACGTGGGCGATGGGCGAGGTGGGGGATGCCAGAGCTGCCGGCGGCTTGGGCCGCGCCCGGTGCTCCCGCGCCGGAAATCACGACTGTGATACGCACCGCTGGCGTGCGTGACGCCGAAGCCGGGGTGGAACGCATCGCGCGTCCGGTCCCACTGCGGCCGCTGAGTGTCCTGGAATTGATCGACGGGGCGATCGGCGCGGTGCGTGCGATACCCGCGGCGCTGCTCGGCTGGACGTCGCTGATCGTGGTGGGCGCGGCGCTGGCGGATTTCGTGCTGACATGGCTGTTCGACGCCGCGGTGGCGACGGCGACCCGCACTCACGCGGTGATCACCACGGACGATTTCGGTAACGCATACGCGCAGTTCGGCATTACCCAGGGCGCGGGCACCTTCGGCCTCTTCGTCGTGCATGCGCTGCTGCCGATCGTGTGCTCCGGTTTCGCCGTCTCGATTCTCGCCGGTCTGCTAGCCGAACCGATCAAGCAGTACGTAGACGGCGCGGCGGCTCCGTCACCGGCGCCCGTGCGCCAGACCCGGCAACTCATCGTGCGTCTTTCCGGCCTCGCCGCAGTTACCGCATTGCCGCGTGCCATCTTCGTAGCGCTCTACGCGTTCGCCACGTTGCTTGTCGTAAACGATCCGCAGGGCGGTCACGGCTCGCTGATGGCGCTCACTACCTTCCTCGGCGCACCGTTGTGTCTCGCGCTGATCGCGGACTGGGCGATCGCCGCGCCGGTAGCAGCGCTCGAAGGCGCCCGCGGGTTTTCCGCGCTCTCCCGGTCGCGCAAGCTGGTGACCGCCGGCCGGTGGCGCACGCTGTGGAGCACCGTGCTCACGCTGACGATCTCCGTCGTCGTGATGATTCCATTGATCATCTGTCAGTACTACATCGCCAACACGCATGGCGTGCGTGATCTGCTCAACGGCGCTCCGGTGACCGCTGCGACCTACTGGTGGCTCGCCGGGTACCTGGTCGTGCTGACGCTGATTCAAGTCCTCACCGCGCCGTTCCGCGCGGCCCTCGCCACCATGCTGTATATCGACCGGCGCTTTCGCCGCGAGGGGCTGGATATCCGCATCGCGTGGGCGCGGGTGGCCCGGACGATCGCCGCCGGAAAGGGGCGGTCGGCATGATGCGCGCGGACACGCCGGTGAATGTGAGCAGCGACCAGGCACGGCAGCTGGCGATCCGTGAGCTGTCGAAGTCGCGGTATCACCGCGGCGACCTGCCGCAGAATCCGTCCGGGCAGCCCACCACGGCGCTGCCCTCGCCCTCGCCGCTCACCCCGCCGCCGCAGGCGAGCGGATCCAGCCATGCGCTCACGGTCGTGCTGATCATCCTGGCGATCTTCGTCCTGGTCGCGGTGACGCTGCTGGTGCTGCGCTGGCTGGGCAAGCCGCGCACCGACAAGCGGCGCAAGGAGAAGCCCGGCAGACCGGTAAGTACGGCTGAGGAGATTCTGACCGGGGCTGCCCTGCATCGCCGCAACGCGCAGCAGGCAGCGGCCGCAGGCGATTTCGCGGAGGCGATCCGCGAGCGGTTCCGCGCGGTGATCGCGACGCTCGACGAGCGCGGGCTGCTGCCGGAACGCGCGGACCGCACCGCGGATGAAGCCGCCACGGACGCCGGTGCGATCCTGCCCGCGCACGCCGAGGTGCTGGTCGCGGCGGCCCGCGCCTTCGACGAGGTCGAATACGGCGAGTACGTCGGCACGCCCCAGGCGTACGCGGTGATAAGCGAGGTCGACGAGCTGGTGCGCACCGAGCAGCCCGGCACGCTCCAGCTGCCGAGCGCGACCGCGCCGACCGTGCCGGGTGGCGCGCGGTGAGGCGGTCCCTGCGTCCACGGTTCACGGCGGTCACGAGGATGGCCCTCTGTGCGGCGGTCAGCGTCCTGGCTGCCGCGGCCGCGCCGATGCCCGCGCATGCCGACGCGTTGCCGAGCCCGAGCGGATCCGTCGACACCTCGACGCTGCTCGACCCGACCTCAGACTCGGCGCTGCTTAACCTGCTCGGCCAACAAGGAGTCAGGTACTACCCGGTCACGGGCGTCGGAGAAGTGCTTGATCACTGGGGCCCCAACACCACTCTGGTGATCGACGAATCCGAGCATCTCGACGACTACGACCTCACAAGGTTGACCAGCTTTCCCTTCGGCCGGGTGATCATCCTTGACAGCGACCCCGCCGTGATCACTGCCTTTGCGCCCGAGATTCATTTCGACACGTTCGCCGACAGCGTTCCCGTCCCGCTGAGTCCGGCATGCACGCAAGCCGACGCTGCCGCCGCCGGGGCGATCGACCTGACCGGATCGCCCGCGCAGTTCATTCTCAACGCGACCAGCGGCTCCGTGGCGGGCTGCTACCCCGTGAACGGGCATCCCACGTTCGCCTATGTTCGCGACGGTTCGTCCGATGTGGTCACCCTCGGCTCGGCCACGTTCTTCGAGAACGACGAGCTCGCCTCCGCGGGCAATGCGGCTTTGGCGCTGCGGCTGTTCGGCGCGAAGCCGCAGCTGATCTGGCTCGCTCCGAGCTTCGTGCCGGATCTGTCGTTGCAGAACTGCTCCGGCTTTGACTGCGGCTCTGGGCAGAACGGCAATCCGGGCCCGGCGCCCACGACCACCATCACGCTAGGCGGTGGAGGTGGCGGGGGCGGCGGAGGAGGAAGCGGCGGCGGCAACGGCGGGGGCGGCGGCGGCGGCTCGGGTGCCAGCCAGCAGACGCTGACCAGCCTCATGCCGAGCTGGATCTGGTGGGCGCTGCTCCAGCTCCTGCTTGCCGTGCTACTCGTCGCTTACTGGCGCGGCCGCCGTCTCGGCGCGGTGGTCACCGAGCAGTTGCCGGTGACCGTGCGCGCGGCCGAGACCGTGGAGGGCCACGCTCGGCTGTACCGCCGCGCCAACGCGCACGGCCGCGCCGCGGAGCTGCTACGCAAGGCGACCGCGAGCCGGCTGGCCGGTTACTTCGGCGTCCCGGCCGCCCGCGCGCACGCCGATCCGTCCATCCTGGTCGCGCCGGTGGCCGCGCGGCTGAACGTCACCGCGGACCTGATCGCCGATCTGCTCACCGGCCAGGCCCCAGAGTCCGAAGCCGAACTGGTCCTTCTCGCGGACCACCTCGACCAATTGGAACAGGAGGTCCGGTCATCGTGACCGAGTCCGATATCGCCGCCGAGTTCGGCGCCGCCGCACAGTCCGACCAGACGCCCCACGCCGACGCGCACAACGGCCCGCTCGACGGCACCATGCCGCTTTCGGCCTCCGGATCGCAGGCTACTGACGCGCGCCGCTCGTTGCAGGCGGTGCGGGCCGAGGTGGCGAAGGCCGTGGTCGGCCAGGACGCGGCGGTCACCGGGATGGTGATCGCGTTGCTGTGCGAGGGCCACGTGCTGTTGGAAGGAGTGCCCGGCGTCGCCAAGACGCTGCTGGTGCGGTCGCTGTCCGCGGCGCTTTCGCTTGACACCAAGCGGGTTCAGTTCACCCCCGACCTGATGCCCGGCGACGTGACCGGCTCGCTGGTGTTCGACGCGCGCACCGCGCAGTTCTCCTTTCGCGAGGGCCCGGTGTTCACGAACCTGCTGCTGGCTGACGAGATCAACCGCACGCCGCCGAAGACGCAGGCCGCGCTCCTGGAGAGCATGGAGGAGCGGCAAGTGACCGTGGACGGCACCCCGCGCCGCCTGCCGTTCCCGTTCGTCGTCGCGGCGACACAGAACCCGCTGGAGTTCGAGGGCACTTATCCGCTCCCCGAGGCTCAGCTCGACCGGTTCCTGCTGAAGCTGAATCTGCCGCTGCCGAGCCGCGACGAGGAGATCGCGGTGCTGCGCCGGCACGCCGACGGTTTCGATCCGCGCCAGCTCGCCGCCGCGGGAGTGCGGCCGGTGGCCGGCCGAGCCGAGATCGAGACGGCGCGCGACGCGGTGCGTAAGGTCACGGTCACTCCGGAAGTGCTCGGATACATCACGGACATCGTGCGTGCGACCCGTACCGCGCCGGCGTTGTCTGTCGGAGTGTCACCTCGTGGCGGTACCGCGCTGCTCGCCGCGTCACGCGCCTGGGCGTGGCTGTCCGGGCGTGATTACGTGAGCCCGGACGACGTCAAGTCGCTGGCTCGGCCGGTGTTGCGTCACCGTGTGCGACTGCGGCCGGAGAGCGAGCTTGAGGGCGTGTCGACCGACGCGGTGATCGACGGCGTGCTCGGTAACGTCGCGGTTCCCCGCTAAGGGCAGACGCGCGACATGCGACCTTCCGCGTTCCGCAAAGACGCCACACAATCCGGCCGTGGCGGCCTGGTCCTGACCGGCCGCACCGGCGCGTTGGCCGCCGCCGGCTCAGTGGTGGTCGGCGTGGTCTCAGGCGTGCTGCACCTGCCGGGTTGGGCCGGGATCGCGGCGTTCGAGGCCGCGTTGGGCTGTGGGGTTGCGACGGATGCGCTACGTGCGGGTTCGTTGCGGGATCTGGCGTTCAATCGAAGCGGCGACGCGACGGTCCGGCTCGGAGAGAGCGCGAACGTCAGCCTCGACGTCGTCAACGTGGGTGCGCGGCCGCTGCGGGGAACGCTGCGCGACGCCTGGGCGCCGAGCGCCGGGAACGTCGCACGCACGACGCAGCCGCGTCAGGTTTTGGAAGTGGCGAAGGAGCCGCGACACTCGCTCGCGATTGAGGCGAACAGCGCGCAGCGTATCGACACGGTCCTGACGCCGACGCGCCGCGGAGATCGCACGCCGGATCGAGTGACGATCCGGTCCCTCGGCCCGCTCGGCCTGGCCGGCCGTCAGGTTTCGCGCGAGGTGCCGTGGCGGCTGCGGGTGCTGCCGCCGTTCGAGAGCCGAACGCATCTGCCGTCGCGGTTGGCGCGTCTGCACGAGACTGACGGCCGTACACCGGTATTGGTGCGCGGTCAGGGCAGCGAGTTCGACTCCCTACGCGAGTACGTGGTCGGCGATGACGTGCGCTCGATCGACTGGCGGGCCACCGCGCGGCGCAACGACGTGGTCGTGCGTACGTGGCGGCCGGAGCGCGACCGGCATGTCGTGATCGTCTTGGATACGAGCCGCACCTCGGCGGGCCGGGTGGGCGACGTGCCACGGCTCGATTCGGCGATCGATGCGGCATTGCTTTTGGCAGCGCTGGCGACGCGAGCCGGAGACCGGGTCGATCTGCTCGCCTACGACCAGCAGTTGCGCGCGTCGGCGGCGGGGGCATTGCCGGGCCGCACGCTGGCGCTGTTCAGCGACGCGATGGCGGTGTTGGAGCCATCGCTGATCGAGCTCAACGCCGAGGGCCTGGTCACGTTTTTGACGCAGCGGGTCCGCAGGCGATCGCTGGTGGTGCTGCTTACGAGCATTGACGCGGCGGCGATCAGCGAGGGTCTGCTGCCGCAGATGGGGCGGTTGACGGGGCGGCACAAGGTCGTGGTCGGGTCGGTCGCGGATCCACGGATCGCGCAGCTTTCGACGGCGCGAGGCGATGCGGACGCGGTGTTCGCGGCGGCTTCGGCGGAGTTGGCTTTGACGACGAGGCGTCAGGTCGCGGCGGAGCTGGGGCGGCACGGCGTCGAGGTAGTGGATGCGGTTCCCGAGCGTTTCGCGCCCGCGCTGGCGGACCGTTATCTGGCGTTGAAGGCCGCCGGCCGCCTGTAGTTTGTAGCGAGCTGGGCGTGGCGTCGTAGCGTTGGACAAGCCCGCAGCCTCCCACATTCGCCAGTCCCAGAAGCAACTTAAGGATCGCAGAGTGTTGTGGGCGCAGAAACGGCTCGTGGGCCGCGATGCGCAGCTGACATCATGACGGTGTGGATGTCGATCTTCTCGCCGTAGGCGCCGAGGACAAGCCGGTCATCGCCAACCTGCTGCAGCTGATGCGATGAAAGGGCGGGGCCTCCCGCCGCTGCCGGGTTCCGAGGGATGCTCGGCGGTGTAAACCAAGTCCCGGGTGGCGAAGGAGGCCCCCTGATGGACACATCGCTTGACGCTCGGCCGGTGGTAGGGATCGATCTGCACCGGCGGCGTACGGTCCTCGTTTCCATGCAAGCCGACGGCACCGAGCTTGGCAAGCCGTTGCGCATCACCAACGACCCGGCACGGTTGAAGGCGGCCGCCACCAGCTCCGGACCGCGCCCGCGGGTGGTGTTGGAGGCGACATACGGGTGGTACTGGGCGGTCGACGCCCTTCAGGAGGCGGGCGCCGAGGTGCACCTGGCGCACCCGCTGGGCGTGAAGATGTTCACCTTGCGGCGGGTGAAGAATGACGAGCGCGACGCGCGCGACCTGGCGGACCTGCTGCGGCTGGGCCGACTGCCGGAGGCGTGGATCGCGCCGCCGCAGGTGCGTGAACTGCGCGAGTTGGTACGCCACCGGCACAAGATGGTCCAGCTGCGCTCGGGGCTCACGTCGCAGGTGCACGCAGTTCTGGCCAAGCGCGGGATCGCGGTGCCGATGAGCGACCTGTTCGGCGTCGGCGGCAACGCGCTGCTGGCCGGGCTGGGGCTCGAGTCCCCGTACGCCGCGCGGGTGGACGCGCTGCGCCGGCTGATCGACGCGGTCACCTTCGAGATCCAGGTCGCCGAGCACCTATCCCGGGTGCGCCTGGCCCACGACCCCGGCTACCTCGCGATCCAGACGATCCCCGGCGTCGGGCCGGTGCTGGCCGCGGTGATCGTGGCCGAGATCGGGGACGTGCACCGCTTCGCCCGCCCCGAGCAACTGTGCTGCTGGGCCGGCCTCACGCCGAGGCACCGGCAGTCGGACGCCACGGTGCACCGCGGCCGGATCACCAAGCAGGGCTCGACGCTGCTGCGCTGGGCGTTGATCGAGGCGGTGCAAAAGGCCCCGGTCGGCTCGCCCATGCGGCGGCTGCGCGAGCGCATCGAGGCCCGCCGCGGCCCGGCGGTGCGCAACATCGCCGTGACCGCCGCGGCACGCAAGCTGCTCACCCCGGTCTTCTACGGGCTGCGCGACGGGCGCATCAGATGCCTGACGCGGCCCGCCACGGCCACGGGTGAGTAGGCAGGGAACCGCGGCAGGCGCGAGACCGCGCGCAGGTCTGACCCCCGCTCGACGGCGAGGTCCCACCCGCTGATTGGCCCCGCCTGCCGCACACGCACCACACCATGCCGCCCGCGCCCCGACACCCTGTCCCGCGCGGCGCGGCGAAGGGATGACCGGCAGCCACGCCGCTGCGCACCCAGAACACCCCTGGTGGCCACAACCCCACAGCACCAACCGCCAACGACCCGCCCCACGCCGGGCCGCGACACCCTACGCCCTCCCACACGATCAACACCACGACAGAACCGGACAAGACGCACCCTTGACCGACCCCGCCCTTTCAGGGATGTACCTGCACGATTTCTCGGAGTTCGCGCCGATGGAGCTTTCCGCGCACGGCACATTCCACTACCCGTGGCTCGACAGCTACTTCACCGCACCGGACCGCGAAGCGCACCTGATCACCGTGGCCGCCCGCCAGGCCGGCTTCGCACTCGTGCGGCGCGACGTGGACGGGGACGATGGCTCATGGAACGTGAGCGAATTCTTCGTCGCCCGCGGACACCGCGGCCGGGGCGTGGCGGCCCAAGCCGCCCGGCTTCTATTCCAGCGCCATCCCGGACCATGGACGCTCTCATATCTGTCCGCCAACCTGCCCGCATCCCGCTTCTGGCCGAACCTGGTCAACGCAGTGGCATGCGGCCCGGTCTCCCGCCACGAACAGCTACCACCCGAGGTACCGACACCGAAGATCCGGCTACGCTTCCAGATCAGCCCCATCAAATCGCAACAGACACCGACGAAACCCCGGCACGGCTAAGAGTGTGCGCGGGTAGGACTGCCGGATCAGGGCGCGGGTCGAACTGAATTTGCACATGAAAAAGCATCTGGCCTCGTCCGGTGGTTACCGGGCGAGGCCAGATGCTTTTTCAATGGTTGTGCGGCGGTGTCCTGCTCTCCCGCTGGGTCTCCCCGGCAGTACCCTCGGCGCTGGCGGGCTTAGCTTCCGGGTTCGGAATGGGTCCGGGCGTTTCCCCGCCGCCATGGCCGCCGCAACAGTGTTGGTCCCCACGGT
>DASUAR010000303.1:0-28230 GCA_035763685.1 Actinocrinis sp. | reverse complement strand
AGGGCGCAGGTCTGCAGGTCGCCGATCATGCCATGCTCGGCGATGGGGGGATAGCGGCGCATCGAGATCGGCCTTTCGACTGGTCGGTCCGGAGCTTCAGCACCCTCCTGGGTCGCTCCAGGGTGCGGGTACCGGCGCGGGCACGCGGTCAGGGCGCGCCCGGCAGTCACCCGGTTGGGGCACGGAAACGACCCGGAAACAGTGCGGAAACCACGAGGGCGACCGAGGATCGGGAGCCGGCGGTAGCAGATCTGCGGCTGGCGCCGCGTGGGCGAGCGGGTCGAGGGCCGAGTCTGGCAAGGAGACGGAAGGAGGAGGGGGCGGGCCGCCGCGCGGCGCCAGCCGCACGGTTTAGTACTGCGGCCGTCGACCGACGACGACGCGGCCAGGCGAAGGTCATCGGCACGCGAGCCCGGCTCCCAATCCTCGCTCGCTCTCACGGCCTGTAGCCACTCAACCGCCACCAGATAAAGGGCCGCTCAAGTCGCGCCGTCGTGAGCGTCGAGTCCGCGTCGAGCGGGGCACTTCGCGAGCCGTGCCGGAGGTGTGGCGGCGAGGCGGGGCGGGAAGACAGGGCGGGAACACCGGCAGGAGCGCGCGAAGCGGCGGCGAAAGAAAGGGCGGCTTCGCGCCACGGGGGAAGCGCGAAGCCGCCGGGACGCGGTTGATCAGACCGCGTCTAGAGGACGGCCCGCCACGGGGGGAGCGGGCAGTGCCTCAATATTGAACATTCTAACGCGTGTCGAAGCTAGAAGAAAGCGCGCCCTCGGCGCTCCCCGCAAATGCGCCCAATGCGCCGCTAAAGCAGCAGGTCGGCGAGCTGCGGGCGCCGACACGCGGGTTGGCGCGCACGATCGTTCGAGGGCCCGGCGCGCCACTTCGCGGCCCGTGGTGGACGCGATCGCAGCCGAGCTGAGCGCCGCCGGCTCGGTCGCTTCCGACGGCCCGTCAGTCCAATAGTCGCAGGACGCTGTGCAGCCCGCGGTCCCCGGCGCGCGGCTCGGAAGGCAGGATCAGGGCACGAAGTCCGCACGCGACAGCGCCCCCGTCCTGCGCCGGATTGTCCCCGACCATCAACGTCCGCCGCGGGTCGGCGCCGAGGTCGGCGCATGCCTTGAGGAAGATCCGCGGGTCCGGCTTCTCGCAGTTCATCTGGTATGACAACGCGTACGCCCGCACCGCGTCGCCGACTCCCGCCGCCTCGATCTCGCGCCGCACATCCCACACGATGTTGCTGACCACGCCCACCGGCAAGCCGCGCTGAGCCAGTTCCCGCAGCACCGGCGCCGTGTCCGTATACGCGAACCAGTTCTCCTGGGCGAGGATGGCCTCGTACACCAGATCGAAGATGTCGGCCAACTGCGGGACCTCGCGGAACCAGACTCGCGTTGCCTCCCAGTGCAGTTCCACAGTCAAGTCCCGGCCCACCTGCGCGGCCTGTACGTGGGGCAACCGCGCGGCGGTCTGCACCTCGCGCAGTACCGATTCGATGTCCAACCGCGCAATGTCACGCCCGGCGCGCTGCCACACCCGCCGCAGGAAGACGTCGGTCGGGACCATGCGGAAGAGGGTGTTGGCGAAGTCGAACAGCACCGCCTCGATCGGCGGCACCGGAGCGTCCAGCTCATCCTCCGGGGTCTCGACGGCGGTCGGCAGGCTGTAGAGGTGCGTGTACATGGTCCCCAGTCTCGCGTATCGCGCCGCGCCGCGGATCTCTCGGCCCGCTCGGGGATCTGGGCTGATCGCAGTCTCGGGCGGTCAGCGCCGGGCCGGAACGACCGTCATGATGGACTCATGTCCCATCCGGCGGTGCGGCGTCTGCAAACCCTGGCCGAGACCGTCCTCGCCTACGTGCGCAGCGCCCCCGGGACCTACGCCTGGCTCGCCATCCTGCTGGTCAACACGATCATCATGGACCAGTTCGACCCCCGGTTCCGCTACCACTTCGTGCTGCACCACTCCACCAACCTGCGCGAGCTGTCGCACGATCCGATCCGGGTCCTGATCAGCAGCGCCCTCTGGCTCGACGGCGGACACTGGTGGCCGTACCTGATCCTCTACAGCCTCTTCCACGCCCCCGTCGAACGCTGGCTCGGCTCCGCGCGCTGGCTGCTGGTCGTGGTCATCTCGCACGTCGGCGCGACATACCTGAGCCAGAGCGTCGTCTACTTCAACATCAGCCACGGCGGCGCGCCCGCCTCCGACGCCTTCGTCCCGGACATCGGCGTCAGCTACGCGCTGGCCGGGGCCGAGGGCGTGCTGGCCTACCTGATCACCGCGCCGTGGCGCTACTTCTACGCCACCGCGCTGATCCTCTACTACGGCACGTCGCTGTTCGGCGACACGGACTTCACGGAGCTGGGGCACTTCACCGCGCTCCTGCTCGGCTTCGCCTGCTACCCGCTGACCCGCGCCCGCGCCGGCTCCTGGGATCCGCTGCTCAGCCTGCGTTCGGCGTGGACGCGGCTTCGCTCAAACTGAGGCCGCCCCCGTCCTCACCCGCGCCGCCGATCTTCGTGCCCTGACCCGCGAAGTACCTCGCCGTGCGCTGCTCGCTGAACCCGAACGCGAACGCCGCGATCGCGCCCGCCCCGACCAGCGGCACCACCAGACCGGCCCGGTGCGGCACGCCCGCGCCCCACAACCCGGTCACCAGCGCCGAGCCGAACAGGAAGCCGACATAGTTGAAGATGTTGAGCCGGGCCACCGCGACGCCGGTCTCGGCCGGGTCGAGCCGGCCCGCCGCCGAGAAGCACAGCGGGGCCATCACCGAGATGCCGAGCCCGACGACGCCGAAGCCGAGCAGCGCCACCAGCGGGCCCGGCGCCGCGACCGCGATCACGAAGCCGGCCGCGGCGATCGCCGCGCCGACGCGCCCGACCGGCACGCCGCCGAAACGCTCAGTGAGCCGGTCGCCCGCGAACCGCCCGGCCATGAACGGCACCGCGTAAGCGAAGTACACGATGGTGATCTGCCAGCCGTGCCCGTGCAGACCGTCCTGGATGTACAGACCGCCGGCGCTGGAGACGGTGGAGTCCGCGAAGTAGGCAAGGGCCATCACGGCGCACACGGCCAGCATCGGCCGCCACGCGATCGCGGGCGGCTTGCCGGTGGCCGCGTCCAGGGCGATCGTCTCGTCCTTCACCCCGGCCAGCAGGAACCGGCCGACCGCGAGCAGCAGCACGGCCAGCGGCGCGCTCGCCGAGGCGTAGAAGACCAGCAGCGACGTGTGCGTGTTGGTGGCCAGCGTGGCCGAGACCGAGCCGATCGCCGCGCCGAAGGCCCACACGCCGTGGAAGGAGAGGATGATCGAGCGGCCGTAGCGCCGCTGCAACGCGACCGCCTGCATGTTCGTCGTCGCGTCCACCGCGCCGATCGCGCCGCCGATCAGCAGCAGGAACGGCAGGGCCGCGCCGAGCGAGTGGGCCGCCCCGACGCCGATGATCGCGGCCAGGACCAGCAGCTGCGAGATGCGCAGCACGATCCGCGAGCCGAACCGGCCGACCAGCGCCCCGGCCAGCAGCGAGCCGAGCGCCGCGACCACCAGGACCGCGGCCATGACCGCGGACACCGTCGAGTCGCCGATGTGCAGCTGCTTCTCCAGCGTCGGGATCTCGCTGGTGAGCGCGATCAGCGAGAAGCCCTGCGCGCCGAACGCGACGAACAGCGCGCCGCGCGAGCGCCGCAGGTTCACGTCCATACCGCTCAAAATATGCCGCCCTCCATGAAGGGGCAGCGTAGGAGCCGCGCCGGGCCCTTGAAAAGAGGCGCGGCGTAAAAATGTGACCACAGGTTCAGGTTTTTCGCGGCGCCGGTGGACCCCGCCGCGGCCGAACCGATACCGAACGGTGACGCGGCGGCGGAACAGGGTCGCCCCCCGTCCCGTCCAAGAGGCGCTGACGCGGCATGAGGCCGGGTCAGGACAGCGGAGGGCGGGGCACGAATTGTGGAACTCAAGCGGAGCGCAAAGCGGCGGGCCGGAACGGCTGCGGGATTGCTCGCGCTGCTCATCGCCGGCCCGGTGGCGCTGACGGCGTGCAGCGCAGGCAACAGCGCGACGAGCGCGTCATCGTCGGCGCACGACCAGGGTGGCGCGGCGGCGGCGGGATCGGCGCAGGCGCCCGAATCCTCGAAGCGGGACGCGGCCGGCGGCACGTCGGCCTTCAACGGGAACGCGGCCGCGGGGTCGAACACGTCGAACCCGGCGGTGAAGCTGCCGAGCCGGGATCTGGTCATCACCGTCGGCCTCCAGGTGAAGACCTCTGATGTATCGGCGGCCGCGGCCAAGGCGCAGGTCATCGTTCAGGGCGCGGGCGGCTACGTGGCGAACGAGTCGATCGGCTCCGGCCAGCAGGTGGTGACCCCGGGCGCTGCGCAGTCGTCCGGCTCGGCGGACAACAGCACGGCGCCGCCGCCGGCCACGCTGCCGACGGTCGACGATGCCGCCGACTCGACGCAGGCGATGCTGGTCCTGCGTGTTCCGCCGCAGAGCGTCGACTCGGTACTGACCGCGCTGGCCGGGAAGGGCACCGTCACCTACCAAAGCCGCAGCGCGACCGACGTGACCGGCCAGGTGGCCGACGTGGCCAGCCGGGTGACCTCCGCGCAGGCCGCCATCGCGGAACTGCGGACCCTGATCGACAAGGCCGCTTCGATGAACGACCTGATCTCCCTCGAGCAGGCGCTCGCGCAGCGCGAATCCGACCTCGAATCGCTACAGGCGCAGCAGAAGGCGCTGGCCGATCAGGTCCAGTTCGCGACGATCACGGTCGGCTACTTCGCGCAGGGCAAGCCCGCCTCGCCGCCTCCGGTGCGCACCGGCTTCATGCGGGGCCTGACGGTCGGCTGGCACGGCTTCCTCGCCGTCGTGCGCGGCCTGCTGGCGGCGATCGGGTGGCTCGTGCCGTACGCGGTGGTCGTGGCGGTGTTGTGGTGGCCGGTGCGCCGCCTGGTGCGCTGGAGCAGGGGCCGGCGCAACGGCGCAGTACGCACGACAGGCACCGTGGCACTGGCGCCGGCCGGGCCGTCGCCATCCGAGGGTTCTGATTCATCCGGTTCGTCCACCGAGGACTGAATTGGGTGGCGCGGTGTCCGGCTGGGAGGACAAATCCCGGGCCGGGCACCGCGTACGCCTTGATCCCTGCCACCGCCCCCTCAGTGCTCCAAGCCGGGAAGCAGCGTCAGCGCGAGATGCAGCTGCAGGCGGTCCGGCCCGGAGCCGAGACTCAGGCCGCTGATCCGCTCGATCCGCTCCAGCCGGTGGTAAAGGGTCTGCCGATGGATGCCTAGCGCTTGCGCGGTGCGTTGCGCGCTGCCAGCCTCATCCAGGTACACCTTGGCTGTACGCACCAACTCGGCGCCACCCTCCGCCAGCAGCGCCGTCACGCCGGACGTGAGCACCGCGTCGAGCAAGGCGGCGTCCGTGCCCACACCGAGCAGTCGATGCACTCCCAATTGCGGCCACTCCAACACCAGCGGAACCGCCGCGTTCCGGCTCGCCGCGACGCGCGCCGCGATCCGTGCCTGTAGCCAGCTTTCGCGCGCCTGCACCAGGCCGCCGACCGCCGCGCCGATTCCCGCCGCCGGCGTCGGCACGGTCGTTCCGGCGATCGACGCGGTCAGCGCGGCGAAGGCGGAACGCATGATGCCGCGCGCGGCGGACAGGTCGCCGGGTGCCGAAAGCGGAACGATGAACGTGGACGCGTGCTCTCCGGACCCGACCAGGATCGTGCGCGGCAGCCGCCAGGCGTTCACGAACACCGGGTCGCCCTTGCCCGCCGAGCGCACCGCGACCGCCGCCACCGGCGTCCCCGGCGGCATCGACCAGGACTCGGCGATCTCCTCGGCCGCCCGCGCCCGAGTCTCAGGGTACGTAGACAGCAGGTCGCCGACCTTCCAGCCCAGATCCTCGCGCAGCCGCGACCGCCGCGCCATCTCGCCGCCGGCCCGCGCGGCGGCCGCGACGAGCTCCGGCAGCGGCATCGCGTGCCCGTCCGCGGAGCCCGTCTCGGGATCCTCCAACAGCCACAGGTAGCCGTAGGTGACGTACTGCCAGCGCACCGGGACGCACAGCCTGCCCAGCAGCCCGCGCCTCGGGTCCGGCGGGATGGTCACCGGGCCGGGCGCGTGCGCGATGCCGAAGGACTCGAAGTACCTGCGCACCTCCGCCGTCGCGCGCCGATGCATGATCGAGTCCTGGCGCACGGTGTCGCCCGGTCGCTGATGCGCGCTCACCGCGACCAGATTGAACTCGCGGTCCTCCAACGTCACCGGGGCGCCGGAGATCAGCGCCGCGCCGTCGACGAGGTCCTGCAAGTCGGGGCCGATCATGGAATTGACCTCATATCGCTGAGCGGTTGTCCGACGTACATCGCACTGCCTCATACAAGTGTATGAGAAATTCATGCCTTCGCATCGACATGGGTATCTCGTCGGGTCAGGCCGACGCTCGTACCGTTGGGCTGTAGCCGCTGTTTGTCCCGAGTAACCGGCCGTGTTCCCGCCCGCAGGAGGCAAAGCAGTGCCCGTGCTCTCGTCCTTCTTGCTCAAAGCCTCGCGCAGCCCGCGTGTGCGCAGCGCGATCGTCGGCTTCCCCGTGACCCGGCGTGTGGTCGAGCGCTTCGTGGCGGGGGAGAGCATCGAATCGGCGGTCCGTGCCGTGCGCGCCCTGCGCGCGGACGGCCTGAACGTGACGCTCGATCACCTCGGCGAGGACACCCGCGACGCAGCCCAGGCCACCGCGATCCGGGACGCCTACATCGAGCTGCTGATCGTGCTGCACCGTAACGCACTGGCCGACGCCGCCGAGGTCTCGGTCAAGCTCTCCGCGCTCGGCCACGCGCTGCCCGATATCGGCGAGAAACTGGCGCTGGAGAACGCGCGCGCGATCTGCGAGGCCGCGGCCGCCGCCGGGACGACGGTCACCCTCGACATGGAGGACCACACCACCATCGACTCCACGCTGCACATCCTGCGCGAGCTGCGCCAGGACTTCCCGTGGGTCGGCGCCGTGCTCCAGTCGATGTTGCAGCGGACCCCGCAGGACTGCCGCGACCTTGCTTACCCCGGCTCGCGCGTCCGGCTGGTCAAGGGCGCATACGCCGAGCCGCCGGAGGTTGCGCACGCGCGCAAGGCGGACGTCGATGCCGCGTACGTCCAGTGCGCCGAGATCCTGATGGCCGGTGGCGGTTATCCGATGATCGCCAGCCATGACTCGCGCATGATCGCGGCAGGCAAGTGGGCGGCGCGCGACGCGCACCGTGATCCCGGCGAGTACGAGTTCCAGATGCTCTACGGAATCCGCACCGACTTACAGCGCGAACTCGCGCGCAAGGGCGAGCGGGTGCGGGTCTACATACCTTTTGGTACGGATTGGTACGGGTACTTCATGCGCCGACTCGCCGAACGCCCCGCCAACGTCGTCTTCTTCCTGCGCGCCCTGCTCGGTCGATAAGCCACAGCTCGCGCACAGACCCTCCGCTACGCATCCGCCCGCCGTCCGCCGCCAGCGCATTCACCCGAGGAGCACCATGGACGCCGTCACCCAGGTCCCCGCCCCCGTCAACGAGCCGGTGCTCGGCTACGCCGCCGGCAGCCCGGAGCGCGAGAAGCTGGTGCGCGCCCTGCGCGACCTCGCCGATCATCCGGTCGACCTGACCATGACCATCGGCGGCGTGCAGCGGATGGGCGGTGGCGGCAAACTCGACGTGGTCCAGCCGCACGACCATCGCCGTGTACTCGGCACCCTCGCCGAAGCCACCGAGGACGACGCGCGCCGCGCGATCGACGCCGCCGCGGCGGCCGCCCGCGACTGGCGCGCCCTGTCCTTCGACGACCGCGCCGCGATCTTCCTCAAGGCCGCCGACCTGCTCTGCGGCCCCTGGCGGGCCACCCTCAACGCCGCGACCATGCTCGGCCAGTCCAAGACCGCGCAGCAGGCCGAGATCGACGCCGCCTGCGAACTGGCCGACTTCTGGCGCTTCAACGTGCACTTCGCCCGGCAGATCCTCGCCGAGCAGCCCATCTCCAGCCCCGGGGTGTGGAACCGCACCGACCACCGGCCGCTGGAGGGCTTCGTCTACGCGATCACCCCGTTCAACTTCACCGCGATCGCCGCCAACCTGCCCACCGCCCCCGCGCTCATGGGCAACACGGTGCTCTGGAAGCCCTCGGTCACCCAGCAGTTCTCCGCGCACTTCCTGATGCGGCTGCTGGAGGCCGCCGGCCTGCCACCCGGCGTGATCAACCTGGTCACCGGCAGCGGAATCCCGGTCTCCGAGGTCGCCTTACGCCACCCGGACCTGGCCGCGATCCACTTCACCGGCTCGACCAGGACTTTCCAGCACCTGTGGCGCACGGTCGGGGAGAACATCGCCTCGTACCGCACCTATCCGCGCCTCGTCGGCGAGACCGGCGGCAAGGACTTCGTACTCGTACACCCCTCGGCCGACCCCGGCACCGTCAAGACCGCGCTCACCCGCGGCGCGTTCGAGTACCAGGGCCAGAAGTGCTCGGCCGCCTCACGCGCCTACCTGCCGCGCGCCATGTGGAACCGGCTGCGTGACGACCTGGTCGACGAAGTCGATGCGCTGACGATGGGGCCGGTCACCGACCTGTCGAACTTCATGGGCGCGGTGATCGACCGGCGCGCGTTCGACAAGCACAAGGCCGCACTCGACCGGGCGCGCGCCACCGAAGGCATCACCATCGAGGCCGGCGGTGAGTGCAGCGACGCGACCGGCTACTTCGTCCGCCCGACCGTCCTGACCGGAACCGACCCCGCCGACGAGATCTTCAGCACCGAGTACTTCGGCCCGATCCTGTCCGTCTTCGTCTACGACGAGCCCGACTACGGCAAGGTCGTCGACCGGATCGACAGTTCCTCGGCGTACGCGCTGACCGGTTCGATCATGGCCACCGACCGCGCGGTCATCGCCGAGGCGGCCGAGCGGTTGCGGTTCGCGGCAGGCAACTTCTACGTCAACGACAAGCCGACCGGCGCCGTGGTCGGTCAGCAGCCGTTCGGCGGCGGCCGCGCCTCGGGCACCAACGACAAGGCCGGCTCCGCGCAGAACCTGTTGCGTTGGACCAGCACTCGGTCGATCAAGGAGACCTTCGTACCGCCGACCGACTACACCTACCCGCACATGCACTGATCGCCGATCGCGGCCCTCGGCGGCGCGGCCAGTCGGGGCCTCCGGCTGCCGCGCCGCCTTGGCTACCGTTCGGCACTGCGCCCGCACCGCAGTACGGTCGCGTCGGTCAGACGGCCGCGCTCGGTCCGGCCATCGATGCTCCGCCGTCCAACGCCCGGTGGCGGTCCGGGAAGACCGCCAGCGTGTAGTGCGCGCGCGCAACGCGGATGACGAGGCCCACCGCGCCGGAAGGCACCACCCGCAGCGGCGCGCCCCACCTCGCACTGCTGTCATGGGCCGCGAGCAGCGCATGCAGCCCGCTCGCATCGAAGAACGTCACGTCCGCCAGGTCCGCGACGAGCGGCACACCCGGTTCCCGGCCGCGCTCGAGCGCCGCGGCCAGCTGCCGGCAGGTCGCCAGGTCAACCTCGCCGGCGACGTCCACGATCCGGCAACCGCCCTGAGTCGATACAGCGATCTCCAGCCGCCGCATGGGCGCCACCTCCACGCCCTTCTGGTCGCCCGCAGCCTGGAACGCCCGTCCGCTCAGACTCCCGGCAACTTCAACGTAGCGAACGTCGATCGCCGGCCACCAGGTTGCGGGACGCACTTACCGCGGACGGCGCAACCGCGGACAGCGGCGTGCCGCGACGCGCACCAGACCAGAGCTTGTTCGGGGCGCGCCGTTCGGCTACGCGTCGTGGCTCAGGCGCCCTGGCTTCCGGTGGCCTGGCTCTCGGCCGACTCGTGCTGCGCCGACTCGCTCTCGGCCGACTTGTGCTGCGCCGACTCGCTCTCGGCCGACTGCGCCGCGATCTGCCGGCGCACCTCGTCCATGTCCAGCTCGCGCGCCTTGCCGATCAGCTCCTCGAGCGCCGGTTCCGGCAGCGCGCCGGCCTGCGAATACACCACGATCCCGTCCCGCGCGATCATCAGCGTCGGGATCGCGGAGATGTTGAACGCGCCGGCCAGCTCAGGCTGCGCCTCGGTGTCCACCTTGCCGAAGGTGATGTCCTCGTGCCGCTGCGACGCGCGATCGTAGATCGGCGCGAACATCCGGCAGGGACCGCACCAGGCCGCCCAGAAATCAACCAGGGTGATGCCGTCGCCCGACACGGTCTGCTCGAAATTCTCCGCGGTCAACTCGACCGTCGCCATCACAATCTCCCTGTCGCGCATTCGTCTTCGTCGAGGAAACATACCCACGGCCCGGCGCATTCCCCGCTCATCCCGCGCCGACTGGCTCGAAAGAACCCTCTCGGAAGCACCCTAGAGCGCGCGGTCCAGGACTCGGCGGAGCGCGGCGCCGTCCGGGGCCGCGGCGCTGATCAACACCGCGGGACCGGACAGGCGCATGGTCGCGACGGCGACGCCCGGGTCGTCCTGCGCCGCGATCGCGGCGAAGGCGGAATGCGCCGGCGGCTCGTGCGCCCACGCGGGGTCGACGATCAGCACCGTGCCGAGCGCGCGATGGCCGCCGCTGCCGGCCGGTCCGAGGGAGCCGGGATGGCGCGGCCCCATCGCGACCTCGCGGTCCAGCAACACCCGCCCGGCCCGTATGACCCGCAGCCGCGTCGAGACCGAGCCGGGCTCCTCGCCGTCGCGGCCGAGGATCAGTTCGTCGCGCCACACCAGCCGGGCGTCGGCGGCCAGTTCCACCTTGGCGAAGGTGCGGTGACGCGCCCCGCGCGCCGCGATGAGCGGCTGCGGCGACCAGAGCAGCGCGCCACCCTCGCCGACCCGCGCGTGAATCTCCAGGCTCGACTCGCGGCCGTTCGGACCGGGCAGCGCGATCGACGCGGCCACGCCGTGCACCTCGAGGCGGGCACCGGGACCCAGATCGACCGAACAGCGCAGCGCGTCGCCGCCGAGCGGCCCGGCCGAACCACCGGCCAGGCACACCTGAGCCGGGACGGAAACGGTGTCCTCGCCGCCGTGCCCGGTGAGCAGATCCGCAGGACCCGGCATGCCGCCCAAACCGGTGCCCAAGCCGAAACCTGAGCCGCCGTCACGCCTCGTCGTGCGTCGCAGCAGCAGCGGCGCCTCTCCCGCGAGAGTGGTCAGCCGGGTCGTGCCATCGGGCTGGCGCCGGGCGACGATGCGTGCGGATGCCCTCACGAGCCGGCCACCTCACCGCCGGCACCGGTGGCCGAGCCGGTACCGGCGGTTCGGGCCGCCGCCGCGGCCGCCGTCAGCCTGCGCTCGGCCAGCAGCTTCCTGATCCAGTCGCAGATCGCGGGCGCGCCGGGGTGCTCGGCGAGCGAAACGAACACGGTGGGCGCGTCGCCTCGTCTCGCGGCCGCGTCGTGACGCATCACGTCGAGGTCGGCGTGCACCGGCCCGGCGAGATCCGTCTTGTTGACCACCAGCAGATCCGCGTTGGTGACGCCCGGACCCGCCTTGCGCGGCGTGCGCTCCCCGGCCGCGACATCGAGCACGAAGACGGCCCGGTCGATCAGGCCTCTGCTGAACGTCGCGCCGAGATCGGTGCCGCCGCTCTCGATCAGCAGGACATCCGGCGCGAGGGCCGCCTCCAGCGCCTCGGCGGCGTCGGCGTTGGCCCGCACGTCGTCGCGGATCGCGGCCTGTGGCGCGCAACCGGTCCGCACGACGGCGATCCGGTCCGGTTCGAGGCGGCCTTTTCGTAGCAGCAAGTCGGTGTCCGCCTGGATGTCAGGGTCGTTCAGGATCACGGCCAAGGACAGTTCGGCGTGCAACGCGGAGCAGAGTGCTGCCACGAGGGTCGTCTTGCCGGAACCGACCGGCCCGCCGACGCCGATCCGTAGCGTGGCGCGCTCCTGGCGCGCGCCGCGCGCAAGCTCACGAGGCAAAGAGACGCACCTCCCAGGTCTGCCGGTGCTCCGCGCCGATGGCCAGCAGCGGCGCGCAGACCGCGGGCAGTTCCTCGACCGGGCCGCGCGCCGCCTTGGCCGCCGCGGCCGCCACCTGCTCCACCTGTCCGGCCAGCGACGCCAGAACGCCGGTCACCGCGTCCGGATCGAGCCCGAGCAGCCGCGTCGCCGCGTGCGCCGGGCCGGTGATCGACCCGAGCGCCGCGATCGAGGCGGCGGCGCCGGGATCGAGCCCCGCGACAGCCGCGGCCGCACCGAAGGCGATGGGCTGGTGCGGGCCGTGCGGATGCAGTGAAGCGACCGCGTCGAGAAGGACGCTCGGCCAGCCGGCCCGCGCCGCGCGCAGCACATGGCGGCCGAGTGTGCGCGAGGTCTCGCGCTGCGCCGCGGAGGGAGTGCGCGCGTCGTACTCCTCGTCCAGTGCCGCGGCCTCGCGGGCCTGGAAGCCGTCCTCACCGACCACGACTCCGCCGCTCAGCTCCAGCGCCGCCGCCGCGGCGAACGCGGCGTCGGTGTGTCCGACGCTGGTCAGCCGGCCGAGCAGGAACGCGTGCAAGGACTCGGCGTCATACACCCGGCCCGCCGCGACCGCGGCCTCAAGCCCGCCGGAATGCGCGTGCATCCCGCCGGGCAGGCGGCTGTCGGCCAGCAGCAACAGAGGAATCAAGCTCATCGGAGGAAGACAGTATCGGTATCCGGACGCGGCGCTACAGATTGAGGTCCGCTGGAACGTCGAGGTCACGCGGATCGGCGACGGCGTCGCAGGGGACGAGGACGAGCTGCGCGGCGTGCGCGGCGAGGAAAGAGCGCGCCCCGGAGTCCCCGGCCGCCTCCCGCCGCGCCGCGGCCCAGTGCTCGCGGCCGAGCAGCACGGGATGCCCGCGCCGGCCGCCGTACGAAGCCGCCGCCAGCCGCGCGCCGCCGTGCCACGCGCCGAGCACCGCTCGTACCGCATCCGCGCCGACCAGCGGTTGATCGACGAGGAGGACGAGCGCCGCATCGAGCGCGGCGGTGCCGGTTTCGTCGAACTCTGCGTCCCGCGTGAGCTCGGCCAATCCGGTGCGCAGCGACGAACCGATTCCTTCATTCCAGCCCTGATTGACCACGACTCGAGCCCCGCGAAGATCAGCACGCTGCCGCACCTGCTCGGCCGCCGCGCCGAGCACGGCCATGACCTGCCCGCAGCCGCCGGCGCGGGCAGCGTCGATCGCGCGCTCGATCAGCAATCGTCCGCGGAAGTCCAGCAGCGCCTTCGGCCCGCCCATCCGCGTTCCGGCGCCGGCCGCCAGGATCAGCGCGGCCACTGCTTTGCCGGTGCCCCCGTTCTGCGCCGTCATCGCGCCCGCAGGGCCAGGTAGAAGTCGACCTGATGATCGAGCCTGGCCAGATCCCGGCCCGTCAGCTGATTGATCTTCTCGATCCGGTATCGCAGCGTATTGACGTGAATGTGCATCTCGTGCGCGCACCTGCTCCACGACGCCGAGCAGCCGAGGAACCGGTCGAGCGTCTCCTCCAGCTGCGAATGGTGCCGGGTGTCGTACGCGCGCAGCGGGCCGAGCAGCCGGTCGCGATACCCGCGCCGCAGCTCGTCCGGCACATGCGCGAGCAGCACCAGGTGCGAGGCCAGCTCGTCGTGCTCGGTCAGCTCCAGCCGGCCGGGGCGGCGCATCGCCAGCCGCATCGCCAGCCGCGCCTCCTCGATCGCGCCGGCGAGATCGGCGGCCTGGGCGAACCGGTCGCTCAGGCCCACCGCGACCCGAGCGCGGCCGAGGCCGGGGGCGAGCGCGGTGAGCCGGGCGCGCAGGGTCAGCGCCGTCGTGGACGGGGTCTGCCCGGAAACTCTGGACGTCGCCGCCGAAGCCGGCGGCGTGACGCCGGACGCCGCCGCGCCGGGCGTGCCGCCGTTCGCCGAACCGGCGGACGTATCGCCGCGCGCACCGGTCGGCGCCTCTGCCGCCGGCAGCAGCGGGTCCGCGCTGAGCACCACCGCATACGCCGCGCCGAGCCACGGATCGCCGTTCGCTGCGCCCTCCTCCTGCTCGCCCGCCGTCGCGCCCGCGTGCGGACCGAAGACCGCGATCGGCGCCGGCGTGTCCGCTTCGGCCGCCTCGACCAGCACCCGCGCGAGCCTGCCGACGTGCGGGCCGCCCGCGCCACCCGATTCGGTGGCGGCGTTCGCGCCGTTCGCGCCCGCCGCCGTGACGGCCACGGCGATCGCCCGCAGCCCCGCGGCCGGATCGAGGCCGGCGACCGTCAGCCGCGCCCCTATCTCCGCGGCCGGCCCGGCCCCGGCGGCCAAGGTCACCAGCTCCCGGCCGACCCGGCGCAACGCCCGCTGCCCCTCCGCCAGCCGAGTGCGCTCGGCGCCGATCAGCCGGGCCGCGCCCCGCGCGGCGTCCCGCCGCTGCCTCGGCCACGTCCGCCAATCACCCTCGAACACGGCGTACCAGTCGGTGATCGGCGTGCCCGGCCGGCCGTGCACCGTGTACACCGAGTACGCCCTGGCCCGATATTCGACCAGCCGCTCCGGCTGCGCCGCCGTCCGCAGCGCCTCCCGCGCGATCGCCGCCCGCGCCGCCGGGCTCGGCTGCTGCCCGTCATGCGCCGCGACCAGCTCGCCGGCCGCGGTGATCACGCCGCAGGCCATCCCGGTCTCCTGGGCGATCAACCGCACGATCCCGGACATGCCCTGCTGCGCTTCCGCGGCCACCAGGCGGCGGTGGCGCGCCAGCAGCTCGCCCGCGTCCGCGGCCCGTTCCGCCGAGATGCGCCGGGAAATCCACTCGGTCAGCTCAGCGAACGCCACCTTCGCCGGAACGTGCAGCAGCGGCACGCTGTGCCGCGCGCAGGAGGCCAGCAGCTCGCGCGGCAGCGGCGCGTCCGTCGTGTCCCCGGCCGCCAGCCCCGCGCAGCCCGCCCTGGCGATCGCGCCGACGAACAACTCGCAGTGCTCGCTCGCCGATCTGCGCTGGTCGGCGAGCCACACCAGGCCGGAGACCACCAGCTCGCCGCCGCGCAGATACCGGCTCGGGTCCGGCAGATCGGTCACCATCACCGAGCCGAGCTCACGCTCGAGGCCGGGCGCGCCGGTGACCGGCGTCAGCCCGAGCGGCGAGGACTCGACCAGGTCCCGTAAGCGCATCCGAGCAATCCCCTTGTCGGCGGGCAGAGCGTCTCTCACGGCTGGATGTTGCGGCCTTACCAGTCACCCTAGCCGCCTGGGCTTCTCGTAGGAACCTCCAACGCGGGCGGGCCGCCGCGGTGAGCCGGTTCGTGCCATCGGCCCATGGATGCCGAGGTCAGCACCGGATTGACTGAGGCGCTAGCAGGACTGGATCGGACGGAAGTGGCCGGTGGACGTGGCGGCGCGGGAGGCGGGCACGGGCGCGAATGTGGGCGCGCCCGTACCCGTGCGCGTCGGGCTGGCCCGTTTCAACGCGCTGCCGGACGGCGACGCCGCGGCCGCGCTCGGCTCCTGTTGCGCGTCCCGGCGCTGGATCGCCGCCGTCACGGCTGCTCGGCCTTTCGATGACGCCGCCGGCCTGCACCGATGCTCGGCCGCTCAACTCGCCGCGCTCGACTGGTCCGACATCGAGCAAGCCCTGGCGGCGCATCCCCGCATCGGCGAACGGGCCGCGGGCGCCGGACGCGACGCGACGTGGTCACGCGCCGAGCAGGCCGGGGCCGCGGACGCAGACGCGCGCACCGCCGCCGCGCTCGCCGCGGCCAACGCCGCCTACGAGGCCAAATTCGGCCACGTCTACCTCATCCGTGCGACCGGACGCACCGCGCCGCAGCTGCTCGCCGCCGCGCTCGGCCGCCTCGACCACGACGAACCGACCGAACAGGCGGTGGTGCGCGATGAACTGAACCAGATCGTACGGCTGCGGCTCGACAAGCTGCTGCTCGGCCTCGCGGAGGGGACCCGGCCGCAATGGTGAGCCTGTCCACGCACGTACTCGACACCGCGCTCGGACAGCCGGCCGCCGGACTGTCCGTTCGCCTCGAGACCGCCACCGAACACGGCTGGAGCACTCTGGCCGAGACCCGCACCGACGCGGACGGCCGCGTGCGCGAGGACTTCGCCGGCGTCGATCCCGGTGTGGCGGCGCCGGCGCGGGGCGGCGGCGCGGGCGGGACGTATCGGCTGGTCTTCGACACCGCGGGCTACTTCACCGGGCGCGGGGTCAAAGAGTTCTTCTACCCGGAGGTGGCGGTCTGCTTCGCCATCACCGACGCGGCCGCGCACTACCACGTCCCGCTGCTGCTGAGCCCCTTCTCCTACTCCACCTACCGGGGAAGCTGACGTGCTGTATCAGCGCTCGAATTCCGTCGTCCTCGGCCCGACGCGTTACGGCAAGGCCGAGGTGCGGATGGTGCACGTCTCCAGAACCGGGGCCGAGCACGCGCTCAAGGACCTGACCGTCAGCGTCGCGCTGCGCGGCGACCAGGCCGAAACCCACCTGACCGGCGACAACGCCAAGGTCCTGACCACCGACGCGCAGAAGAACGCTGTCTACGCCCTCGCCAGGCGACACGGCGTCGCCACGGCCGAAGAGTTCGCCGTGCTGCTCACCCGGCATTTCCTCACCACGTGCCCTTACATCAGCCACGCGCGGATCGCCGTCGAGGAGTACGCCTGGGATCGCATCCCGGGCGCCGAAAGCAGGCACTCGTTCGTGCGCGGCGGCCGCGAGGTGCGTACCGTGCTCGTCCACGCCGACGTCGACGGCCGGCGCACCATGGTCAGCGGCCTGACCGACCTCGTCGTGCTCAACACCGCGGGCTCCGAGTTCCACGGCTTCTACAAGGACGAATACACCACACTCGCGGAGACCACCGACCGCGTCCTGGCCACCGCGGTGGACGCCCGCTGGCGGCACACCGAGGCGACGGCGGACATCGACTGGGACAAGTCGTACGCGCGCGCCCGAGCCGCGCTGATGACCGCGTTCGCAGACACGCACAGCCTCTCCCTCCAGCAAACCCTCTATGCGATGGGGGAGCGCTTGCTCACGCAGGACGAACGGGTCGCAGAGGTCAGGCTCACCCTGCCCAACCGGCACCACTTCGCGGTGGACCTGGCGCCGTTCGCACTCACCAACGACAACGAGGTCTTCTACGCCGCCGACCGGCCGTACGGCCTGATCGAAGGCACCCTCACCCGTGCAGGCGCAGCACTGGACCCCGGCGCCTGGGAGTGACCGGAGCCACGGACCGAAGCATCGGCGGCCACGAGGCGGCGCGAGCGGCGGCCATGACGAACACAGAGCGAGGAGCGGCGCGAGCGATGGAGTTCTTCGCCCCCACCAGCTGGGCCGAGGCCCTGGAGACCAAGGCCGCGCGCCCCGACGCCGTGCCGATCGCCGGCGGTACCGACGTGATGGTCGAGCTGAACTTCGACCTGCGCCGGCCCAGCGCCCTGCTCGACCTCGGCCGCATCAGGGAGCTGAAGGAGTGGGACGTCGTCGGCGGAACGGTCCACCTCGGCGCCGCCGTCCCCTACGCGCGGATCATCTCCGACCTGGCCGACCGGCTCCCCGCGCTGGCGATGGCCGCGCGCACCGTCGGCTCACCGCAGATCCGCAACCGTGCCACGGTCGGCGGGAACCTGGGCACCGCGTCCCCGGCCGGGGACGCGCATCCCGCGCTGCTGGCCACCGGAGCCGTCGTCGAGGCCGAATCCTTCCGAGGGGTGCGGCACATCCCGATCGGCGGCTTCTTCACCGGCGTCAAGCGGTCGGCGCTGGCGTCGGACGAGCTGATCCGCGCGGTGCTCATCCCGACCGCGGCGGGACCGCAGCAGTTCGCCAAGGTGGGCTCGCGCAACGCGATGGTGATCGCGGTGTGCTCCTTCGCGCTCGCCCTCGACCTGGACCGCCGCACGGTCGGCACCGGCATCGGCTCGGCCGGGCCGACGCCGCTGGCCGCCCGCGCCGCCGAACGCTTCCTCGCCGGAGCGCTGGACTGGACGAACCTGACCGTGCCGGTCTCGGCGGCGCGCCGGTTCGGCGAACTGGTGGCCGACGCGGCCAGCCCGATCGACGACGTGCGCGGCACCGCCGCGTATCGCCGCCACGCGCTCGCCGTGCTGGCGACCCGGGCGCTGCGCTGGATTCGCACCACCGGGGCCGCAGACCGAGACAGGGAACCCATTCCGGCATGACGGAGCCAGCATTGACGAACCCGGCATCGGCGAACGCCGCATCGAAGAACGCAGCGCTGGAGAACCCTGCGTTGAAGGACCCTGCATCGAAGAACGCCGCGTCGAAGGACCCTGCGTCATTGAAGCATCCCGCGCCGCGGAACGGCGCGCTGAGCCTGACGATCAACGGCGGCGTGCGCAGCGCGGCCGCGGTACCCGCCGGAGCCAGCCTGCTCACCGCGCTGCGCGAGCACTTCGACCTGCCCGGCACGAAGAATGCCTGCGAGCAGGGCGAATGCGGGTCCTGCACCGTCTACCTCGACGGCGAAGCGGTCTGCTCGTGCCTGGTCGCGGCCGGGCAGGCCCAGGACCGCGACGTGCGCACCGTCGAAGGGCTCGCCGAGAACGGGGTACCCGACGCGGTGCAGCGGGCGTTCATCGAATGCGGCGCGGTGCAGTGCGGCTTCTGCACCCCCGGCCTCATCGTCGCGGTACACGACCTCGTTCATCGAACACTGAGCAAGCCGACCGAGGGCACGGATTCGGCCGGTCAACCCGACGAGGCTCGAATCCGCGAGGCGCTAGCCGGAAACCTGTGCCGCTGCACCGGATACGAGAAGATCATCGAGGCGGTTCGGCTCGCGACCGCCGAACTGCGTGCCGCGCGCGGGCAGGCGGTCACCCGATGAGCGAGATCGCGCACGACACGGAAACCGGCTCGGCCCTCATCATCGAGGGCTGCGCCGTCGCGACCGTCGATGCCGAGGGCCGCGAATACGCGACCGGGCACGTCATCGTGTCCAACGGCGTGATCAGAGCCGTCGGCCCCGGACCCGCGCCCCGGGAAGCGAAAGCCGGCCGCGGCTGCGGTCCGCCCGCGCGCGTGATCGACGGCTCCGGCTGCCTGCTCACCCCGGGCCTCGTCAACACCCACCACCACCTCTTCCAGTGGATTTTCCGCGGCCTGGCCCAGGATTCGCCCCTCTTCGGCTGGCTCACCCAGCTCTACCCGCGCTGGGCCCGCATCGATGAAGAGGCCGTATTCGCCGCGGCGCAGGCCGCGCTCGGCTGGCTGGCCCTGACCGGATGCAGCACCACCAGCGATCACCACTACCTCTTCCCGCGCGGCCGCGGCGACCTGCTCGGCGCGACGATCATCGCGGCGCGCGGGATCGGTCTGCGTTTCGACCCGACCCGCGGTTCGATGGACCGCGGTGTCTCAGCCGGCGGGCTGCCCCCGGACGAGGTGGTCGAGGACCTGGACGCGATCCTCGACGCCAGCCAGGACGCCATCGGCCGCTACCACGACCCGCGCCCCGGCTCGCTCACCCGGATCGGCCTCGCGCCCTGCTCACCGTTCTCCGTCAGCAGCGAACTGATGATCCGCAGCGCGCAACTGGCCCGCGAGAGCGGCGTGCGGCTGCACACCCACCTCGCCGAGACCGCCGACGAGGAAGAGTTCTGCGTTGCCGAGCACGGCTGCACGCCCGCCGAATACGCCGAATCCCTCGGCTGGCTCGGACCCGACGTGTGGCTCGCGCACTGCGTGCACCTGTCCGACGCGGCCGTCAAACGCCTGGCCGCCACCGCAACCGGCGTCGCGCACTGCCCGAGTTCGAACGCCAGGCTCGGTTCCGGGCACGCCCCCATCAAGGCACTGATCGACGCCGGGGTGCCCGTAGGTCTTGGAGTCGACGGCCCGGCCTCCCAGGAGGCCGGCATGCTCGTCGAGGAACTGCGCTCGGCGCTCTATGTCTCCAGGCTGCGCGCCGGCGCACCGGACCCGGAGGCCGCCCTGGACGCGCGCGCCACGCTGCGCCTCGGCACCATCGGCGGCGCGCGAGTGCTCGGCCGCGCGCACGAGATCGGCTCGCTCGAACCCGGCAAATGCGCCGACCTGGCGCTGTGGCGGCTCGACGGCCTCGCGCACGCCGACATCGCCGACCCGGTCGCAGCTCTCGTATTCGGATCCCCGGCCCCGCTCAAGCTGCTCACCGTGCACGGCCGCCCCGTCGTCGAAGACGCGCGGCTGCGCACGGCCGACACCGCGCAGCTGGCCCGCGCGGCCCGGCGCGCGAGCGACCGGATGAAGGACCGCGGGTGAGGCAGCGGGCAGCGGAGAGGAGCGGCAGGCGATGAACGGCAACGGCCGCCGGCACCGCCCCGGCGGCGTGGGCGACAGTCCGCTGAGACCCGACGCGGCCGCCAAGGTGCTCGGGACCTTCGAGTACGCCTCAGACCTGAAGGCCGAAGGCATGCTCCATGGCGCGACGCTGCGCAGTCCGCATGCCAGTGCACTGATCAAGCGCCTCGATACCGCGCCGGCCCGCGCGCTTCCGGGAGTGCGCGCGGTGCTCACCCACCGGGACGTGCCCGGCCGCGAGTACTACGGCCTGATCGTGCGCGATTGCCCGGTCCTCGCGATCGACCGGGTGCGCTACCACGGCGAGCCGGTCGCGATCGTCGCAGCCGACGACGCGGAGACGGCCCGGCGTGCCTTGGACGCGATCGTCGTCGAGTATGAAACCCTTCCGCCGGTCACCGACCTGCGCAGCGCGCTGTTCGATCCGGCCGGCCCGCGCGTGCATGCCGGCGGCAATGTCGTGCGCCACCAGCCGATCCGCCGCGGCGACCCGCTCAATCCCGCCGTCCAGGCGCTGGCCGACGTGACGGTCACCCGCGAATACCAGGTCGGCATGCAAGATCAGGCCTTCCTCGGTCCGGAGGCGGGGCTGGCCTACCCTTTGGCCGACGGCGGCGTCGAGCTGCACGTCGCCACGCAGTGGCTTCACGCCGACCTCGAACAGGTCGCGCCCTGCCTCGGCCTGCCGGAATCGAAGGTGCACCTGACGCTCGCCGGCATCGGCGGAGCGTTCGGCGGCCGCGAGGACTTGTCGGTGCAGATCCACGCCGCCATGCTCGCGCTGCGCACCGGCCGGCCGGTGCGCATGGTGTACAACCGGCAGGAGTCCTTCTTCGGGCACGTACACCGCCACCCGGCGATCATGCGCTACACCCACGGCGCGCGGCGTGACGGCACGTTGGTCTACGTCATCGCCGAGATCCTGCTCGACGGCGGCGCCTATGCCTCAACCACCGAAGCCGTCGTCGGCAACGCATCCTCGCTCGGTGCCGGACCATACGAGGTCGAACACGTCGCGATCGACGCGTACGGCGCCTACACGAACAACCCGCCGTGCGGAGCGATGCGCGGATTCGGCGCCGTGCAGGCCTGCTTCGCCTACGAGGCGCAGATGGACGCGCTGGCCGCACAGCTCGGCATGCACCCGCTCGAACTGCGCGCCCGCAACGCCGTGAAACAGGGCTCGACCATCGCGACCGGCCAGGTGATCGACTCCCCGGCGCCGCTGGCCGAGATGTTCGACGAGCTGCGCTCGATGCCGATGCCATCGGCGCGGGACCCGAACGCGCTGCTGCCAGGCGGCTACGGCAACACGACGCACGGTGAGGGCGTACGCCGGGGCGTCGGCTACGGCGTCGGGATCAAGAACATCTGCTACTCAGAGGGCTTCGACGACTTCGCCACCGCCCGCGTCACGCTCGCCGTCGAACGCGGCGAACCGGTCGCCCGCGTGCACACCGCGGCCGCCGAGGTCGGGCAGGGATTGGTCACGGTCCAGGGGCAGATCGCCCGCACTGAACTCGGCGTCGAGCAGGTGACGCTCGCGCGGGCGGACACGCGGGTCGGATCGTCAGGGTCCTCATCCGCGTCCCGGCAGTCGTACATGACCGGGGGAGCGGTCAAGGCGGCGTGCGAAGCCGTGCGCGAGCGGGTGTTCGAAGCAGCGCGCGAGCGTGGCGTGCCGGTACCCCAGGGCTCGATGTTACTCGGCGGCAAGATCGTTTCAGGGCTGGGTGAACCGATCGCCGACCTGGCCGACCTGCTCGGGGAGAAGACGATCGAGGAGACGCGCGAGTACCGGCACCGCGGCACCGGTCCGCTGGACCGGCTCACCGGACAGGGCAGCTCGCACGTCCAGTTCGCCTTCGCCGTGCACCGCGCCGTCGTCGATGTGGACGTCGAACTGGGCCTGATCCGCGTGGTGCAGCTCGACGTGGTCCAGGACGTCGGCCGGATACTCAACCGGCTGGCGCTCGAAGGCCAGATCCAGGGCGGTACCGCGCAGGGGCTCGGCCTGGCCGTGCTCGAGGAGATCATCACGATCGACGGGAAGGTGCGCAATCCGTCGTTCACCGACTACCTCATCCCGACCATCCTCGACATGCCGCCGCTCGGCATGCGGATCCTGGAGCGCCCCGACCCGGCTTCGCCGTACGGCCTGCGCGGCGCCGGCGAGCCGCCGACGCTGTCCTCGACGCCTGCGATAGCCGCGGCCGTGCGCGACGCGACGGGCCTCGCGCTCACTCGCGTTCCCATCCGGCCCGAACACATCGCGCTGTGCGAACAGGAGGCGAACGCAGATGGCTGACCTGGAGGAGACCCTTCGCTGCTGGCACGCGCGCGGCGAGCCCTATGCCCTCGCGACGGTGACCGCCATAGCCGGCAGCGCGCCGCGTGAGCTCGGTCCGGCGTTCGCGGTCGACACGGAGGCGACCGCGGCCGGCACCGTTTCCGCGGGCTGTATCGATGCCGAGGTGTACGAACTCTGTCTCGCCGTGCTGGACAGCGGGCTGGAGGTGCGCCGCCGCTTCGAGCCCGACGGCCGCGGTGAGCCGTTCGCGCCGCACCTGCCGTGCGGCGGCTCGATCGAGGTCGCGGTCCGGCGGGTCGACCCGCGCACGGACCCGCTGCCGATCGAGGAGCGACCCGCCGACGAGCGCCCGAGACTGCTGATCTTCGGCGCGGTGCAGTTCGCCGATGCCCTCGCGACGGTCGGCAAGTTCCTGGGCTACCGCGTGACGGTGTGCGATGCGCGGCCGGTCTTCGCCACGCGCGAGCGTGTCGCGGACGCGGACGAGGTGATCGTCGAGTGGCCGCATCGCTACCTGGCCACGACGCCGGTCGACGCCCGCACCGCGATCTGCGTGCTCACCCACGACGCGAAGTTCGACGTGCCGGCGCTGATCGAGGCGCTGCGATCCGAAGCGGGATACGTCGGCGCGCTCGGGTCGCGGCGCACGTGCGCGGATCGGGCCGAGCGGCTGCGCGCGGCGGGAATCGAGGGCGACCGGCTCGCGCGGCTGCACGCGCCGATCGGGCTGGATCTCGGCGGCGGCACGCCGCAAGAGGTCGCGCTCTCGATCGTCGCGGAGATCGTGGCGGTGACGCGGGGCGGCTGCGGGCGGCCGCTGCGGGAGCTGGAGGGGGCGCTGCATCACCGGCGCGCGGCGGATGCGACCTCGACTCGGCCAGAATTAACAGGCCTATCGAAGCGGGGCAGCGGGAGCGCGCAAGGCAGTGTGGCGAGTGCAGCAGGCCCGGCGGAGGCGCCATGACCCTGATGTTCCTCAGTGGTGGCGCGATGCGGGGAGGGCCGCTGCACCACCTGCTCGCTGGCGCGCAGTTCTTGGGTGCGGTGCGGACGGCGCCCAAATACCGGTTCTACTCGGTTGGTGACCGGTTCCCCGCGCTCGCGAAGTTAACAGGCCCACACGAGGCTGAAGCCGGAATATCGGTCGCGGGGGAGCTGTATGACGTGCCGTGGGAGGTGCTGCGCGAGTCTCTGCTCCCTGCCGAACCTGCCGAGCTGGAACTCGGTGTCATCGAGTTGGCGGACGGCTCCGGGTGCCTCTCGATGATCCGCCGCCACTCGTACCGTGAGCCTCCCGGGCTTTACCTGGACATCTCAGACCACGCAGACTGGCGCTCCTACACTGCCAATCCGGCCCCGGCCGGCTCGACGGAGGAGTGAACATGTCGCCGCGTCGGCACTTCGACCTGGTTCTGCGGTCCCAGCGCGTCGTGCTGCCGGACGGCGAACAACCCGCGGCCGTGTGCGTGTCCGGCGGCGTCGTCGCCGCGATCCTGCCCTATGACGCTCCGGCTTCCGCCGCGCGCGATGTCGAGCTGGGTTCGCTTGCCGTGCTGCCCGGTCTCGTGGACACGCACGTCCACATCAACGAGCCGGGCCGTACCGAGTGGGAGGGCTTTGACAGCGCGACTCGGGCGGCGGCGCTCGGCGGCGTGACGACGCTGATCGACATGCCGCTCAACTCGATCCCGCCGACTACGACCCCTGACGCGCTGGCCGAGAAGCGCGCCGCCGCGAAGGAGCGGATCTCGGTGGACGTCGGATTCTGGGGCGGCGCGGTGCCCGCGAACCGGTCCGAGCTGGCGGCCTTGCACGACGCGGGCGTGTTCGGTTTCAAGTGCTTCCTGGCCGATTCCGGGGTGCCCGAGTTCCCCGCGCTCGACCCGGTCGAGTTCGAGGCGACGGCGCGGCGGAGCGCTGAGCTTGGCGCTTTGCTGATCGTGCACGCCGAGGACCAGCGCGCCCTCGACCACGCGAGCCGGGGCGCTGCCGCGCCGGTGACGCAGTTCGCGGCTTTCCTCGCCTCGCGTCCCGACGCCGCCGAGTCCGCGGCGGTGGCGCAGGTCCTCGCCGTCGCGCGGCGGACCGGGGCGCGAGTCCACATCCTGCACCTTTCCTCGGCCGAGTGCCTTCCGCTGATCGAGGAGGCCAAGGCCGGGGGTGTGCGGGTGTCCGTGGAGACGTGCCCGCACTACTTGCGTTTCGCCGCCGAGGAGGTCCCTGACGCGGCCACCGAGTACAAGTGCTGCCCGCCGGTGCGTTCGGCCGCCAACCGGGAGCGGCTGTGGGCGGCCCTGGACAGCGGCCTGATCGACTTCGTGGTCTCCGACCACTCGCCGTGCCCGCCCGAGCTGAAGCAGCGCACGGCCGGCGACTTCGCGACCGCGTGGGGCGGGATCGCCTCGGTGCAGCTCGGGCTGCCGGTGGTGTGGACCGAGGCGCGTCGGCGCGGCTGGACGCTGGAGCGGGTGGCTGAGCTGATGTCGTCGCGTCCGGCGGACTTCGTCGGCCTGCCGCACAAGGGACGCATCGCGGTGGGCTGCGATGCCGACCTGGTGGTGTTCGATCCCGACGCGCAGTTCACGGTTGACGGCGCGGCTCTCGCGCACCGGCATCCGCTGACGCCGTATCAGGGTGCGATGCTGGCCGGTGTCGTTCAGGCCACGTACCTGCGTGGCCGAGTCGTCCATGACAAGCCGCTCGGCAAGCTGCTGCGGCGGATCACGAGCGGGCCGCGCACTGCGGGGCCGTCCGGATCTGGCGAGGGTGTCGCTGTCGCGCCCGAGGAACGCGAGGCGGTCGGAACGTGAGCGATGCGCGAGGCGGCACGGCGGCCGGAGCGGTGGCGGCGTTCACCGCGCTGCCCGACCTGGCCTCGCGCGCGCTCGGCGGCTGCGTGATCTGGGCCAACGACGAGTTCTTCGCGGACAAGGAGAACCTGATCAACGCGGGGCCGCCGCTCTTCCGGCCCGCGACCTTCACCGCCAAGGGCCAGCAGTACGACGGCTGGGAGACGCGCAGGCGCAGGCCCGGCGCGCCGGGTGTCGCAGGCAACGATCACGACAGCGCGATCATCCGGCTCGGCGCCGCCGGCCTGATCCGCGGCGTCGTCGTCGACACCGCCCACTTCCTCGGCAACTACCCGCCGCAGTGCTCGGTCGAAGCCACGTGGTGCGACGGATACCCGTCCCCGAAGCGGTTGTTGACGGCGCGGTGGACTGAGATCGTGCCGCCGTACCCGCTCGGCGGCGGCCAGGAGCATCACATTGCCGTGGGCGACCTCGGGCGGCGGTTCAGCCACGTGCGTCTCAATCTTCTGCCGGACGGCGGCGTCGCGAGGCTGCGCGTGCACGGCGAACCGTTGGCCGACCCTGCTTTTCTCGATGGCGTCACCGTGAACCTCGCCTCGCTGATCGACGGCGCGCGCGTATCAGAATGCAGCGACATGTACTTCGGCCGCGCCGACAACATGCTGATGCCGGGGCTCGCTCGCTCCATGGGGGAGGGCTGGGAGAACGCCCGACGCCGCGACGGCGGCAACGACTGGGCCGAGATCCGGCTGCTCGGCGAGGGAATCGTGCGCGTGTTGGAGATCGACACGACGTACTACAAGGGCAACGCGCCGCACAAAGCGAAGCTGTCGGCGGCGCGCATCGGCGATGACCGGCAGCCGGCCGAGACGGGCTGGACGGTGCTGCTGCCCAAGACGAAGCTCCAGCCCGACACCGCTCATCGATTCCTGATCCGGCATGCGGAGCCTGCGACGCATCTGCGGCTCGACATCTACCCGGACGGCGGCGTCGCGCGGCTTAGGGCGTTCGGAGCGCTGACACCGGGGGCGGTTGACGAGTTGCGGCGGCGGTGGAAGGCCACCGGCAGCGGTTGAACCGCGTGCGGTGCCGCATTCGCACACCCGGCGGGCGGGCTCTGAAACGTTCGCGCCCATGGCCGCGTGGTCTGTCATGATCTACGATGCGGAGCATGTCGTTCGCCGGGCGCCTGCGCGCCGTGCCGGTCCTTGGAAGCTCAGCCTTCGCGTCGGTCGGCAAACGGGTCTTCCCGCCCGCCGACCTGGCCGTGCAGCGGGCCACCCGCGGCCGCCTCTCGTTGTCCGGCACCGTCGGCATGCCGCTGATGCTGCTGACCACCACGGGCCGGCGCACCGGCGAACCGCGAGTGACTCCGGTTACCTACGCCGAAGACGGCGGGGACCTGCTCGTCATCGGTTCGAACTGGGGCCAGGAACGGCACCCGGGCTGGGCGCTCAACCTGCGCGCCGATCCGCAAGCCACCGCCGAGATCCGAGGGCGCCGCACGGACGTCACCGCGCGCGTGCTCCAGGGCGCCGAGCGCGACGCCGCCTTGGCGCTGCTTTTGCGCGTGTGGCCGCATTTCGATGCCTATGCGAAGCGAGCGCAGAATCGCGAACTGCTCGTCTTCCGCCTGACCGAGAGGTGATCTGATGACCGACGGCGCTGCGAAGAACGAGGGCGCGACGCAGGACACTGCGACAGGCGTCGGCGGCACGGGCGCGAGCGCCGGTCGCCGCCTGGAGGGCACCACGGCCGTGATCACCGGTGCGTCCAGCGGCATCGGCGCGGCGACCGCTCGGGCACTGGCCGCGCGTGGCGCGAGCGTGGTGGCGATCGCCCGCCGGGCGGACCGGCTCGACGCCCTGGTCAAGGAGATCGCCGCGGACGGCGGTACCGCGCTGGCGCTCGCTGCGGACGTCACCGACGCCGACCGGCTGAGTGAGGCCATCGAGACCGCTGCGAGCGCGTTCGGCCACGACCGCATCGACATCCTGGTCAACAACGCCGGCATCATGCTGCTCGGCCCTGCCGCCACCGCCTCGCTCGAGGACTGGCGGCGCATGGTCGACCTGAACCTCACCGCGCTGCTCACGGCGACTCACGCCGCCCTCCCGCACCTGCTGCGCGCCGCGGAGAGCGGGCCGCGCCAGGTGGCGGACCTGGTCAACGTCAGCTCGATCGCCGGCCGGGTCGCGCGCGTGGGCAGCAACGTCTACAACGCCACCAAGTTCGGCGTCGGCGCGTTCAGCGAGTCGCTGCGGCAGGAGTTCGCCGGCCGTCACCTGCGGGTCTCGCTCATCGAGCCCGGCGCCGTGGACACCGAGCTGCGCGACCACCTGCGCCCCGAGATCCTCCAAGCGCAGATGCAGCGATTCGCCGGGGTGAAGGTGCTCGAAGCGCAGGACATCGCGGACGCGATCGAGTACATGGTCACCCGGCCCCGGCACGTCGCGATCAACGAGCTCACGGTGCGCCCGACCGCGCAGGAGGGCTGACCGTGTGGCATCGCGTTATCGAGTGAACCCGCTCGCACACGCGTACGTGTGACCGGGCATGCGATCGCGGGCCCTACTAGACTGGGCTGAGCAATAGCTGAAGAGAGCACTTTTCTTAGGAAAGACCCGCCGCCCATTCGCAACTGCTCCACGCGAGGCGGCGTCTTTCATGAAGAGATCGACACACCGCTCGACACGCAGTGCAAACCGAATGAGACGGCGGACGGGCCGCCCACGCAACGACCTTGGGGACTGTCGCACGATGACATACGGATCCGACGGCTCGGACTACCCGGACTACGGTCGTCCGACGCCGCCCCCGCAGCGTCCGGGGCAG
>DASUAR010000302.1:0-21023 GCA_035763685.1 Actinocrinis sp. | reverse complement strand
GCCCTCGACGGTGTCGATCTCCGTCATATCCCCGCACCACAGCACGTCCGGGGCGACCGCGTCGAAGTTGCGGCGCACCAGGTCCCGAGCCACCGGACGCTTCCCGGCCCCCGTCGTCGTCCTGCCCTTGCGACGGATGCGGCCGGACAAACCCAGCTCGGCCATGACGGCCGCGACGGTGTTCACGCTCACCCTCCAGCCCTCGGCCTGCAGGTCCTGGGCGATGCGCGGCGAGCCATAGGTGCGCCCGGACCCCTCGAACAGCTCGCCGATCCGCTCGGCCAGCGCGGCCCGGCGCAGCCGGCGCGCGGTGGCCGGCCGGTCGTGCCACTTGTAGAACCACGACTCGGAAACGCCCAGGGCCCGGCAGGCGGTCGTGTGCGGCACCCCGTGCTCGGCCCGCTGGCAGGCGATGAAGCTGGCCACGGCTACCTCGTCGCCTCCTTCACCCAGAGGACCACCGAACGCTTGAGGACATCACGCTCCATCGCCAGTTCAGCGTTCTCCCGCCGCAACCTGACGAGTTCCTCGTGCTCGCTCTCCCAAAGCCGTCGGCCGCGGCCTTACGGGCAGCGGCCCGGTCGCGACTCACCCACGTCGCCAGCGTCGTCTCATTGATCCCCAAGTCCTTCGCGACCTGCGCGACCGACTTCCCGGTCTCGGTCACGATCCTGATCGCACCGGCCCGGAAGTCCGGATCGTACCGGCGTCTCGCCTCAGCCATCTGACTCTCCCTGTCAAACCTGGCTTCCACGATACGAGGGGAGTCTCAGTGCGGGGAAAGCGCGGCAGGAGGAAGCCGAGTGGGAAGCAGAGCGCTACGGCGATGCTGGCAAACAACAAGGTGCTCGACGTGGCGCTGACGGACGTGTGGCCAGCTGTCAGCGAGTTGAAGTACAGCGTGCCGAACAGGGCCACGCCGAGGGAGCTGGCCAGTTGCTGGGCTGCGTTGAGGACACCGCCCGCGGTGCCGGTCTCCACGTCATCGACCGCTGAGATGACTGTCGTGAAGTACGTGGCGATGAGCAGGCCCATGCCGATTCCGCAGATCGTGTAGGACGGCACCAGGTCCCACGTGGTGAGGCTCATCCCCGCTTGGGTGACCGTCAGTGCGACGCCGGCGATGCCCGCTGCCATCGTGACCACTCCGGCATGCAGGACCTTGCGGCCGAACTTCGGCGCCAGGACCACCGCCGCGAGGCCGGTGCCGACCGCCGCGCCCAGAGAGAACGGCAGGCCGGTCAGACCCGCGTGCAGGGACGTGTAGCCCAGCGCGAGCTGGATGTGCAGCATCAGCACCAGGAACAGCGCGCCCATGCCCGCGAAGAAGAACGTTGCGAGGACCAGACCTCCGGTGAACGCCCGCTTCGTGAACAGGGACGGCGTCATGAGCGGGGTGCGGCCACGGCGCTGGCGGGCACGCTGCTGGAACCAGAACCCTGCGAAGACGGGGACCGAGGCCGCCATCATCACGAACATGTACGCGGGCCAGCCCTTATCGCGGCCCTGAATCAGCGGGTAGACCAGCAGCAGCATTCCGATACCGGACAGCAGCATCCCGCCGACGTCGAGTGTCGGCGCGTCGGGACCGTGCGGCTTGTCGCGGGGAATCACCCGCCACGCGCAGATGAGGGACAGCAGCCCGACCGGCACGTTGACCCAGAAGATCGAGCGCCATTGCGACCCGAACAGGTTCGCCTGCACGAGCGCGCCGCCGACGATCGGGCCGAGAGTGGCTGCCAGGCCCATGACCGGGCCGAAGATGCTCATCGCCGCACCAGCCTGCGCGGGCGGGAACACTAAGCGGATCATCGTCAGCCCCTGCGGCAGCATCACCGCTGCGGACAGGCCCTGAAGCGCGCGGGCGGCGATCAGCATCTGCGGGTCTGTGGCCGCCGAGCTGAGCGCGGAGAAGACGGTGAACGCGCCGATGCCCAGCAGGAACATGCGGCGGTGCCCGTACAGGTCGCCGAGCCGGCCGCCGGTGATCAGCGCGACGGCCATCGCGAGGGTGTATCCAGCGATGACCCACTGCAGCTGGCTGCCCGAGGCGTGCAGGTCCCGGGCGATGGTAGGCGCACCGACGTTGACGATCGTCGAGTCCAGCAGGTCCATGATGTCCGCGCCGAGCACGGTGAGCAGTACGAGCCACTGGAGCCTGGACGGTTTGAAATCGGGCGGTGCGCTCTGCCCTGGGGCGCTCTCGGTGGACTGATCAACGGTGGCCGGCATGGGTTCCTCCCCGTGGCGAACGATGTTTGTTTTCCTGAACACCGTTCTAGACTGGAACACTGTTCGTGTCAAGTACGCTGTTCGTCGTTGCGTACGGTGTTCGTTCGGGCGTAGGGTGGGGTGCTGAGGGCGGGCTGGGAGCGGTCGGCCTTGGAAGACTGGAGCTCGGATGACGGTGGCGCGCACGAGTGATGGCCGGTCGTCGACAGACCTGCCGGCGCCGCCGTGGGCACCCCAGCCGCGCGGTGGCCGGGCCGCTCGGCCAGCCGACAAACCGCAGCTGAGCCGCGAGGCGATCGTGGAGGCAGCCGTCCGCATCATCGACGCCGAGGGCATCGACGCGCTCTCGATGCGCCGCGTCGCCCAGGAGTTCGGCACCGGCGCCGCCTCCCTTTACGCCTACGTCGCCAACAAGGACGAGCTGATGGAACTGCTCGTCGACTGGGTGATGGGCCAGGTCGTCGACCGCTGGCACGGCGCCGAGCCGACCGCCGAGAACTGGCGCGAACTGCTGAAGGAGAGCGTGCGGCTTTCCCGCGACGTGCTGGTCGAGCACCGCGACCTGGCCAAGGCGTTCATCGGTCGCATCCCGTTCGGCCAGAACGGGCTGCACGCGGTCGAGTTGCAGCTCTCGATCCTGCGGGCCGGGGGCCTGCCGGACCGCATCGCCGCTTACGCCGGAGACCTGCTCGGCACCTACCTGGTCGCCGAGGCGATCGAGGAGAACATGTGGCGGTCCCGCTTCCCGGAGGCGGGCGCCGCGGAGATCGGCGAGGCAATGGGTGAGATCCGCGACTACCTGCAAGCTTTGCCGGTCGATCGCTTTCCGAACGTGGTGGCGTTGGCCGGGCCGATGATGTACCAGGAAGCCGAGGGCATCGACCGCTTCGACCTCGGACTCGAGGTGATCCTGCGCGGCCTGGCGTCGTTCGTGGACACCGGAGCTGCGCAGGGAGACGTGCGTTAACCAGGCACGCTGCGCGCCGCCGTGCTGTGCGGTACAGAGCATGCCTTTGGATCTGGGACGATAGACGTCATGGGTCTGAGTGGCATCGACGCGCGCCGGCCGCGCGGCGAAGGTTCCGCGGACGATTCGGGGCGGATTCCTCCTGGGCAGCGTGCCCAGGCGAGCTGGCCGGTGCTGCACTACGGGCCGGTGCCGCGGTTCAAGCCGGAGCGGTGGGACCTCCAGGTTTACGGCGCGACTGTCGACGGGTCGAAGCGCGCCTGGGATTACGCGGCGTTCCAGCAGTTGCCGACCGATTGCGTTGAAGCTGACCTACACTGCGTCACCAAGTTCACCCTCTTGGACAACGCGTGGTCCGGCGTGCTTGCCAGAACGCTGATAGAACTCGCCCCGCCCGCGCCGGACGTCACGCACGCGATGGTCTGGGCCGAGTACGGGTACTCAGCCAACCTGCGGATCGACGACCTGCTGCGCGACACCACGGTCTTGGCGACGCGCCGAAACGGTGAGGAACTGAGCCCCGAGCACGGATTCCCGCTGCGCTTGGTCGTGCCGCACCTCTACGCGTGGAAGGGCCCGAAGTGGGTCCGCGCCATCGAGTACCTCGTCGCCGACCGGCGCGGGTTCTGGGAGGAGCGCGGATACCACAACGTCGGGGATCCGTGGCAGGAGCAGCGGTACTCCTATCAGGAGGATTAGGCTCAGGCGAAGGTGACCGTCACGGTCTTGAAGCCGAGCGACTGCAAGAGACTGACCAGCATGGTCCGGGTGTTGCGCTCGGCGTCGGCCTTGACGGCGCTGGTCGCCGCGGCCTGTTCGATCTTCTTCTGCGCCAGTTCGTAGACGGCTTGCTGGCTGTTCGGATTCCCGCTCAGGAACGAGTTGAGCCGGGTGAACAGACCCTGCTGCTGAGCGAACACATAGGACTGCTTCACATCCAGCACGGCCGGATCGAGCTGCGCGTGCGGGAGCGTGAGCGTGGCGGTGAGCCGGTCGGTCGAGACCTTCACCGCGTCGCCCTTGAGGTGTGAGAAGTCGACGTACGCGTTGTCCGCACCGATGCCGATGAACAGCGTGTCGCTGCCCTCAAGGAAGCTCGGCAGTATGCCAGAAGAGCTAATGTCCACGACCACCTGGAAGTTGCCGCTGGCGGCCTCGTACTTCGACAGGTCCACGATCGACTTGAGCACGACCGGCTGACTGCGCTCCGTGGTCGTCTCGCCGAACGGGTTGCGCAGCTGAGGGAACAGATGCACGGCAGAGCCGATGAGGTAGAGCACGAACAAGGCGACCACGGACGCCGCGGTGCCCACTATTCGCTTGCGCCACTTGCGCATCGTGATCGCCTTCCAGTTCGGTTTGCGGGTAGCCCGGCCAAGGTACTGTGTTAGCAGACTGCGTCATTGCTAAACGTTGAGCCGTTGTTGAACCGGGTGGTGGTGCCCGGACCGTCGTCGAACGAGGAGGCCGGCAGGTGGTCTACTCCCGACCGCCGTGGAGAAGGCGCCGCCGGGACGCGGCGAACGGAGCCGCGCCCCGGCCGCTCGGCTGCCTGTGGCCGATCTTCTGGCTGATCCTGATCATCGTGATACTCGGACTGCTGTTCGGCGGCTATCGGAAGGGCACGAAGATCGGCGCGCCGCAGCAGCCGGTGAGGCTGTCCTCGTATGCGAGTACGTACACGTATTCGGTCGGGCAGTATTAGGAGGCAAGGGCATTGAGGCGTTGGGTGAGCGTGGTCAGCACGCGCGCCGCGGTCTCGAGGTCCTGTTGCGGAATCGTGCTGTAGACCTGTGAGATCACTTCGTCGACCGCTGATTTGATCTCGGCGAAGCGGGCGCGGCCGGTGTCGGTGAGACGGACGTCGGGCTCGAAGAGGCGCGCTTCGACAAGCTGATCGATCGTGCTGCGAGCCAGTTCGGGATCGATCTTGAGTGCGTCGATCATCCGGGCGGCGAGGTGGGCACGGTCCGCGGTACCGCCGTCGGCTGCGGTCAACCGCAGCGCGACCCACTGCGGGAACGTGGTGCCGGTGCGGCCCAGGATCCGTTCCAGCGCGGGACGGTGCGCGTTTTCGGCCTGGCCGACGATCTGGGGGTTGAGCAGAACGGGAGCCGGAGCGGAAGCAGTCATCATCAGCCCTCTGTGTTGGTGATGGGAGTGTCGAGGAGCACGGTGAGTTCGTTCACGAACGACCGGGTGCGTTCACTGTCCGGGCCGCCGAGCGGGTCGAGCAGGCGCTCGAGCAAGCCCTGAACGATCTGCACCGCCTCACGTGCGGTCTCAGCGCCCTGCTCGGTGAGCGAGAGCTGCACGGCGCGGGTGTCCGCGGGGTCTGCGACCCGGTCCACCAGACCCGCGGACTCCAGGGAGCGGGCGAGCTTCGAGACGTACAGCGGCTCCAGCCCGGTGTGGTCGGCCAGCCGCCGCTGGCTCGGCCGCCGACCGGCGCGGTGCATGCCGTAGAGCGAACCCAGCAGCGTGTACTGCGCGTGTGTGAGGCCGAGCGGGGCGAGCGCGCGGTCGACGGCGACGCGCCACTTCGTCGACAGCCGCCACACCAGGAAGCCGGGTGTTCGGTCTCGGGGGTCGGTGTCCATGGAGATAATGTACATGGATACTATCTACATGGCAATCATCTGACGGGGTGGACTGCGCGGTGATCTGAGCCGGTCAGCCTGTGCTGGGACGATTGCGCTCCAGGCTGCTGAGCAGTTGCAAGGTGTGCAGCGCCACCTGGTCGCGAATCCAGCCGACCGCCGTGTCCCACTGCCGGGTGAATCCGGGCTGCCGCTCGAAGCCCGACCATACTTCGGCCAGTTCGGGCCGGACCCGTGCGCCGGGCATCCACAAGTGAAGCAGTTCGCTGACGGTCGCATCCAGTTCGCCGATGGTGCGCGCCCGGTCGCCGGATGCGGAACTGATCCGCTCGATGCGCTGCGAAACCGTTGTCAGCATCCAGTCGTGCAGAGCGAGATCGCGACAGAGTTCGAGGACGGCGTCGAGCCGGTACGCCTCGCGCAGATGGAACGGCACGATCAACTCGATCGTGCGCACTCCGTCCCGAAGGAGCGCGAAGTTCGCTTGCGGCCGCGCGCGGTCATCGTGCTCTGATACGTACAGCGCGGACCAGCGGATACGCGTCCACTGCGATTTGATCATCGGCTTGCCGTCCAGCAGCGAGGAGGACTGAAGCCGCCGCGACAGCCGCTCGCATATCGCGCCGATGTCCAGGCAGCCGGCCTGCGGGCTTTCGGTCAGTTTCCTGAAGCCGGCCGCGAGGTCGGCGGCGTCCGCGCGGCCCAGGGTCTCCAGCCTGCCCGGATGCGCGGTGTAGTGCGGCCACGGCTGGCGGCGCTGCGAGCCGGTCGGGTCGATCCGGGCGTAGGTCGAGGTCTGCAGGACGCGGCCGCCGGTGACCGCCGCGTGCGTGAGGAGTGTGCCTACTGTGCGCACCCTCGCTCCCCGGTATGTCAGCAGGTTGCAGTCGACGCCGCTGGCGACGTCGGGAGACAGTGTGTGGTCGATCGGGCGCTGGGACTGGCGCACCGGCATACCCGGCATCAGGTCGAGCAACTGAGCCGTGGTGTCCTTGTTCAAGCTCGCCCGATTACGCAGCAGACCGGTGCGAATCTCGCCTACTGCCACGCTCACGGCCGAAGCCTCGCTGCGTATTGCGGCCGTGTAGCCGGGAGTCGCCTGGGTGCGCATGATCAGAAGTCCGTCAAGAACGCATAGGCGATTCGCCCCGTCACGTCCTGCGGCAACGGCATGCCCTCCTGGTTCGCCCGTTGCATGACCCGCTCCATCACCTCGTCATCCTGGGCCACCTGTTCGAGGATCACCCGCACCGCGTGCTCGATTCCGAGGAAACCGCTGTCGAGCAGCGAGAGCGTACGGTAGCCGTGGAAGGGGGTCGCGGCCGGGTTGAGCTGGACCAACGCCGGCATCTCATCCCACTCGATCGGCAGGTCGTCGGGCAACGGATGCGGTTGGATCACGCTGCGGCCCTGATCCCGCAGCAGGCCGAGCCGGGTCAGCTGCCACACGGCGGCCAGCATCGGACACGACCAGAGCCGCTTGCCGTCCCGGTCAGACCACAGCTGTACGTCCACGAAGATCGAGTGCTGCCTCGCCTCTGCCTCTATCGGCGGCTGCCACAGCCGTTGGTTCAGCGCCTCCTTCGTGGATCTGTCCGTTGCGCGCTGGCCGTTGGACAGCCAGCCGGACTCGGCCACCGGTGGACGCGAGCCGTCGGTGCCCTCCACCGGGACCGACACCAGCCGGCCGGCTACGATCGCGGCGATCTCGACGCCATCGCATACTGCGCACGCCGATTCGCGGGCCACGTAGTCGACCCGCACGTCCTCCTTGGCCGCCGCCTCCCGCAACATCGGGATCAGCTCCGCGGGGGAGATCAGTTCGCTGAAGTAGTCGTCGACGAGGAAGCAGGTGCTGATCCGCGGCCGGCTGGTCAGCCGCTGCGACTCCAACGCGCGTTGGGCCGCTCCCAGCCACGGCGGCACCTGGGCCATGCGGGAGCGCAGATGGCGCTCGCCGTGCAGAAAGTCCTCCATGTAGAGGTGGTCCAGCTCGACCGAGAGGTGCGAATACGCCACGTCCTGTATTCGGCGTGGTGTCGGAGTCTCCTGGAAGGTTGCGTCCATCGGGCTCAGATCGACTCCCAGGCCGTTAGGTCCGTCAGCGCGTGCGCCAGCGACTCGTATGCCTCTACGGTCTTCTCGTTCGCGATGCCCAGAGTGTTGACGTCGCGATCCGTGATCAGCTGCTCTCGCCATTGCAGCACTGTGTCCAGGTTAACGGTGCCGAGCCGCACTGAGCGGCCCAGCTTCAGGCGCGCTGCCAGGCTTTCCAGGTCGCGGTCCATCTCGAACAGCCAGTGCTGCTGGGCCGGCTCCAGATGCGCGTTCGCACTCGAGTGCGGGTCGATGTACGCGGTGCGTACGAAGCGGATCAGGGTACGCATGGTGTCTTTGGCGTTCTTTTCCTGCTTGACGGAGGCCGCGGACTCCAGCAGGCCGCGTTCGCCGTACACCAGATCGGCCGCCGCGCGCACGTGCTGCTTGGTCCACCGGTGGAAGACCAGCCAGCGGGCCGGGACCATGCTCAGCGCGTCCCGGGCGGTGCACTGCAGCGCCAACTCCACCGCGAACGAACGGCCGGCGCTCAGGTCCACCATGATCAGATCGAATTCTTCGTCCAGCCTGACGAGCAGCTCGGTGCATCGGTCCACGGTCGACTTGTCCAGGCTGAACTCGCCGCCGCCGCGGCTGCCCGGGAACAGCACCAGCGAGCCCGCGCCCGGCGGCTGTCCGGACAGGCCCGCCTTCGATTCGGTCCAGACGTTGATCCGCTGCACCTCGGTCGTGCGGCCGCCGAGGTATCCGTGTAGGCCGTTGTCCTTCACCCCGTCGATGGCATTCGCGACGTCGAAGATGGTGCCGACCGTCGGCGAGCCGAAGTCGAAGTCGAGATAGCAGGTGTTGTAGCCGCGCAGCGCGGCGCGATAGGCGAGGTTGGTGCTGGTCACCGAGCGCCCCGTGCCGCCCTTGTGTGATACGGAGAAGACGATCATCGCGCCATTACTCCCGGCCGTCGCGCCGCCGCGCGTCGAGGCGCGCCTGTTCGTTCTTGTCCAGCTGCATGACCGCGTTGACACACAGCGCGATCGCCTTGGACGGCTGCCTCTCGATCAGCAGCCTGGCTCTTTGCAGCGAGGCGCGGATTTCGTCGAGGCTGCGCTGCATGGGCGAATAGCGCAGGGCCGGCGTCGTCATCTGCTGCTGGTTGAGCAGGAACTCCGCCTCACTGACCATCGCCGCTGCCGTGTCGTTGAGCGTCGCGTTGTGCATCTGACGGGTGTTCAGAGCCGTCGCCGACGATATGAGCGCGTCGACGACGCGTGCGTTCGTGGACCACAGCGGTTCGTCGTAATGGCTGCTGATTTCACCGTACGCCCTGGCGGGATCGTCCCAGAGCCCGGCGGCCTTCCCGCCCTCGATCCGGCGCATGCTCAGGTGGTTCCACAGCCGGGCGGCCAGGTTCAGCAGCCGGTCGCGTGTCTTCGGGTCGATGGTGAGCTGAGCCAGCTGGGTGGTGCGCTTGAACAGCACCGGCGCGAAGTCGGAAAGCCGGTAGGCCATCTTCGGGCCGAGCGCTTCCGCGCCTTCCAACTCGATGTCGAATCCCGGGTCGTGCAACCTGAGCGCCGGGTCTTCGTGCAGGGCCCGGCGGGTGATCCGGGCCCGGCTGGCCAGCTCGGCCAGCAGCGGGTCGAGACGTTGCAGGTCCTGCTCGGTCGCGCCGTGCTCGCTCAGGTCCTGGATCAGCAGCGCGGAGACGGCGAGGCTGTAGTAGTCGTTCTCTGTGTCGTCGACCGTGCGCCACGGCAGGTCCTCCAGCGGCCAGCGGCGCCCTCCTCCGAACCGGGCCAGCTCGGACCAGTAAAGCTGGGCCAGGTCCCGGCGCAGGGCGAGCGCGTTCGCCAGCCGGTCCTGCAGCGGATTGAGCAGCGCCAGCCGCCTGACCCGGTCGTGGGTCAGCCGCTCGATCGCGTCCATCGCCATCAGGGTGAAGTAGAGGTACGGCGCGGACACCGCGACGCCCTTGCGCTGCGCCGAGACGTCAATGCTCGGATCATCCAGGTCGACCCGCCGCGCGTCCTCGGCGATGCCCCAGGTCCAGCCGAGTTCGAAGAAGTTCTTCGAGTCGTTGATCTCGACGGCTATCGAGACGCCGAGTGTGGCCTCGCTAAGCCGGCCGCGAATCTCACTCATACGCTGGTTGAAGTCGCCGAGGATCGTCTGGACGTCGTCGGTCTCGTCCTGGTCCAGCGTGCGCACGAGGGTGCGGCCCGCGGCGGAATCCGGCTCGATGATGTTGGTGGTGAAACCACGCGTGAGACCGATCAGCGCGGCCGTCAGCCTGTCGCTGAATCGTCGGCGAAGGTCGCTGACCCGCTTGATCCAGCCGCCGTGCGCGGTGGTGCGCTCGTAGTCCTGCAGGAACTCCAGCGCCGACAGGCACAGCGTGACCGACGTGGTGTAGGAGGTCATCAGGTCGAGGTCGCGCTGCTCGGCGGTGAGCTTCTCGTCGGGGTTCCAGGCCATGAACGCGCTGCCGCCCGCGAACGATGGCCGACCGTCAGGGTAGGTATAACGATCCAGGTAGTCTTCCAGGATCTCGGTGATCGACCGGGGGATCTGCAGCTCGCTGCCCAAGTGGTGCAGCGCGGTCTTGGCGTCCTCGGAGGTTTCGTCGGGGTCCGCGAGCCGCAGCGCGGGCAGCGCCGTGGCGGGTTGGAGCACGCACAACAGCTGCTCGGCGTCGGAGATCGAGTTCGGCTCCTGCCGTCCCTGCCAGCGCCAGGTGCGGTCCGCCATCGCGAAGTTGCCGACCGCGCTCCACACTTCCAGCAGCGCGCGGCGCGGCTCGATGTTCTCGACGTTCGCTTTCATCGGCACTCCGGATGATCCAAGACAGCGGCGCCGACGGTTGTGCGGCGGGGTCTGCCTGGCATGTTCCCCGTTCGCCAGTCCCCAAAGCAGACGTCTGGAGTCTACTGACCGAAGAACCCTGACTCCGCATCATAGTGCGAATGGCGGTCGTCAGGCCGTCTTCCCCAACGCGAGCAGGATGCCGGTGTAGCCGGCCCGCAAGGGCTGCGGGCGGATCGGCACGCGATGAACGCGCACGTCGGGCGTGAGGCGGCCCAGAGTGGTGCGCACTTGTTGGTCCGTCACACCGACCGCGGGAAAGTCGATACCTGAGACCTCATAGCCCTGCGAGCCTTCCATGAACGCGGCGGCGAAGGGCGCGCCCGGCGCCAAAGCCTGGAGGAACCGCGACACGGCGTCGTCGAACTCGGCGTAGTCCGCCGTGATCGACTCGGCGACGAAGAACATGGTGCCCACGTCCCAGGTCGCCGGCGGCAGGTTGAACACGCTGCCGTGTTCGATCCGGGCGCAGGCGGCGAGGCGGCCGCGCATTCGCTCGAAGTCACCCAGCCGGTTTCCCGGGGAGATCAGATTCCAATACGGGCGCCACAAATCGCTGCACCCACTGACATCAGAATTCAACCAGGCGATATTGCGCACCGAATAGTCGAGCAATGTGATGGTCTGACAGGATGGCAGCATGGCGAGTGCCGGGTAAAGGTTCGGCCCGCATCCCACATCGATGCCGTGTACGGCGACGCCGCGCAGATGTTCGGCGAACCATGAATACGTCAGGGTCATGAGCTGCGCATCGTCGTGGCGCATACGCAAATAATTGCGGGTCAGATAGTCGAATGGGTTGAACTCGTCCCAGGGAAAGTCGGGGTTACGGGTCGGAACAATCGCATTCTGATCCATGGATGGTGGCAACCGCCCGTAACATCTGCGCCGATAACTGTGGAGATTCGCGACACCCTAACAGATCCCGGCCGTGCTCCGACGTGGCGTGCTGCTCCTCGGACGCGTCCGCGCGCAGCTCAACGAGGTACATCGCGGCCAGTACGAGCGTGGCGCCGAAGTACCCGCGCGCCGGCAAGTGCTCACCGGTGAGCCGGGCGGTCAACGCGCCGAACACCGGCTCCATCGTCATCACCACCGCGGTCCGGGTCGCGGAGATCCGCTGCTGCGCGAAGGTCTGCACCAAGAACGCGGCGGCTGTGCACAGCAGCGCGGTGTACCCGAGCGTGAACCAATCCTGGCCGCGGCTTGGCAACCCGATCGCGCCGCGGCCGAGTGCCGATGGCAGCCCGACGAGGAAGCACACGGCCGTCGTCGTCACGAGCTGCACGACGGCCAGAGCGTACGGGTCGTGCTGCTCGCTCCACGCGTCGACCGCCGTGATATGGGCGGCCCAGCCCACCGCGCAGACCAGGGTGAGCAGCTCGCCGGTCCCGATCAGGCCGCTGCCCGGGAGATCGAGCGTCAGCAGGCCGAGGCCGATCGTGGCGACCGCGGCCCCGGCCCAGGCGGCCGCCGCGATCCGGGTGCGCAGCACCAGCGCCCCGAGGGCCGGGGTGAAGACCACGAACAGGCCGGTGATGAATGCGGACACTGATGCCGGGGTGGTGCGCAGGCCGTAGGTCTGGGTCAGGCAGCTGAACGCGAGGATCAGCCCGATGAGCACTCCGTGCCGCCAGCCGGTGCGGCCGAGTCCGCGCAGCGCGCGGGGCCGGATCGCGAGCAGCACGGCGCTCGCGAGCGCGAAGCGTTCGAACATCAGGTCCGCGGCCGGCACGTCGGCGAGCGCGTCCTTGGTCAGTACGAAGGAGCCGCCCCAGGCCAGCGTGACGCCGAGCAGTCCGGCCGTGGCGGAAGCCGTTCCGCGCGATGGCGCGGAATGTGGGTCTCGTCCCATCTAGAAGATGTACAGCGTGATCGTCGAGCCGTAGTCGGCGCTGGAGCCACCGCCCGGCGACTGCCGGCCGACGCTGTCGACGAACGGGAGCAGCCGCGTGGTCTGCACGCTGAAGCCCTGCGCTTCGAGCGCGGCCGTGGCGTCCTCGACCGTCATGCCGGTCACGTCACGCACCACGACCTGCTTCGGGCCGCTGGAGATGGTCAGCGTGATCGTGCTGCCCGCGGGCGCCGATCCCTTCGGCGTGTAGGAGACCACCGAGCCCTTCGGCACCGTGCCCGAGGCGACTTGGTCCGTGGCCACGGCCACCGTGAAGCCACGCTGCTTGAGCGCGTTGGTCGCGTCATCCTGGCTTTGGCCGGATACGTTCGGGACGGTGGTGTTCTGCTGCCCCTTCGACACGGTCAGCGTGATAACAGCGCCCTGCTTCACCGGCGTTCCCGGACTCGGCGACACCGAGACCACGTCGCCGGCCGCCACCTTGTCGCTGTACGTGGTGGCTATCGTGTACTTGAGCCCGTCGTTCGACAGCGTGTTCGTGGCCTGAGACTGGGTGAGGCCGACCAGGTTCGGGGTGTTCTCGAACGCCAGCCGGCCGTATAGCCAGGCGCCTATTCCGGCCGCCGCGGCCAGGATCAGGATCACCACGAAGATGATCAGGCCCTTGTGCGAGCGGCGCGGTGCGCCGTCCACGACATAACCCTGACGCGGCGAGGTGCGTGGCCTGATATTCGACTGGGCGGCGGCGTAGTTCCTAGTTGGCTCAGTGTTCCTGGTCGGCTCCGCGGTGCGGGTCGGTTCCGGGGGCAGCGGCAGCGTCGACTCGGGACCGGGGCGCGCGCCGAAGTTGAGCGCGGTGTCGGGCAGGTTCGCGTACACGGCGCGCACCTGCTCGCGGAACGCCGCCGCGTCGGCCGGCCTCGCGTTCGGGTCGCGCGCGGTGGCCGAGGCGACCAGCGCGTCGAGCGCCGGGTCGAGGCCGGGCAGCAGCAGGGAGGGCGCCGGGACCCGCTCGGTGACGTGCCGCCGCGCGATCTCCATCGGGCTGCCGCCGGTGAACGGCTTGCGCCCGGTGAGCAGCTCGAACAGCACGATCCCGGCCGAGTACACGTCGGAGCGCGCGTCGCAGGTCCCGCTCTGCACCAGTTCCGGGGCCAGGTAGGAGACGGTGCCGATCAGGCCGCCGCCGGGTGCTGCGCCGCCGAGCGAGGAGGCCAGGGTGGTCCCCGGCCCCTGGTCGGCGGTCGCGGTGCGGGCCAGGCCGAAGTCGGTGACCTTGACCGCTGCCGCGTAAGAGCCCTGCCGGCTGCTCAGCACCGCGTCGTTGAGCAGCACATTCTCCGGCTTGACGTCCCGGTGCACGATTCCGGCGCGGTGCGCGGCGGCCAGGCCGGCCAGCATCGCGTCCAGTACTTCAAGCGCCTCGTGCGGGGCCAGCCGGCCGCGGCGGCCGAGCAGCTGTCGCAGCGTTTCGCCGGGGACGTACTCCATCGCCAGGTACGCCAGCGGCGGCTGCCCGGACTGGTCGTAGACGGCGACGATGTTCGGGTGACTGAGCCGCGCGGCTGACTTCGCCTCGCGGATGAAGCGGGCGACGTATTCGGGGTGCCGGGCCAGCTCCGGGTCTATCACCTTGAGCGCGACGAGCCGGTCAAGCCGGTTGTCCCAGGCGCGGTACACGGTCGCCATGCCGCCTTGGGCAAGGCGGGACTGCACGGCGTACCGGCCGTCGAGCGTGCGCCCGATCAGCGCGCCGTCCAGCACCGACCCATGCCGCGAAGGAGCCTCCACGTTCACCGAGTGTAGGCGGTGCTTGCGACAGCTGGGTCTGCTGAAACGCTACTGTGTCGAACCTGGTACGGCAGGGCTCGAACGCCCGCGGTCCGACGCGGGAAATGCCTGCTCAGAAGGCTGGAGTTTCGGCGAGACCGGGGGAGGAGGCGCGGGCGTGGAAGCGCTGCGGGATCCGCCCGGCCAGGTGGGCGAGCCGCCCGGCGGTCACCGCGTGCCGCATCGCCGTCGCCATCCGGACCGGGTCATGGGCTCTGGTGACCGCAGAGGCCAGCAGCACGGCTGAGCAGCCCAGTTCCATGGCGAGCGCGGCGTCGGAGGCGGTACCGATCCCGGCGTCGAGGATCACCGGCACGCTCGCGCCGCGCACGATCAGTTCCAGGTTGTGCGGGTTGCGGATGCCCAGACCCGAGCCGATCGGTGCCCCGAGCGGCATCACGGCTACGCAGCCGGCCTGTTCGAGGCGGCGCGCGAGAACCGGATCGTCGTTGGTGTAGGGCAGCACGGTGAACCCATCCGCGACAAGAGTCTGCGCGGCGTCGAGCAACTCGACGGGATCGGGCAGCAGCGTGTCCTCGTCGGCGACGACTTCGAGCTTCACCCAGTCGGTCTCCAGCGCCTCGCGCGCCATGCGTGCGGTACGCACCGCCTCGCGTGCGGTATGGCAACCGGCGGTGTTAGGAAGCACCTGGATTTTGAGCGTGGTGAGCAGATCAAGCACTGAACCGGCGGTACCCGGAGCTACGCGCCGCAGCGCGACGGTGGTCAGCTCGGTGCCCGAAGCGACGAGGGCACCTTCAAGGGCGACGAGGCTGGGAGCGCCGCCGGTACCCATGATCAGCCGCGAGGCGAAGGATTTTCCGGCGAGCTGGAACGTGTCAGTGCCATGCGCGAACGCTGTACGTTCAGGCGTGGCACTTTCGAGCGCCGCACTTTCAGGCACTGCTCCCCCTCGTTTTCGCCGCAGTAATCAACGCTGTCTTCATCCGCCCTGAACTGCCGTCAGGATCTCGATCTCGTCGCCGTCGCGCAGGTGCCTGGAATCCCATTCGGTGCGCGGTACGACGGCGTCGCCGACCGCCACGGCGATGCCTGTCCGGCTAGGGCGCAGTCGGCTGACGACCGCGCCGAGCGTGGTTTCGGCGGGATAGGACTCAGGCTGTCCGTTCACCACGACACGTATGGGCGTCATGGTCATGCAAACGCGGCCTTCTTCGCGAACTGCCCGAGTTCCTTTCCGAAGCGCTGCGGTACGAAGCCCGCGGCTTCCTCAGGCAGCTGCCCGGTCACCAGGCACTCGGCGATCGCGTCAGCCGTGATCGGCGCGAGCAGCACGCCGTTGCGGAAGTGCCCAGTGGCCGCGATCAGGCCTGGCAGATCGGTAGTGCCGAGAATCGGTGCGTTATCCGGTGAACCGGGCCGCAGGCCCGCACGTACTTCCGTGAGTGGCAGCTCACCGACATCAGGCACGAGACCGTGTGCGGCGCGCAGCAACTCGTAGACGCCGCCCGCGGTCACCTGCGTGTCAAAGCCCTGCTCTTCAACGGTCGCGCCGATGACCAGTTCACCGTGCTCGCGCGGCACCAAGTACACCTGCCGCCCGCGCACCACACCGCGTACCGCGTGGCTGAGGAAAGGCGCCGCGCTCGCAGGCACCGAAAGGCGCAGAATCTGGCCCTTGACCGGCCGGATCGGCGGCAGCACTCCGGAAGGCAGGCCCGGGATCGAGGTCGAGCGGCAACCGGCGGCCAGCACGACGCGCTGGGCGTGCAGGATCCGGCCGTCAGCCAGCCGCACGCCGGCGGCCGCGTCATGCTCGATCAGCAGTTCCGCGACGCGCTCGCGGTGCAGTTGCACGTGCGCGCGGCCGATCGCGGTGAGCAGCGCCGCGACCAGCATCCGGTTGTCGATCTGATGATCGCCCGAGACCAGCAGACCCGACTGCACGTCCGGAGCCAGCGCCGGCTCATGGGCGCGGCACTCGCGGCCGGTCAGCGGCTCGGAGGCGAGCCCGAGGCGCTGGTGGAATTCGGCCAGATCGGCCAGGACCGCCCGGTCGCCGGAATCGAACGCGACGGCGAGTGTGCCGCCGGCCGAATAACCGGCCGAGGTTCCCGAGACCTCTTCCAGTTCGGCGACGAATTCGGGGTATCGGCGGGCCGAGGCGAGATTCAGCCGCAGCAGCGGTTCCTCGCCGTAATGGGCCTCGGTGACCGGGGCCAGCATTCCCGCCGCGGCATGCGAGGCGCCCGAACCGGGTTCGGGGTCGACCAGCGCCACCCGAACCCCGCGTTGGGCAGCTCGCCAGGCGACCGCCAGCCCGATCACCCCGGCGCCGACGATCACCGCGTCGTAGTCGGTACGCGGCCGTGCGTGCGGGATCGCAATCTCAGGCGCATCCATCGTTCCGCTCCCTCCGCCCCGCTCCCCAAGGGCGCCGGGCCAGGTTCAAACGGTCGGGGGCCGCGTGCCCCCCTCTCAACCCGCCGCGGCGGGCTCCCGTGCTGCTGCTCGTTACCGCAAGTCTATCCGGCGCCGCCCCGGGTAATCGGTCGCGTTGAAAAGCTCACGCGGACAGGACGGCGCCGTGGACGTGCGGCATGGGTACTCAGCCCGCGGCGGCCGGCGGTGCGGTCAGACCGGGGGCGATGATGTTGAACCAGGCCAGGATCGCCAGCAGCAGGCCGATCGCGCCGAGGATCAGGCCGCCGAGGGCGGTGGCGCGGGCCCAGCCGGGGGTCTTGCCGCTCAGCAGCAGCGCCGGGGAGGCCAGCACGCCGGCGCCGAACAGCAGCGCGGCGAGCGCGAAGATGCCGCCGAGCGCCGCCTGGCCGTGCCAGCTGCTGTGGAACGCGTCGAGCGAGGCCTGCGTGCTCTGCGTCTTGGTCTTGAGCTCGGCGACATACTCGGCGCGCGCGCCGTACACGGTGCCGAGCCAGCCGCCGGTCAGCGAGACGATGGCGAGTACGAGTGAGGTGAGGCCGAAGGCGCCGGAGACGAAGCCGGAACCGACCGGGTCGTCGTCACCGTCGTCATCTGCGCCGTCGAACTCGGCGAGTTCCTCGGGCTGCTCCGGCTCCGCGATCTCGGGCTCGGAGACGGCGGCCGAGACGATCTCCGTCTCGGACTCCTCGCCGTTCTGGGTCGTGGTGTTTTCCATAGGCCGACACCCTAGGGCTTTTTGCTGAGCGTGGGGTAAACCCGGGGCTGGAAGTTTCCGCCGATCGGCCGTCGTTGCGATTCCGGCCGTGATCATCCCGTGCCGCGACTATCCATTGGGCCGTGTCGTAGAGGCATGGCAATCTGGATACCGTGACATCCCTCTCCGTCGAGCTCGAAGAGCTCATTCCCGCCTGGCTCACCCTGCCCGAGGTCGCCGAGCGCCTCTCCCTTCCGGTCAGCCGCGCCCGTCAGCTGCTCAAGGAGCGCCAGTTGCTGGCGGTGCGCCGGCCCGAATCGAAGGTGCTCTCGGTGCCCGCGGCCTTCCTTGACGGCCCGCAGATCCTCAAGGGGCTGCCCGGCACCCTCACTCTGCTGGCGGACAACCGCTTCTCCGAAGAGGAGGCGCTGCGCTGGCTGTTCACCCCGGACGAGTCGCTGCCCGGCACCCCGGTGGAGGCGCTGGCGCAGAACCGGGGCACCGAGGTGCGCCGTCGCGCGCACGCGCTCGGTTTCTGATCAGTGGCGATGCTCGACGGCGACGCCCGCCTGTATCTGTGCACTGACGGCAGGCGGGCCCGCGGCGATCTGCCCGAATTCCTGGACGCGGTGCTCTCGCACGGCGTCGACATCATCCAGCTGCGCGAGAAGGGCCTGGAAGCGCGCCGCGAACTGGCCCTGCTCGAGCAGTTCGTCGAGGCCTGCGCGCGGCACGGCAAGCTGCTCGCGGTCAACGACCGGGCGGACGTGGCAGTCGCGGCCGGCGCGCCGGTGCTGCATCTGGGCCAGGACGACCTGCCGACGCCGTTCGCGCGCCGCATCGCCGGGCCCGACGTCGTGCTCGGCCGCTCGACGCACAGCGAGCAGCAGGTCGACGCGGCGCTGGCTGACCCGCTGACCGGATATTTCTGCGTCGGCCCGTGCTGGCCGACACCGACCAAACCCGGTCGCGCCGCGCCGGGGCTGGGCCTGGTGCAATACGCGGCCAAGACGGCCCCGCCGCAAGACCCGTCGGCGTTGCCGTGGTTCGCGATCGGCGGCATCGACCTCGGGACGGTCGATCAGGTCATCGCGGCGGGCGCGCGCAGGGTGGTCGTGGTCCGCGCCATCACCGAGGCGCCGGACCCCGCGGCCGCCGCGGCCGAACTCGCCGCCCGCATCCGCGCCGCAGACCGGGTCGGCGGACCGTGACGGCCGCTCGTCGCCGAACGCCGGTCAGCCGCAGAAGATCAGGAAGCAGGTCCTGGTAGAGGAGGTACGCGGCGTCGGGCTTGGGCTGGCCGAGCGGGTAGCGCTCGCGCTGGCCGTGCCCGTCGCCGCCTTGCTCTGCGTGGCGCTGGGGGTGGGGGAGTGGCTCGGCGTCGCGGAGCGCGAAGGGCTGGCGGTGACCGAGAGGCTGGTGCCGATGACGCCGTTGGCCCGGTCGGTGGAGGTGGCGCCCGGCGAGGAAACCGGGATCACGTTGGCCGCCCCGCCCTTCGCCGTCGAGTCGCCGCCGCCCTGGAAAGTCATGAAACCGATCGCCCCGACGGCCACCGCCGCCGCGGTCGCGCCGCCGAGCACGACGGAGCGCTTCTTGCGCCGCGCGGCCTTTGCGCGTGCCTGGCCCGCGGCGGACTGGCTCGCCCGGCCGGGCGTCCGGCGCTCCCGGCGGCGCGCGCCCGGCCCGGTCGCCGCCGCGTGCGCCGGTTCCGGCTCCCAGACCGCCTTGATCGCAGGCCCCTGATCAGACGCTGCGTCAGGTCCGGCGGTCGGAATCAGTTCCGCCGAGCCCTGATAGTCCAGTCGGCGGCGGAATTCCGCGGCCTGGCCTGGATCGATTCCCAACTGCCGGGTCGGCCGGCGCGGCTCAGAGCCCTGAGCCCACGGCTCGTCGTCCCGGTATCCCTCGGATCGCCGGTATGCCTCGCTCACAGTGGGCGTGACCCTACCAAACCCCGTCGGCACGCAACACCAGCCCCACCCTTCATTGCCGACTCATTGCCTCGCCTTGAGTCACCCGCTGGCGCGCCCGGCTCCGTCGCCTTCGTGCAAAGATACGGAACGGTTGCGTATTGGAAAGTGGCGCGCTAGGCTCCCCGCATTACCGGGATTACGAAACGAAACGGTCCCGATTCATTCGGGGCCTGGGAAACCTTGGAGGGGATCCCGTGGCACAGAACTCTCCCGCGGCGCGCGCCGCGGACGGGCCGTCCGTCGCCGACGTCGGCCACCCGCGCCGCTGGCTGATCCTCGGCGTGCTGGTCTTCTCGCTACTCGTGGTCGTGCTCGACAACACGGTGCTCAACGTCGCGCTCAAGACCATCGCGCTGCCCAAGCCGGACGGCCTCGGCGCGAGCCAGTCCGACCTGGAATGGTCGATCAACTCCTACACCCTGATCTTCGCCGGACTGCTGTTCACCTGGGGCATCCTGGCCGACCGGCTCGGCCGCAAGCGGATCCTGATGCTCGGCATGGTGCTGTTCGGCGTCACCTCGGTGCTGTGCGCCTACGCCGGCAGCCCCGGTGAACTGATCGCCGCGCGGGCCGCGATGGGCTTCGCCGGCGCCGCGATCATGCCCAGCACCCTCGCCGTGATCGCCAACGTCTTCCCCCGGCACGAGCAGGGCAAGGCCATCGGCGTGTGGGCCGGCTCGGTCGGCCTCGCCGTCGCCATCGGCCCGGTGGTCGGCGGCGCGCTGCTGGACAGCTTCTGGTGGGGCTCGGTCTTCCTGATCAACGTGCCGATCGTCATCATCGGCCTGATCGCGATGACCTTGATCGTCCCCGAGTCGCGCAACCCGCACCCGGGCAAGCTGGACCCGGCCGGCGTGCTGCTGTCCATGGCGGGCCTGGTCATCTTCGTCTACGGCGTCATCCACGGCGGCGACACCGGCGACTGGGGCAAGCCCGCGGTCTGGGGCCCGCTGGTGATCGGCGTGGCGCTGCTGGCGCTGTTTGTGGTCTGGGAACGCAACACCGACCACCCCGCGCTGGATGTGCGACTGTTCAGCAACCGGCCGTTCTCCGCGGCCGTGATCTCCGTCGCGCTGTCCTTCTTCGCGATGATGGGCAGCCTGTTCTTCCTGACCTTCTACCTCCAGTCGGTGCGCGGATACACGCCGCTGCAGGCGGGCCTCTGGGTGCTGCCGTTCGCGGCCGCACAGGTGATCTTCTCGCCGCTGTCCGCGAATGTCGTCAACAGGTTCGGGGCGCGCACGGTCTCCTTCAGCGGCCTGCTGCTGATCGCGGTCGCGCTGGCGCTGTATCAGTTCATCGGCGTGCACTCGGCGATGTGGGTCTACGGCGTGATCGCGGCGCTACAGGGCACTGCGATGGCGCTGGTCATGCCGCCGGCGACCACCACGGTCATGACCTCGCTGCCGCGTGAGCGCGCCGGGATCGGCTCCTCGATCAACAACACGGTCCGTCAGGTCGGCGGCGCGCTCGGCGTCGCGGTCCTCGGCACGGTGCTCACCTCGGCCTACCGCAGCCGCATCGAGCCGGTGCTGACCGGATCCGG
>DASUAR010000301.1:0-6311 GCA_035763685.1 Actinocrinis sp. | reverse complement strand
CCTGCGCGCGTTGCGCCACCAGAGCGACCTCTCCTTGCTGTAATTGGAGGGTCCCGCCTAGAGTCGAGGCACTCTGGCGTCAGGACGATGAATACATAGGTCGACAATTGGCGCCGCAACGGTGGACACTGCTGTCGGGGCACCGTCGGGGGCCTCGCCCCGTAAGCACTTGGGAGGATGACCGGCAGGTGAGCGAATCCACATACGCCGACCCGCAAACGGCGGCGCTCGCCGGAGGGAGCGGTCGAGGAGGAACGGTTGTGAGCAGCGGTCCGTGGACCGGCGACGTCGAGATTGACGACCCGTACGGCATCGATGACGAACTGCGTTTCGAGGACGGCTTCGACCCCGACGCGGAAATAGAGCCGGATCCCGAATACGCGGCCACCCTCGCGCCGGATCCGGCCACCCAGCGGCGCGAGCGGGTCGGTCCGACCGGCCGCCCGATGCCCAGGTTCCCCGCGCCCCGCCCCGCGCACGAGCACGGCCCCGCGAAGATCATCGCGATGTGCAACCAGAAGGGCGGGGTCGGCAAGACCACCTCGACCATCAACCTCGGCGCCGCGCTTGCCGAGTACGGTCGCAAGGTCCTGCTGGTGGACTTCGACCCGCAGGGCGCGCTTTCGGTGGGCCTCGGGGTCAACCCGATGGAGCTGGACCGCACCGTCTACAACCTGCTGATGGAGCGCGGCGTCAACATCGACGACATCCTGCTCAAGACGGTCACCCCGGGCATGGATCTGTTGCCGAGCAACATCGACCTGTCCGCGGCCGAGGTGCAACTGGTCACCGAGGTGGCCCGCGAGTCCTCGCTGGCGCGTGCGCTCAAGCCGGCGATGTCCGAGTACGACTACATCATCATCGACTGCCAGCCCTCGCTCGGCCTGCTCACCGTCAATGCCCTGACTTCGGCGCACAGCGTGATCGTCCCGCTGGAATGCGAGTTCTTCGCGCTGCGCGGCGTCGCGCTGCTCACCGAGACGATCGAGAAGGTGCGCGAGCGGCTGAATCCGGACCTTGAGCTCGACGGCATCCTGGCCACGATGTACGACGCGCGCACGGTACACAGCCGCGAGGTGCTGGCCCGGGTGGTGCAGGCGTTCGGCGACCAGGTATTCCACACGGTCATCGGCCGCACGGTGCGTTTCCCGGAGACCACGGTGGCCGGGGAGCCGATCACGTCGTACGCGTCGAGTTCGGTCGGCGCCGCCGCGTACCGCCAGCTCGCCAGGGAGGTGCTGGCGAGGTGCCCCGCCGAGTGAGGATGCCCGCTGCCGACGAGTTGTTCCGACCGACCGGCGCAGGCCACGGCGCCAGCGGCATAACCGGGCCGGCGCTGTCCACCGTGGGCAGCGCGGCGCGCGCGGCGCGGCCGGGCACCGACCGGCTGCGCGCCGTGCCGGATCCGGTCGAGGAGGAGCTCGGCTACGAGGCCGAGGGCTACCCGCCCGGATACGAGGAGGCCCGGCCGCAGGACCAGCAGCCACGACCGGCCCGGGTACGCTCGGCCTCCCGCCCCGCGGCGACCGCGGCGCGGGGTGCCAGCGGCCGGGAGCGGCACGACGAGAAGATCACCGTGTACGTGTCGCCGGAGGAACTGCTCGCGCTGGAACAGGCGCGGATCATGCTGCGCGCGCAGCACGGCCTCGCGGTGGACCGGGGCCGGATCGTGCGCGAGGCGATCGATCTGGTGCTGGCCGACTTCGATCAGAACGGCGAGAGTTCGCTGCTGGTCGAATCGCTGCGCGGGCATTAGCCCGCTTTCGAGAGCGGTTTGCCAACAGCGGCTCCAAGCGCGCCGGGACCGCCGGGCCAGGCGCGTTAGGCCCGGATGCGGGCCGACCGGCGTAATAGAGTTGAGTCTGTGGAACCGACCGAGCCCGTGCCGACGGCCGAACCTGAGTCGGCGGCCGAGCCCGTGCGGCCGCACGACGCCGAGTCCGGTCGCGCCGTCGCGGTGCCCGAACAAAAGGCAGTGCCTGACCAAGAGGCGGTGCCCGACCTGGAGCAGGCGCCCGAACCCGACCAGGTGCCAGCGCAGGAGCACGCGCCCGCGCCCGCGCCCGGCGATGCGCTCACCGGCCGCGGCCGCGCCAACGCGTTCCAGGTGCACCTTGAGGAGTTCGAGGGTCCGTTCGACCTACTGCTGAGCCTCATCGCGAAGCACAAGCTGGACGTCACCACGCTCGCACTGTCCAAGGTCACCGACGAGTTCATCGCCTTCATCCACAGCAAGGGCTCGGACTGGGACCTTGACCAGGCCAGCGAGTTCCTCTTGGTCGCCGCCACGCTGCTGGACCTGAAGGCAGCCAGGCTGCTGCCCGCCGCCGAGGTCGAGGACGAAGAGGACCTGGCGCTCCTCGAGGCGCGCGACCTGCTGTTCGCGCGACTGCTCCAGTACCGCGCCTACAAACAGGTCGCCACCGAACTGGCGCAGCGCTACGCGTTCGGCTCGCTGCGCCACCCGCGCTCGGTGCCGCTGGAGCCGGCGTTCAAGGAACTGCTGCCCGAGGTGCTGATCAGCCTTTCACCTGAACAATTCGCGGCGCTGGCGGTGCGCGCGATGACGCCGCGTCAGCCGCCGACCGTCTCGATCGAGCACATCCACCAGATGAGCGTGTCGATCCGCGACCAGGCGAACGTGATCGCGGAAAAGCTACGCAGGCTGCGCACCGCGACGTTCCGGACGCTGATCGCGGACGCGCCCGACACGATCCACATCGTGGCCCGCTTCCTGGCGCTGCTCGAACTGTTCCGGGAGAAGGCGGTCGGCTTCGATCAACTGTCCCCGTTCGGCGAGCTGACGGTGCGTTGGACCGGAAGCGACGAGGGCGAGATCGAGGTCGAGGAGGAGTTCGAGGGCGCCGCGGCCGAACCGGACGATGAACGGCCGGTCACCCTCGCGGTAGTACCGGCACAACGCAAGCAGGAGGCATCCGAGTGACCACCGGCAACGGCGAAGCGCAACCCGGCGGCGGGGCGGCGTTCTGGGCGGCGCGCGGCGTGCGGATAGAGCCAGAACCCGAAGCGGATCTGACAGACGACATCGAGACCGAAGCCGCTATGGTGACGGCCTCGCCGGTCGATGACGAGTACGTTGCGCCGGTCGAAGCCGAGCCCGAGGCGCAGCCGGAGATCGAGGAATCCGCTTTTCTCGCCGATCCCCTTCTCGAGGAAACCGACGCCGTCGTAGAACGGCAGGAAACCACCGGCGAGGAACCGCTCCCCGCGATGATCGCCATCCCGGCGCAGTCCCAGGCTTCGATCGACGAGGTCGAGCCGCAGGAAGGCGACGTCGTCGACGGCCTGGCCGCGCTGAACGAGACGCTGGCCGAGAGCCGGCGGGCCCGCGAGAACGCCCCGCGTCCGGAACCGGCCTGGCAGCTGGCCGGCGAGCTGTCCGGGGCGCTGCCGCCGCTCAAGACCTGTCTCGAGGCGATCCTGATGGTGGTCGACGAACCGGTTACCGACGTGGTCCTCGCGCAGGTGGTCGAGCGGCCGAAGGGCGAGGTCGCCGAGGCGCTGCGGGCGTTGGCCGAGGAGTACACGGCGCAGAACCGCGGCTTCGAACTGCGCGAGGTCGGCATCGGCGACGGGGCCGGCTCGGGCGCGACCGGCTGGCGGATCTACTCGCGGCCGCAGTGCGCTCCGGTGGTCGAGCGGTTCGTGCGCGACGGCCAGCAGGCCAAGCTCACCCAGGCCGCTTTGGAGACTTTGGCCGTGGTGGCCTATCGTCAGCCGGTCAGCCGCTCGAAGGTCTCCGCGATCCGCGGGGTCAACTGCGACGGGGTGATGCGGACCCTGCTGGCCCGCGGCCTGGTCGAGGAGTGCGGCACCGAGCACGAGACCGGCGCGCTGCTGTACCAGACGACCGGGTACTTCCTGGAGCGGATGGGCCTCAAGGGCCTGGACGAACTTCCGGAACTCGCTCCGCTGCTGCCCACGGCCGCGGAGATCGAAGAAGAGGGCTGACGGGCCCCGCCCGTGCGGCGCGGCCCGCGACGACACGGCGAAGCCCGGCCGAACGCTGTGATTTATGCAGTTTGGGATGTATGCAGTTTGACGTGTGATGGAGACGAAAATGGAACGGCGCGCGACGCCCTTGCACGATCCGAACGAGGAGGGCGTGCGCCTGCAGAAGGTCCTGGCTGCCGCCGGGGTCGGTTCGCGCCGCGCCTGCGAGGAGTTGATCGAGCAGGGCCGGGTGACGGTGGACGGCAAGCGGGTCAACACCCAAGGCATGCGGGTGGACCCCGAGAAGGTGGTCATCCACGTGGACGGGATGCGTGTCGCGTCCGCGTCCGATGCGACCTACCTGGCGGTCAACAAGCCGCAGGGCGTGCTCTCGACGATGACCGACCCGGAGGGCCGCCCGAATCTCGGCGATCTGGTGGAAGGCCGCGCGCAGCGCCTGTTCCACGTCGGGCGGCTCGACGCGGAGACCGAGGGTCTCATCCTGCTGATGAACGACGGCGAACTCGCGCACCGGCTGACCCACCCCTCCTACGGCGTGCAGAAGACGTACGTCGCGCAGGTGGACGGCGTCATCCCGCGCGACCTGGGCAAGCGGCTGCGTGAAGGCATCCTGCTCGAGGACGGGCTGGCGCGGGTCGACAGCTTCAAGATGGTGGACGCGGTCGGCCGGCACGCCCTGGTCGAGGTGGTGCTGCACGAGGGCCGCAAGCACATCGTGCGGCGGCTGCTCGCGGAGGCCGGCTTTCCGGTGAACCGGCTGGTGCGCACGAAGTTCGGGCCGGTCTCGCTGGGCGACCAGCGGCCGGGCAAGGTGCGCGGGCTGACCCGCGAGGAGATCGGGGCGCTGTACAAGGCCGTCGGCATGTAAGCGCCCGCCGGGACCCGTCCACGGCGGCCGCTGCGCTGGATCAGTGCGCCGACGTGCGGATTTCTGCCTACTCTGGGGCCAGTCGATCACCGATCGACTGGCCTCTTCGCCTGCCCGCCGACAGCCGGTCGGTAAACTTAAGCAATTCGTTCTCTTGAATAGTTCGTGTTTAGGAAGGTAGGTTGGCGCCATGACCGCTCCCCGTACTCCGACCGCCGCCGAGGAACTGCGCGGCGCCGGCCTGCGGGTGACGGCCGCCCGCGTCGCCCTGCTCGAAACCGTGCGGCACGGCGATCACCTCGGGGTCGAGGCGATCGCCGCCGGAGTGCGCGAGCGCGTGGGCCACATCTCCCTGCAGGCCGTGTACGAGGCCCTGGACGCGCTGGACGCGGCGGGTCTGGTACGGCGCATCGAACCGGCCGGCAGCCCGGCCCGTTTCGAAGGCCGTGTCGGAGACAACCACCACCACATCGTGTGCCGGTCGTGCGGCGTCGTCGCGGACGTCGACTGCGCGGTCGGCGAGGCGCCCTGCCTCACCGCCTCCGACGAGCACGGTTTCGCGATAGACGAGGCCGAGGTCATCTACTGGGGCCTGTGTCCCGCCTGTTCCACCACTCCTGAGCCGCTGAAGGACGCCGCTTGAGCCGTGGCCGACCGCCGCGATCCTCAAGCCCAGAGATCCGCCGATTCCGGAAGGATTCCCATGACTGAAAACCACGACGCGATCGTCACCGACCCGAAGACGGAGGGTGAGAGCGCGGGCTGCCCGGTCGCGCACGGCCGCGCGCCGCACCCGACACAGGGCGGCGGAAACCGGCAATGGTGGCCCGAGCGGCTCAATCTGAAGATCCTGGCCAAGAACCCCGCGGTGGCCAACCCACTCGGCGCGGACTTCGACTACGCCGCGGCGTTCAACTCGCTGGACCTGCCGGCCGTCAAGCAGGACATCGCGCAGATGCTGACCACCTCGCAGGACTGGTGGCCGGCCGACTTCGGCAACTACGGGCCCTTCATCATCCGGATGGCCTGGCACAGCGCCGGCACCTACCGGATCAGCGACGGGCGCGGCGGCGCCGGGGCCGGCCAGCAGCGCTTCGCCCCGCTCAACAGCTGGCCGGACAACGGCAACCTGGACAAGGCCCGCCGGCTGCTGTGGCCGATCAAGAAGAAGTACGGCCGGCAGATCTCCTGGGCCGACCTGATGGTGCTGGCCGGCAACGTCGCGCTGGAGGAGATGGGCTTCACCACCTTCGGCTTCGGCGGCGGCCGCGCGGACGTCTGGGAGCCCGACGAGGACGTGTACTGGGGCCCGGAGACCACCTGGCTGGGCGACGAGCGCTACACCGGCGACCGGGAGCTTGAGAACCCGCTCGGCGCGGTGCAGATGGGCCTGATCTACGTCAACCCGGAGGGCCCGAACGGCAACCCGGACCCGCTGGCCGCGGCCCGCGACATCCGGGAGACCTTC
>DASUAR010000300.1:0-7021 GCA_035763685.1 Actinocrinis sp. | reverse complement strand
GTCTCGCTGCCCCAGCAGCGAGACGGCCGCCGGATCACGTAGCAGCAGGTCCGGGACGTATCCGCCGCAGGACAGAATCCGAGCAAGCCGCCATGCCGCTTCGCCCTCATCCCGCAGCGTCCTGAGATACCAGGGAGTCGAGCCGAGCGCATCGGACACCCGCCGGAACGCCAGCAGGCCGGCATCCGGATCCGGCGCGTCGGCGAACCAGCCCAGCATCACCGGAAGCAGCGTGCGCTGGATCGCGGCTCGCCGACTCACCCCCGTCGCGAGCGCCTCGATATTCGCCAGCGCCCCGGCCGGATCGGCATATCCGAGCGCCGCGAGCCTCGCCCGCGCCTCCTGCGCCGACAGCCGCGGACTCGGTCCCGTTCCACTGGGCACCGTCGCCGCGCTGCTCTCGTCCAGCCGGGCAACCGCCACCAGCAATGGCCGATAGAACAACTTCTCGTGCAGCCGCCGCACCTCACGAGCATGCGCGCGCCAGGCCTTGCCGAGTTCCCCCGCCGGATCGATGGCCCAGCCCATGGACCGGCCGATTCGGCGCAGCGCCGCCGGATTGTCAGGCATCGTATGGGTACGCTCAAGCCGGAACAGCTGGATACGGTGCTCCAACGTGCGCAGGAACCGGTAGGCGTCTGCCAGATGCGCCGCGTCTTCCCGGCCGACATACCCGCCCTCGGCAAGCGCCCCGAGCGCCTCCATCGTCCCTTGCATACGCAGCGTCTCGTCGCGGCGTCCGTGCACGAGTTGCAGCAGTTGCACCGCGAACTCGACGTCGCGCAAGCCGCCAGGTCCGAGTTTGAGCTCCCGATCGACGGCGACCGAACCCGGCGCGCGCCGCAATGAGTCAGTCGCGTGGTCGACGACGCGCCGCCGCATCGCCTGCACGTCGTCCACGAAGTGCTCGCGCCCGGCCGCCGCCCACACCATCGGGCCGATCATCGCGATATACGCGGCGCCCAGTGCCGCGTCTCCCGCCACCGGCCGGGCCTTGAGCAGCGCCTGGAACTCCCAGGTCTTTGCCCACCGCTGGTAGTACGCCGCGTGGCTCGCCAGCGTCCGCACCAGCGGCCCCGACTTGCCTTCCGGCCGCAGCCCCGCATCAACCTGCCAGATGCTGCCCTCCGCCGTGCTGTCCGAGCACAGCCGCATCATCCGCGACGCCAGCCGCGTCGCCGCCCGCAACGCCTCGGCGTCGTCGACCGCCGCGGCGTCCGCACCGTCCGGACGCACCGGCTCGGCGATGAAGACCACATCTACGTCACTGACGTAGTTCAGTTCGCGCGCGCCGCATTTACCCATGCCGATCACGGCGAGCCGGCACAACGCCGCGCTCGCGGGATCCTCCGCTCGCGCGACAGCCAACGCCGCTTCCAGCGTCGCCCCAGCCAGCTCGGCCAGGTCGGCGGCCACCACGGACAGATCCGCTGACGCGGCCACATCCCGCGCGGTGATCGCCAGCAGTGCCCTGCAATAGGCGACACGCAGCGCGTCCTCGGCAGCCAGCCCGGTGAGCGTCGCGAGCGGCACGGCGCCGGCCGCTGCACCGTCGTCCGCGTTCGAAGCCGCGTCCGAACCAGCAGCCCCCACCGCCTCGAACATCAGCGCGCGGAATCGGTCCGGTTGCGGCGTCAGATCCTCGACCTCGAACTCCTCAAGCACATGCCAGGATTCGGGATGGCGCACCACGAAGTCACCGAGCGCCGCGCTGACTCCGAGCACGCCGAGCAGCCGATCACGCAGCGGCTTCGACGAGGCCAGCGTCGCGCGCAAGGTCTGTGGATCATCGCTCGCCACAAGCAGCCGGCCGAGCGCGGCCAGCGCCAAGTCGGGATCCGCGCATCGGCTCAGCGCATCGAGAACCACCGGATCCCGCCCGAGTTCGCCGAAGGATGCCGAGCCGAGCAACCCCCCGGCCGCCGCCGGATCGACGAAACCCCGCCGGGCCAGCAGGCTGAGCTGCGATTCCCGCTCCCGATCAACGACCACCAGACGACTCTAACCAGCGCCACCCGACGAGTCACGCGATCGGCCGACCCGCCAATCGCCCTCGACGCCGAAAAACGGCCCCTATTCCCACTGCTGCCGCGCGCGATGCCCGCCCCGACGCCGACTCCTACCGCGCCCCGCTCCAAGTCCCAACGCCGCGGTGCAAGTCCATGCCGCGAAATCGAAGCACTGACTCGCTCAGAAGGGTGAGCGCCGAGTATGACGCCGCTTGCCCGCAGTTCGCTCAAAAGAGTCGCAGCCCTCCCGGTTACCCTCCGCTGCGCTACGGTGACGCCATGCGTGACAGCGTCCTCGCCCCCACTTCCACCCCTCACCCCGGTTCCCCGCCGCCGGCCGCGCGGGCGGACCAGGACGGTGCTCATCCGGCCGGGCACCCGGGCCGGATCCGTCCCCGCGAACGCAAGACCCTGACACGAACCGACTGGACCGTGGCCGCCCTCGACGCCCTCGCGCGCGACGGCCTGCGCGCGGTCGCCGTCGAGCCGCTCGCCGAACGCCTCGGCGCCACGAAGGGCTCCTTCTACTGGCACTTCCGTGACCGCAACGCGCTACTCGAGGCCGCGGTCAACCATTGGGAGCGCACCGCCACCGACGAACTGATCGCCCGGCTCGAGAGCATCGGCGACGCGGACGAGCGGCACCGCGCCACCATCGGCTGGGTCGCCGGCTCCGAGCGCGACATGCAGATCTTCATGGTGTTGCTGTGGAACGCCGATCATCCGGTGATCGGACCGATGATCAACCGGATCCTGAGCAAGCGGATGGCCTTCTCGTTGCGCCTGCGCGAGCAGAGCGGCGAGAACGTCGAACAGGCGCGCACCTCGATGATGTACGCCTACTCGGTGCTGCTCGGCCTGCAACTGCTGCGGCGCGCCGCCCCCCACTTGGTTCCGGAGGGCAGCACGCCGCAGGGCCTGCGCGAATACGTCGCTTCGCTGATCAGGCAAGCAGCCGGGATTCCGCTCCCGACCGCCGCCTGATCGCTTTCCGCACCGCGGCTCGTCGCGGCGTGTCTCGTCCAGCCGCGCCAAGTCGCGCCGGCTCAACTCAGTCGCAGAGAACCGCGCCGCTGTTCGGGTCCAGGATGACCCGGTGGGCGCTGCGCTTGCTGAAGTCGAACATCGAGTTCAGCGAGCCCGCGAGGGCGTCGAAGGAGTTGTCGCCGATCGACCCGGTCTTCCAGTTGTCCTCGACGAACTTCAGGATCGAGCTCTGGTCGGTCACCGAGTGGTCGACGTAGTTCGTCTTCGAGTACGGCGAGATCACCAGCAACGGCGTGCGCGGGCCGTAGCCGCAGCGGTCCTGCTGCTTGCCGAGCGGCACCCGGGACTGGCTGTTGCAGGCGCCGGTGCCGTTGAGGAAGTCCCAGTGCGCGTCCGATGACGAGTTCACGTTCGGCGGGGCGACGTGGTCGTACCAGCCGTCCGAGTCGTCGTAGGCGATGACGACCGCGGTGTTCTTCCAGTCCTTCGACTTCTCCAGCGCGTTGATCAGCGAGACCACGCCGTGCTGCTCGTCGGTCGGGTCGGAGTAGCCGGCGTGGCCGTCCTGGTACTCGGCCTGCTTCACGTACGAGACCGCGGGCAGGTCGTTCGCCGCGACGGCCTTGTAGAAGTAGGACAGGTCGTACTGGTGGTTCGCCGGGCCGTTGTGGCCGATCTCGTTGACCGAAGCCGGCGCGGTGTGGTGCACGTTAGCCGTCGAGGCGTAGTACTCGAACGGGTTGTGGTGCGGGCTGTAGTCAGCCTCGGTCGCGCCACCCACGTTCTTGTGCGACTGAGCGCAGACCGCCTTGCTCGTCGCGGTGGCCGGCGTGGTCGCGCCGAAGCCGCCCTGGAACCAGCCCCAGCTGACGCCCTTGGCATTGAGCAGGTCGCCCACGTTCTTGCCGGTCATCGCCAGGTGGTCGCTCGTGTTCGAGCAGTCGTCGAACGCGGGGTCGCTGTCACGCACGTCGGTGCCGATCCCGTTGGCGTCGGCCGACGCCACGACACTTGCGTCGGTGACCTTCTGACCGGCCGCGTTGACCGCGTATCCGCCGTGGGTCTGACCCGAGACCAGGTTGATCGCGCCAGGCGTCGAGGGGCCGTAGACCGTGCCGTACGAGTTGTCGCTCATGGCGTAGTTCTGCGCGTAGTTCCACAGCGCAGTCACCGTGTTGCCGTCGTAGTAGTCCATCACCAGACCGGGCACGCCCAGGTCCGGTGCGGAACAGCTCTCCGTCTGGGTGAACTGCGGGAACTTGTCGACCAAGCCGTTGTCGTACGCCTTCTGCTCGGCGTCGTAGCCGTGGCCCTGGTCGCAGGTGAGCGCCTGCGCCGGGGTGAGCCGCGTGGGGTTCACCCCGTTCGGGTTGGCCGTGCGCAGCGACGTGGTCAAGCCGTCGACCGCCGGGGTGTTCTTCTTGGCGGTGAACTTGGTCCCGTCCGTGTTGGCCGCGTTCGGGTAGGTGCCGAAGTAGTGGTCGAACGAGACGTTCTCGTCGAAGATCACCACCAGATGCTTGATCGGCGTCGCGGTCGAGGAGCCGGAGCTCCAGTCGCCGAGAAGCACGTTGCCGCCGGCCTTCGGCTGCGCCGCATCCGTCGCGCCCCCGCTGCCCCAGCTCGGCTGGGCGAGCGCGAATGTCAGGCCGAGCGCGGCGGCCGCGGCGGTACCCGCGACGGCCACCGGGCGACGGCCGGCCTGCTTGATGGTGCGTGGAAGTCTTGCCACGTCTTCCCCTCCGCATGGAGCCGAGCTGGTCGGCTTCTCAGGATGTGCGGAGTAAGAGCTTGCTCTGGTGTGCGGACCTGACGTTCACACCGAAGTGGCGCGCAGGTGAACTTCAGGGAAGCTCGCGGCATAACCAGCCGTTACCGGCTCGTGATAACAGGGCACGAAGACGGATAGAAGACGGAGATCAGCCCGTCAGCCGCTCACAGCACCGGCAGATACCTCGTCAGCTCGAACGGCGTGACCTGACGCTGGTACTCCTCCCACTCCGCACGCTTGTTGCGCAGGAAGAAGTCGAACACGTGCTCACCGAGGGTCTCCGCGACCAGTTCGCTGTGCTCCATAACCGCGATCGCCTCATGCAGCGACGCGGGCAGCGGCTCGATGCCCAGCGCACGCCGCTCGGCACGGGTAAGCGTCCACACGTCGTCATCGGCGCCAGGCGGCAGCTCGTAGCCTTCCTCGATGCCCTTCATCCCAGCAGCGAGCAGCACCGCATACGCGAGATACGGGTTGCAAGCGCTGTCCAGCGAACGGATCTCTACACGCGTCGACTGGCTCTTGCCGGGCTTGTACATCGGCACCCGCACGAGAGCGGACCGGTTGTTGTGTCCCCAGCTGATGTACGCGGGTGCTTCGCCGCCTCCGGACAGCCGCTTGTACGAGTTCACCCACTGGTTGGTCACCGCGGTGATCTCGCCGGCGTGCCGCAGCAGGCCCGCGATGAACGAGCGCCCGGTCTTCGAAAGCTGGTACTCGGCGCCCGGCTCGTTGAAGGCGTTGCGGTCACCCTCGAAGAGGGAGAGATGCGTGTGCATGCCGGAGCCGGGGTGGTCGTTCAGCGGCTTCGGCATGAAGGACGCATACACGCCCTGTTCAAGCGCGACCTCCTTCACCACCAGCCGGAAAGTCATGATGTTGTCGGCGGTCGTCAGCGCGTCGGCGTACCGCAGATCGATCTCCTGCTGACCCGGCGCGGCCTCGTGGTGGCTGAACTCCACCGAGATGCCCATGGACTCCAGGTGGGTGATCGCCTGCCGGCGGAAGTCGTGCCCGACTCCATGCGGCGTCAGGTCGAAGTACCCGGACGAGTCCACCGGCGTGGGTTCGACGCCACGTTCCGGCTGGTCCTTGAACAGGAAGAACTCGATCTCGGGGTGCGTGTAGAAGGTGAAGCCCTTCTCCGCGGCCTTGGCGAGCGCGCGCTTGAGCACGTACCGGGGGTCCGCGTACGAGGGCGTGCCGTCAGGCGTCAGGATGTCGCAGTACATGCGGCCGGTCCCCGGGGCCTCCGCGCGCCAGGGCAGGATCTGGAAGGTGGAGGGATCCGGCTTGACGAGCATGTCGGATTCGTGGACCCGCGCGAAGCCTTCGATGGCGGATCCGTCGAACCCGATGCCCTCGGCGAAGGCCTGTTCCAGCTCGGCCGGCGCGACTGCGACGGACTTCAGGAAGCCGAGGACGTCCGTGAACCAGAGACGGACGAACCGGATGTCCCGCTCCTCAAGCGTCCTGAGGACGAACTCCTGTTGCCGTTCCATGCTCCACGCTCCCGCTTTGGCCGTGCCGCGCACGGTGTGAGGATCTGATCCACAGCTCAGTCACACAGTATCGCGCGGGTGCGTTACGCCTGCATGAACCGGCCGGAGCGGGTTCGGGTGGGCCATGTGCGGATGGGGGCACGAGCAGAACGCAGCTGGGCCCCGTTCGAGGTGAGTCGAACGGGGCCTGGCATGAAAAAGCCCCGGGTCTTGTCCGGTTGTGCTGGACAAGACCCGGGGTTAAGAGTTGTGCGGCGGTGTCCTGCTCTCCCGCTGGGTCTCCCCGGCAGTACCCTCGGCGCTGGCGGGCTTAGCTTCCGGGTTCGGAATGGGTCCGGGCGTTTCCCCGCCGCCATGGCCGCCGCAACAGTGTTGGTCCCCACGGTCCCCGTTGCCCTGCCGTGGTGTGGGCGGGCGGGGGGTGTGGTTGGGGGCCTGTGAACCGGGTAGTGGATGCGTGTTTTCGGTGTGTTGTGTGTCTGTGGAGTGCTTGTTGCTCGGGGTGTTGGGGTAAGTCCTCGGCCTATTAGTACCCGTCCACTGAGCCCGTTGCCGGGCGTGCATGCCGGGCCTATCAACCCCATGGTCTGTGGGGGGCCTTACCCAATCGGTGTTGGTGGGAGACCTCATCTGGAAGCCGGCTTCCCGCTTAGATGCTTTCAGCGGTTATCCCTCCCGGACGTAGCCAACCAGCCGTGCCCCTGGCGGGACAACTGGCACACCAGAGGTCCGTCCATCCCGGTCCTCTCGTA
>DASUAR010000299.1:0-17558 GCA_035763685.1 Actinocrinis sp. | reverse complement strand
CGAGCCGCTCGAGGCCGAGCAGGTCACCGCGTCCGGGCTTGTCATCCCGGACACCGCGAAGGAGAAGCCCCAGGAGGGCAAGGTCCTCGCGGTTGGTCCGGGCCGTTTCGACGAGTCCGGCAAGCGCATCCCCGTCGACGTCCAGGTCGGCGACGTGGTGCTGTACAGCAAGTACGGCGGCACCGAGGTCAAGTACTCGGGCCAGGAGTACCTCGTGCTCTCCGCCCGCGACGTGCTCGCGGTCATCGAGAAGTAGCAATCGCCGTGCGGGCCTTCGGCTGCCCACAAGCGGCCGGGGGCCCGTCGGCGTCCGATACCTGAATCCAACCGTAGGTTGAGGTAAGTCAATGCCCAAGATCCTGGAGTTCGACGAGGACGCCCGCCGCCACCTTGAGCGTGGTGTGGACCGGCTCGCCGACGCAGTGAAGGTGACGCTCGGCCCGCGCGGCCGCAATGTCGTCATCGACAAGAAGTGGGGCGCTCCCACGATCACCAACGACGGCGTGACCGTCGCCAAGGAGATCGAGCTCGAGAACCCGTACGAGAACCTCGGCGCCCAGCTCGCCAAGGAAGTCGCCACCAAGACCAACGACATCGCCGGCGACGGGACCACCACCGCGACGGTGCTCGCCCAGGCGATGGTGCACCTCGGCCTCCGTTCGGTGGCCGCCGGCGCGAACCCGATGGACCTCAAGCGCGGCATCGACGCGGCCGCGGCCGAGGTATCGGAGCGGCTGCTCAAGGCGGCCCGCGAGGTGACAGAGCAGAAGGAGATCGCGCACGTCGCGACCATCTCCGCGCAGGACGCCAAGATCGGCGAGCTGATCGCCGAGGCGTTCGACAAGGTCGGCAAGGACGGTGTGGTCACCGTCGAGGAGTCGCCGACGATGGGCCTCGAGCTGGAGTTCACTGAGGGCCTCCAGTTCGACAAGGGCTACATCTCGCAGTACTTCATCACCGACCAGGACCGGCTCGAGGCCGTTCTCGAGGACGCCTACGTCCTGGTGAACCAGGCCAAGATCTCCTCGATGGCGGACTTCCTGCCGCTGCTCGAGAAGGTCGCGCAGACCAAGAAGCCGCTGCTCGTCATCGCCGAGGACGTCGAGGGCGAGGCGCTCGCCACCATCGTCGTCAACAAGATCCGCGGCCTGCTGAACATCGCCGCGGTGAAGGCGCCGGGCTTCGGTGACCGCCGCAAGGCCATGCTCGCCGACATCGCGACCCTCACCGGCGCGACGCTGGTGTCCGAGGACCTCGGCATCAAGCTGGAGTCCGTCGGCCTCGACGCGCTGGGCTCCGCCCGCCGCATCGTGGTCACCAAGGACAACACCACGATCGTGGACGGCGCGGGCGACTCGGTGGCCATTCAGGAGCGGATCCGCCAGATCAAGACCGAGATCGACGCGACCGACTCCGACTGGGACCGCGAGAAGCTCCAGGAGCGCCTGGCCAAGCTGTCCGGCGGCGTGTGCGTGCTGCGCGCCGGCGCGGCCACCGAGGTCGAGCTCAAGGAGAAGAAGCACCGTCTCGAGGACGCCATCTCCGCGACGCGCGCCGCGATCGAGGAGGGCATCATCCCCGGCGGCGGTTCCGCGCTGGTGCACGTGGCGGCCGGCCTTGACGACCTCGGCAAGACCGGGGACGTCGCCACCGGCGTGACCGTGGTCAAGAAGGCACTGTCGGAGCCGGCCCGCTGGATCGCGCTCAACGCGGGCCAGGAGGGCTCGGTCATCGTGGCCAAGATCACCGACCTGCCCGTGGGCCACGGCTACAACGCGGCCACCGGCGAGTACGGCGACCTGATGGCGCAGGGCGTCATCGACCCGGTCAAGGTGACCCGCTCCGCCGTGCAGAACGCCGCCTCCATCGCCGGCATGCTCCTGACGACCGAGACCCTGGTCGTCGAGAAGCCGGCCGAAGAGGCGCCGGCCGCGGACGGCCACGGCCACGGCCACAGCCACTAGTTTCCCGGCTGCTTTACCCCGAACGCGGGGCGCGCGATCCGTCGTGCGCCCCGCGTCCGTGTTTTCCGGCACCAGACAAGGTAGCTGCGCAACCGCCAAACCCGTCAAAACCTTCATGATCCCGAACGGGTTCGGCTGACTCTCGATCGCCCGCGATTCCCGCAAGGCATGGCAATCCCGGCGGATGCGCTGCGTTTTGAGCGCATGAGCGGTGGACGCGGGAGCGGGAGGTGTCCCCGCGCGCTCGTCGTGACCCAAGACCGGGGTCCCGAAGGCGCGCGGCTGAACTCCGCAGACATGTACTGAGTTTGGGGGAACAAATTGCGCCAAATCGGGCGGGATTTTGCCTCAAAGCCAGTACATGTTTCCTCGCCTGCACTCGCGAACCCGCCGCTTAAGCCCTGGGTGTAGGCCGTGGCGGGCACGCCAGCGACGTGCCGCCACGTCCGGAGTCAGTTGGAGGTGTAGACCGTGGGCTTGGACCCGGTGAGCGTGCCCTGGGCGGGGACCTGGCCGCCGAGGATGTTCACCGCCGTGCCTGGCACCTTCGCCACGGACAGGAAGCCGCTGCGCGGCACGTTGGTCATGCCGGTCACCGATTCTGCGACGATCTTCCCGCTGCCCTTGACGTAATGCAGCAGCATCCCGTTGCCCCCGGCGGCTGTCGTTCCGCCCATGAGCAGGCCGCCCTTGCCGTCGGAGGCGACGTCGGTCGCGAACGGGACGATGCCGCTCGGGTAGGTGGCCGCCCTCGTCCAGCGGTGCCCGTCGTACTGGAGAACGACGATCGGCCCGTCGGCGCCGCCGGAGCCGACCGCGTACGCGGTCGTGGCGGAGGTCGGGTAGACCCCGATCAGCGACCGGACGCCGGAACCGCTCGGGGGAATCAGCGAGGCGAGGCTGTGCCTGGTCCACTTGCCGCCGGCCAGGTGGTCCACGACGGTGCCCGTATGCGCCCACGCGCTTGTCGCCGACACCGCGGCGCCGCTGTTCCCGTTGGCCAGGACGACCCGCCAGGACGTTCCGTTGTAGCGCCACACGCCGATCCCCCCGGTCGTGTAATGGCGGGGCGAGCCGAACACCCAGATGTTGACGGGCGACAGGACGCTCATGGAGCCGATCGGCGAGCGGAACTTCACGACGAGGGTCCACGTGCCCCCGTTGTCGGCCAGGACCCGCGAGGTGTGGTCGGCAAGATTGGTGAAGACAAACAGGCGGCTCGCCGAGAGCGCCGTCGCGCCGACGACCATCTCGCCCTTCGCCAGGCCGGGGCCCTTCCCCAGCTTCCAGGTCCCGCCGTTGACCCTGACGAACATCCAGTGCTGCGAGTAGTCGTATACGAACGCGAACTCCGTCGTTATCCCGCCCGCGCGCACTCCGGTGACCGCGGTGGTCTCCCCGGCGGAGCCGAGCGACCCCGGCCGCCAGGACGCCGCCCCCGCCGGGGAAGCGGGGGACGCCGGGGACGCCGCGGCCACACCCGCGCCGGCACCCATCAGCGCAACAGTTCCAACGGCAACCGCGAAAGCCTTGAGTCTCACCAGAAGCTCCCTTGCGTCCAGTACATGCAGGTACTCACACGTGCTTAGCCAGTCCTGTGACGCTTCTCCGTTTTCTTCGGTTGTCCTGGTCCGGGTTTGCCCTGTCGTGGCAGGCCGCGCCGCCGTGCGAGGTGAGCGATGCCACGCCGTGAGCCGGAAGCGCTGGCGCGGCGAGCGTGTTGGCTAGGATGGACTCATCCCACCCGTTACCTGCTGCTTCACAGTTTCCCTACGACGAGGGCAGCGACGAGCCGTGAGGGCATCACTCATGACGGAGACACCGAAGTTTTCCCCGCCGGGCCTGACCTTCGATGACGTGCTGCTCCTGCCGGCCCACTCGGAGCTGATGCCGAGCGAGGCGGACACGGCCACCAGGATCACCCGCAAGCACCGGCTGCGCATCCCGCTGGTCTCCAGCGCGATGGACACGGTGACCGAGGCGCGGATGGCGATCGCGATGGCGCGCCAGGGCGGCGCCGGGGTGCTGCACCGCAACCTTCCGGCCGAGGATCAGGCGGCGCAGGTCGATCTGGTCAAGCGCTCCGAGTCCGGCATGATCACCCAGCCGGTGACGGTCGGCCCGGACGCCACGCTCGCCGAGGTTGACGCGCTCTGTGCGAAGTACCGCATCAGCGGACTGCCCGTAGTAGACGGCGCCGGGCTGCTCATCGGCATAGTGACCAACCGGGACCTGCGGTTCGAGACTGACCATTCCCGGCTCGTGCACGATGTGATGACGAAGGCTCCGCTGGTGACCGGCCACGTCGGCATCACGGGCGCCGAGGCGATGAAGCTGATGGGCGCGCACAAGATCGAGAAGCTGCCGCTGGTCGACGCCGCCGGCAAGCTGCACGGCCTGATCACGGTCAAGGACTTCACGAAGACTGAGCAGTACCCGCACGCCACCAAGGACAAGGAAGGCCGCCTGGTCGTCGGCGCGGCAGTCGGCGTCGGAGACGACGCGTACCGGCGCGCGATGCTGTTGGCCGAAGCCGGCGTGGACTTCGTCGTCGTGGACGTCGCGCACGGGCATTCCAAGGCGCTGTGCGACACGGTCTCCAAGATCAAGGCGAACAGCCACATCGACGTCATCGGCGGCAACGTGGTGACGGCCGCCGGCGCGCAGGCGCTCATCGACGCCGGGGTCGACGCGGTGAAGGTCGGCGTTGGACCGGGCTCGATCTGCACCACCCGGGTGGTCGCGGGTGTCGGCATGCCGCAAGTAACCGCGATCTACGAGGTGGCGCGGGCGGCCAAGCCGGCCGGCGTCCCGGTGGTCGGCGACGGTGGCCTCCAGTACTCCGGCGACATCGCGAAGGCCATCGCGGCCGGCGCGGACACGGTGATGCTCGGCTCGCTGCTGGCCGGCTGTGAAGAATCCCCGGGCGACCTGATCTTCATCAACGGCAAGCAGTACAAGTCGTACCGCGGCATGGGTTCGCTCGGCGCCATGTCCTCGCGCGGCAAGGCGGAGGGTAGGGCGTACTCGCGCGACCGTTACGCACAGCAGGACGTATCGTCCGACGACAAGCTCATCCCCGAGGGCATCGAGGGCCAGGTACCGTATCGAGGCCCGCTCTCTGCGGTGGCGCACCAACTCGTCGGCGGCGTCAAGCAGGCGATGTTCTACACCGGTTCCCGCACCATCGCCGACCTGCAGGAGGCTCAGCTGGTGCGGATCACCTCGGCCGGGCTCAAGGAAAGCCACCCGCACGACATCCAGATGACCGTCGAGGCCCCGAACTACCACTCGCGCTAGAGTCGGTAGCGCCGCGAACGTCTGCGGCGCCTAAAAGTACTCCAGCGCCCGGAGAGGGAGCCCCATCGTGTCCGAGGTCGAGATCGGCCGCTCGAAGCGCGCCCGGCAGGCGTACGGTTTCGACGACATCGCCCTGGTCCCCTCGCGGCGTACCCGCGACCCCAAGGACGTCTCGATCGACTGGCAGATCGACGCCTACCAGCTGCGGCTGCCGTTCCTGGCCGCGCCGATGGACTCGGTGGTCTCCCCGGCGTCGGCCATAGCGATCGGCCGGCTCGGCGGCGTGGGCGTGCTCGACCTCGAAGGGCTGTGGACCCGCTACGCCGACCCGGAGCCACTGCTCGCCGAGATCGCCGAGTTGCCCGCCGAGCGGGTCGTGAAGCGGCTGCGCGAGATCTACACGGCGCCGGTCAAGGAGGAGCTGATCGTCGCGCGGATCAAGCAGATCCGGGACGCGGGCGTGGTCGCCGCGGGGGCGTTGTCGCCGCAACGCACCGCGCAGCTCTACAAGACCGTGGTCAACGCGGGCGTGGATCTCTTCGTCATCCGCGGCACGACGTTGTCCGCCGAGCACGTGTCGCACGACAGCGAGCCGCTCAACCTCAAGCAGTTCGTCTACGACCTCGACGTGCCGGTCGTCGCCGGCGGCGTCGCCACGTACAAGGCGGCGCTGCACCTGATGCGCTCGGGCGCGGCAGGCGTGCTGGTCGGGTTCGGCGGCGGTTCCTCGCACACGACCAAGAACGTGCTCGGCATCGCAGTGCCGATGGCTACCGCGATCAGCGATGTGGCGGCGGCCCGGCGGGACTACATGGACGAGTCCGGCGGCCGGTACGTACACGTGATCGCGGACGGCGCGATGGGCGGCAGCGGCGAGATCGCGAAGGCGATCGCCTGCGGCGCGGACGGTGTGATGATCGGTTCACCGCTGGCTCGCGCGGTCGAGGCTCCCGGGCACGGGTTCCACTGGGGCGCGGAGGCCTGGCACGCCTCGGTGCCGCGCGGCATGCGCACCCACCTCGGCACCGTCGGCACGATCGAGGAGATCCTGGTCGGTCCGTCGAACACCGCGGACGGCACCATGAACCTCTTCGGCGCGCTGCGGCGGGCGATGGCCACGACCGGATACTCCGACCTCAAGGAGTTCCAGCGGGTCGAGCTGACGGTGTCTTAGGCGCGTTTCCGGTTCAGGAACGCGCAGCGGTGATCTCGGCCGCCACCTAGTGATCGCCTAGAGTTCACCCTTCCCGTGGCGTAACTCGCATAGCGCCAAGTCGGTGGCGACCGGCATCGTAGGGGTATGCGCAGTGTGAAGCTCGGACCCGAGGAGCGGCGGGCCGCATTGGCCGCGCTCGCCGCCACCGAATTGGACGTGTTGGTGGTCGGCGGCGGCGTGGTCGGCGCCGGCACCGCCCTGGACGCGGTAACGCGCGGCCTTTCGGTCGGCATGGTGGAAGCACGGGACTGGGCTTCGGGGACCTCAAGCCGGTCCTCCAAGCTCATCCACGGCGGCCTGCGGTACCTGGAGATGCTGGACTTCGCGCTCGTCCGCGAAGCGCTCAAGGAGCGGGGCCTGCTCATCGAACGCCTCGCGCCGCACCTCGTGCGTCCGGTGCCGTTCCTCTATCCGCTCACCGGACGAGCCTGGGAGCGCCTGTACGCGGGGTCCGGAGTCGCGCTCTACGACGCGATGAGCTACTCGTCCGGACACGGTCGCGGCCTGCCCCCGCATCGGCACCTGACGCGCCGTCACGCGCTACGCATCGCGCCCTCGCTGAAGAAGGACGCGCTCGTGGGTGCGATCCAGTACTACGACGCGCAGGTGGACGACGCCCGCTTCGTCACCACTCTGGTGCGCTCGGCGGCCTCGTTCGGTGCGCATGTCGCGAACCGCACCCGCGTCGTCGGCTTCCTGCGCGAGGGGGAGCGCGTTACCGGAGCCGTGGTGCGAGATGAGGAGAGCGGCGAGCAGTTCGAGATCAAGGCCGCCCAGGTGGTCAACGCCACCGGCGTATGGACCGACGAGACGCAGGCGATGGTCGGTGAGCGCGGCAAATTCCACGTCACCGCGTCAAAGGGCGTGCATCTCGTCGTGCCCAAGGACCGCATCCAGTCTGCATCAGGCATCATCCTGCGCACAGAGAAGTCGGTCCTGTTCGTCATTCCGTGGGGGCGGCACTGGATCATCGGCACCACCGACACCTCCTGGAACCTGGACAAGGCACACCCGGCGGCGAGCGCGACAGACATCGACTACGTACTGAGTCACGTCAACAAGGTGCTGCGGACCGAGCTGACGCGCGAAGATGTCGAGGGCGTATACGCGGGTCTGCGGCCGCTGCTCTCCGGAGAGTCGGATGAGACTTCGAAGCTGTCTCGCGAACACATCGTCGCGCACGCGGCACCCGGCCTGGTGGTCGTCGCGGGAGGCAAGTACACGACCTACCGCGTCATGGCCGCCGATGCCGTGGACGCAGCACTGCACGGACTCGACCGGCGCGGCCCGGCCTCGTGCACCGATACCGTGGCGCTGCTCGGCGCGGACGGCTACCCGGCGCTGTGGAACGCCCGTACCCGCATCGCCGCGGCCAGTGGTCTGCACGTCGCACGGATCGAGCACCTGCTGCATCGCTACGGTTCGCTGGCCGAAGAGGTCATCGCGCTGGTCGAGAAGGACCGAGCGCTCGGCCAGCCGCTGGAGGGCGCCGACGACTATCTACGGGCCGAGATCGTCTACGCGGCGTCGCATGAGGGCGCGAACCACCTTGAGGACGTGCTCGCGCGGCGGACCCGAATCAGCTTCGAGACCTTCGACCGCGGCGTCGGCTCGGCCAGGCCGGCGGCGGAACTCATGGCCGCGACCCTGGGCTGGGACGACGAACGCCTGGAGCGCGAGATCGCGCACTACACCGCGCAGATCGACGCCGAGCGCGAATCCCAGCTCCAGCCGGACGACCAGTCAGCCGATGCCGCGCGAATGGGCGCGCCCGACTTCTCGTGAGGAGATCGCGCGTGCGTTCGGCGAGCCCTTACCGCAGCAGGATGAGTAACACCGCCGTCGTAGCCAAGACACACGTGGTGATCGCCACGGCCGGCAGTCGAACTGCGGAGAGATGGTGGGCCGGGCGCACGGCCCAGCGACGCTCCGGCTGATCGAAGGATCGCCGCGTGGCGGAAGGATCTGCGGACAGCTCCGCGCGCCGCCTGGCCAGCACGGCGCGGGCTTGCGCCGAGGGTTCGTGTGCCGGCGCCGCGGCGACGAAGGACTCGTCGAAGACGAGCGGCGCGTCGTCAAGCGACGCTGCGCCGTCCAAGGCGCGCGCGGGGACCTGGTTCGCGTCTGCGCGGCGCTGCGCGGAGCTGTTGCGCTGCTCGGGAAAGCGCTCGGTCATTGGGGAAAAGTAACGGAAATGTTGCGTGATCAGTAGGGGGTGCGGCAGCGAACTGCGACGAAAGTGCGCCGCAGCGGCCGCGTCGCCGGTTGGCGATCATCCACCGGCTGGTCGGCAGCCTGAAACTTTCGCTGGCGGCGACTGCGCCGCGGCTTTCGACCCGTCAGGTGTTCGAGTGCCTGGCCTTGGTCTGGCCGTCGCCGATCACGATGTACTTCGTGGAGGTCAGCTCGGGCAGCCCCATCGGGCCGCGCGCGTGCAGCTTCTGGTTCGAGATGCCGATCTCCGCGCCGAAGCCGAACTCGCCGCCGTCGGTGAACCGGGTCGAGGCGTTCACGATCACCGCTGCCGAATCGACCCGCGCGGTGAAGGCGCGGGCCGCTGTCTGCGAGCGGGTGATGATCGCCTCGGTGTGGTTGGAGGAGTACTTGCGGATGTGCGCGACCGCTGCGTCCAGTGAGTCCACTACGGCCGCCGCGATGTCCAGCGAGAGGTACTCGGTGTAGAAGTCCTCTTCGGTGGCCGGTACGACGTCCGGTGCGTTGCCTGCGGCGGCTGCGTACGCCGCGGTCCGTTCATCGCCGTGCACGGTAACTCCGGCGTCCTTGAGAGCAGCGAGTGCGCGCGGTACGAACGCCTCGGCGACGTCTTGATGCACGAGCACCGTCTCGGCGGCGTTGCACACGCTGTAACGCTGCGCCTTGGAGTCGATCAGCACCTCGACCGCGAGGTCCAGGTCAGCGTCCGCGTCCACGTACACGTGGCAGTTGCCGACTCCGGTCTCGATGACCGGGACTGTCGAGCCGCTGACCACCGAGCTGATCAGCGATGCGCCACCGCGCGGGATGAGCACGTCAACCAGGCCGCGCGCCTGCATCAGCTCCTTGACGGAGTCGTGTGTTTCACCAGGCACCAGCTGGATCGCGTCGCGCGGCAGACCGCATTCGGCCAGCGCCTCACGCATCGTCTCGACCAGCGCCGTGTTGGACGCGCGAGCGGAGGAGGAACCGCGCAGCAGCACCGCGTTGCCCGACTTGAGGCACAGGCCCGCCGCGTCGACGGTCACGTTCGGCCGCGCCTCGTAGATGATCCCGACGACGCCGAGCGGCACGCGTACCTGACGCAGCTCCAGCCCGTTCGGCAGGTTCGAGCCGCGCACCACCTCGCCGACCGGATCGGCGAGTGTGGTGATCTTCCGCAGCGCCTCGGCGATGGCGGCGATCCGGTCCGCGGTGAGGGTGAGCCGGTCCACGATTCCGGCGCTGACGCCCGCCGCGCGGGCCCGATCCGTGTCCTCGGCGTTCGCGGCGACGATGCGCGGTGTTTCGGCGAGAAGAGCGTCCGCGATGGCGTGCAGCGCCCGGTCCTTCTCGGCGCGCGTGCGCACCGCCAGATCCGCGGCCGCCTCGCGGGCCCTGCGCGCTGTCCGGATAACGTCCGACTCGCTCGACTCGTCCACCATGGCTCCAGGTTACGACCCGGATCGCGGACGGGAGCACGCTATTTCAGGCTGTGAGACTCCGCGGGTCTCTCCGCGGCCCTCACAGCACCGCGAGATCGTCTCGGTGCACGACCTCGCGCTCATATTGCGGGCCCAGCGCGGCGGCCAGGTCGCGGGTGGAGCGGCCCAGCAGCGACGGCAACTCCACCGCGTCGTAGTTCACCAGGCCACGCGCCACCGCTCGGCCGGACGGGTCGACCAGGTCGACCGGGTCGCCCGCGACGAAGGTTCCGGACACACCGGTGATCCCGGCAGGCAGCAGGGAGAGGCGGCGGCGTACCACAGCGTCAACCGCGCCCTCGTCCAGCTTCAGAGCGCCGCGCGGCGCCGTCGCGTGCGCGAGCCACAGCAGGCGCGCTGCGGACCGTTTCCCGGTGCGGTGGAACAGGGTGCCCACCGCGTCTCCCGCGAGCGCACGCCCGGCGTATGCGGCCGTGGTGAGCACCACCGGGATGCCTGCCTCGGTGGCGATCCGCGCCGCCTCGACCTTCGTGACCATGCCGCCGGTGCCGACTCCGGCGCGCCCCGGGGCGCCGATCGACACGCCGGCCAGGTCCTCGGGCCCGCGCACGTCGCTGATCGGGCGGGTGCCGGGCTTGCGCGGATCACCGTCGTAGAGCGCGTCGACGTCCGAAAGCAGGACCAGAAGATCCGCGTTGACCAGGTGCGCGACGAGGGCGGCCAGCCGGTCGTTGTCGCCGAACCGGATCTCCTGGGTGGCGACCGTGTCGTTCTCGTTGACGATCGGGATGAAACCGAGCTCTAGCAATCGGCTGAGCGTCTGGAGTGCGTTGCGGTAGTGCGAGCGCCGCGTTACGTCGTCGGCGGTGAGCAATACCTGTCCGACGCCGTGCCCGTGGCGCGCGAAGGACTGCGTGTACCGGGCGATCAGCAGGCCCTGTCCGACGCTCGCGGCCGCCTGTTGCAAGGCCAGTTCGCGCGGCCGCTTCCGCAGGCTCAGCGGGGCGAGCCCGGCCGCGATGGCGCCCGAGGAGACGAGGACCACTTCCGCGCCGCCGGGCTTCGAGAGGGCCGACTCGTGCAGCGCGTCCACGAGCGCGTCCACCCGGCTGCCGTCCAGACCCCCGGTCGCCGTGGTCAGCGAGGAGGAGCCCACCTTCACCACGATCCGCCGCGCGGCGATGACCGCCTCGCGCGTGGTCCTCTGCCCGCCGTCGCTCACCGGCTCAGGATACGATCAGCGGCCCCGCGGCGGCCTGTGTGTTCCAGCGCGTGGGACCGGCCGGGGAAGTCACGCCCCCGGCCGGTCCTGTTCGGTTCGGCTCGGTTCGGTTCAGCGACTCAGCTACCGCTGCGTTCAGCTACCAGCGTCACGACCAGGGGGAGGGCGGTGGCGGGGGAACGACCGGCGGGCGGTCGGCGCAGGTGATCGTGTTCGGCAGCTCCCAGGGCGCCAGCCATGGACCGGTGGTCCCGCCGCCGCTGTCGCCGCCGAGGTCGGTCACGGTGAACTCCGAGCCCGCGGGCGTGAAGTGGAACGATCCGCAGTTGTTGACGCCGACCGCGCCGACATTGCGGGCCACCACGTTCTGGAAGGTCGCCGATCCGGCTGCCCGCGCGCTGAGCACCGAGGTCCCGGTTCCGTCCACCTTGACGTCCGAGAAGTGGACGTTCGAGATCGAATACAGGTCCTTCACCGGGAAGTCGGCGACCAGCATGATCGCGTTGTAGGTGTTGTCCAGGAAGTTGTCCCCGGTCACCTCGACGTCCGCGGTGATGCTGCTCTGCAGCGCGTAGATCCAGATCGCGCCGAGCCCGATGTTCCAGTTCAGCTCGTAGGTTCCGGCGCGCACCGTGGTGTTGTCGGTGATCCACAGATGGCCGGTGAACGGCACCGCGTCGAAGCGGCTGCCGATCTGCAGGCCGCTGCCTTCCCGGATCGGGTCGGCGACCAGGTTGTTCGACACCGTGTTGTCGCTGCCGCCGTAGATCGCGATGCCGTTGGCGAGCACCGGGGTCTGCACGGTGTTGTGGTCGAAGGTGTCGTTCGAGTCGGCCGTGGTCTGCGACCACATCGCCAGGCCGTCGTCGCCGGTGTTGCGGATGGAGTTGTTCCGCACCAGCGAGTTCGTCACGCCGGTGTGGAAGTTGACGCCGTCGGCGATCTGATCGGCGATCACATTGTCCGTGATCTTGAGGTTGTCCATCGGGCCGTCGAACCACATGCCCACCTTGGTGTGGTGGATGTAGAGCCCGTCGATGGTCGAGTCGCTCAGCGCGCCGCCGACGCCGTTGACCTGGTCCGTGTCGATGCGCTCGCGCACGTCGCCCTCGATCGCGAAGCCGGACCGGTGCACGTTGTGGCTGCCTCCGGCCGACGCGTCCTTTCCGTAGAAGCCGACGCCGGTGTGGATCGAGCCGTCCGGCGCCGGGCTGCTGAGGGTGACCTGGTGGCCCTTGATGATCGAGTACCAGCTTCCGGCGCCCTCGATGGTGACGTTGTCGACGATGATGTGCCGGTTGACCTGGAAGGTGCCCGGCGGGACGTAGACCTTCAGGTGCGTCTGCTGCGCGAAGGCGATGGCTCGGTCGAACGCGCCGGCCGAGTCCCGCCGGCCGGTCGGGTCCGCGCCGAAGAACAGCACGTTCGCCGCGATCGGGTCGACCTTGGGCGCGGCGATCAGTTGCGAGTCCATCAGGTCGATGGTCGTGGTCGCGGCGTCGCTGCCGGCCGGGACGGTCAGCCGGATCTTCGAGCCCGCGGCGTAGGTCCGGCCGAGCAGGAGCCGCTGCTCGTCGTAGAAGTGGTTCGGCCGGAACGGGCTCGGGAACACGGGCGTCGGCGTGGTCTGATCCGGTATGCAGGAGCACTCGGTGGTCCACCAGTCAGGGTGCAGCGGACCGGCATTCGGGTCGTTGCTGAACGAGTACTCGTTGTACAGCCACGCATACTGCGACGTGAGAGTCATGGTGCGGTGTTCGCGGCCGTTGACGGTGACGGCGAGCGGGGCGGTTATCCCGCCGCCGGTCGCGGCGTCGGGGATGCTGTACCGCACGGTGATCGCGTTCGCCGCGCCGGGGAGCGTGAACTCGACGTATTGACCGGGCGTCAGATTGACCGCGGAGCGGCCGGACGCCTCAGCCGGCAGCGTGTACGCGGTCGTGCTCGGGCCGATGACCGTGCCGTTCGTCGCGGCGTTCTCCGCCTCTTGCTCGACGACGCCGAGGCTGGCGCCGCGCCCGGCAACCAGCGCCGGATCGATGGCGGCGCGAGTCACGGCGGTCGGGGCCGAGCCGGCCGCGGCGAGCGCGGGGCCGCCGAACACGACGCCGAGGCCGGCCGTGGCCGCGGTCGCTGCGGCGAGCGTCGTGGTGCGTCGCGGCCGGTCCGGCCGTGGGGGTCTCTCGGACCGGCCCGGCAATCCGGGCAGAGCTGCGCGGATGCTCCGTTGCATCGAATGCTCGTTTCTCTCGTGAGTGTGAACACCTGATGACGCCCACGGCGGTCACACACCACCAGGCCGCGAGGTGACACTAGGGCCGCCCAAGCGGCTTCACAAGAGTCGTTGCAAGATATTTTCGCCAGACTGTCTACTGCTTGCGGAGTCGGTTTCCGTTCTTGCGGAAAGTGCTTCAAGTCATTGCGGCCTAGGTGCCGCAAGCTGACGGTCGGCAGCCGTCAGCTGTACAGCCTGTCGTCAGAACCGCGCGGGCCGAGGTGCTCCGCGCCGCTGGACAGCGTGGGCTGCCAGTCGAAGATGACCGCGTCGGCGCCGTCGCCGATCACGACCTCGTCGCCCTCGTGCGCGCCCATCTCCAGCAGCGCCTGCTCGACCCCGAGCCGGTTCAGCCGGTCCGCGAGGTAGCCGACCGCCTCGTCGATCGAGAAGTCGGTCTGCCGCACCCAGCGCTCCGGCTTCGTGCCGCGCACGACGTAGTGGCCGTCCTCGAAGGTGAGCGTGAACGGCGCCTCGTCCACCGCCTTGGGCCGGATCACCAGGCGGCCGGGCTCCTGCGCCGGACGCTGCGCCCGCGCCTGCTCGACGATCTCGGCCAGAGCGAAGGACAGCTCGCGCAAGCCCTCCCGGCTGACCGCGGAGACCTCGAACACCCGCAGGCCGCGCGCCTCCAGGTCCGGCCGCACCAGTTCCGCCAGGTCGCGCGCCTCCGGCACGTCGATCTTGTTGAGCACGACGAGGCGCGGCCGGTCGGACAGCCTGCCGAGCGCCGCGAACAGCGCGCCCGAGCCAGTCCCCGCGCCGAGCCCTCCGCCGCCGCCCTGCTCCTGGGCGTTGAGCGCGGCCTCGTACGCCGCGAGTTCCGCCTCGATGATGTCCAGGTCGCTGAGCGGGTCGCGGTCCGGCTCCAGGGTCGCGCAGTCGAGCACGTGCACCATGACCGCGCAGCGTTCGATGTGCCGCAGGAACTCGTGGCCGAGCCCCTTGCCCTGGCTCGCCCCCGGGATCAGGCCGGGCACATCCGCCATGGTGAAGACGTGGTTGTCCGCCGTGACCACGCCGAGGTTCGGCACCAGCGTGGTGAACGGATAGTCGGCGATCTTCGGCTTGGCCGCGGACATCGCGGCGATCAGCGAGGACTTGCCCGCGCTCGGGTAGCCGATCAGCGCGACATCCGCGACCGACTTGAGTTCCAACACGAACTCGCCGGCCTCGCCGGGCTCGCCGAGCAGCGCGAAACCGGGGGCCTTGCGCTTGGTGGTGGCCAGCGAGGCGTTGCCCAGGCCGCCGGGACCGCCCTTGGCCAGCACGAAGCTCGTGCCCGCGCCCACCAGGTCGGCCAGCACCTCGCCGTCCGCGGTCTTGACCACGGTCCCGCTCGGCACCGGCAGGACCACGTCGGCCCCGTTCGCGCCCTGCCGCATGTCGCCGGCGCCCGGCTTGCCGTTCCCGGCGGTGCGGTGCGGCGAGTAGTGGTACTCGATCAGCGAGGTGATGTTCGGTTCGACGACCAGGATCACGTCGCCGCCACGGCCGCCGTTCGCCCCGTCCGGGCCGCCGAGCGGCTTGAACTTCTCCCGGTGCACGGAAGCGCAGCCGTGGCCGCCCTTACCTGCCGCGACGTGTAACACCACGCGGTCTACGAAGGTGGCCATGGCTGTCTACTCCAACTCGGATCAAGGTCCCGATCATGACAGTACGCCGGGTCGACCACTGCGACCCGGCGTACTGGTGAAGCTGTGTGTGAGCTGTGCGCGTGACGTCGCTCAGGCGTCGACGGGCACGACGTTGATGACCTTGCGGTCCCGGAACCGGCCGAACTGCACGGCGCCCGCGGTCAGCGCGAACAGCGTGTCGTCCTTGCCGATGCCGACGTTCTCGCCCGGGTGGAAGTGGGTGCCGCGCTGACGCAGGATGATCTCGCCGGCGTTCACCTTCTGGCCGCCGAACCGCTTCACGCCGAGCCGCTGCGCGTTCGAGTCCCGGCCGTTGCGGCTGGACGAGGCGCCCTTCTTGTGTGCCATGTCAGCTACTTCTTCCCAGTGTCGATGCCGGTGACCTTGACCTCGGTGTACTTCTGCCGATGGCCCTGGCGCACCCGGTAACCGGTCTTGTTCTTGTACTTGAGGATGTCGATCTTCTTGCCCTTGACCTCGGCGACGATCTCGCCGTGGACCTTGACGCCCTCGAGCACCCACGCGTCGGAGGTGACCGAGTCACCGTCCACGACGAGCAGCGCCTTCATTTCCACCGGGGTGCCCGGCGTGCCGACAATCCGGTCGACCCGGACGACGTCGCCCACGGCGACCTTGTGCTGCCTACCGCCGCTGCGGACGATCGCGTACACCGCTACTCCTACGGGTTGCCTACGCCTGCGCGCAGTGCGATTCAAATTCGCCGCGACAAGCTGAGACTGTCGATTGACTGGTCCGGCACGGCGCGGTGGCACCGCGGGACGGGGGGCGAGCCTAAACACGCCGAAAACCAAGCGTACGGACCGGGCGGCGGTGCGGTCAAACTGAAGATCACGAACCGGGCCGCGCGAGCCCGCTTCCCGAGCCGCCGCGAGGTGCCACAAGGCGCCGCGACGGTCAAGAAACGCGCATCTTCGCCCGCCTCGCGGCGGCAGCGCTCAAAGCGCCGCGCCGCGAGGCGAAGCCTTCGAGTACTGCGCCGCGAGGCGAGCCGCCAGAACCTACGAAGCTTCCGCGTTCGACTGCGGGGAGCCGGCGGGCCTGCTTGCCGCCCGACGGCGCTTACGCGGCCGTCCGGTGTCAACCAGCGCCTCGCCCAGCTCGTCACTGTCCGCGGCCGCGTCAGGGTCCTCTGCGTGTGCCTTGAGGTTTATCGGCGGAGCCTGCACCACAGGAGCCGTGTCCTCCTCAGCGGCGGCCGCCTCCGTGGCCGAACTCACACCCGGCTCAGCGGCGTCAGCCTCGGTATCCGAGTCCCAGGCCGGTGCGCCCGACGCGTCGTCGCCCTCGTGATGCTTGCCCTTACGCCGCCTGCGCCTGCTGGCCCGGCTCTCTACCGCACTGCTCGCGTGACGCGCCTCGCCGGTACCGCCGTGCTGTTCTGACGCATCGCCAGAACCGCTGTCGTCGTCGTGTGCCTGCCCGTGGCTGTGCGCGTGCTCGCTGGTCACCCGGTCGATCCGCTCGACCACGGCCGTGGAGCGCTCCGCGGTCTTGCGGCCGTGCGGCTCCACCGGGTCCATGTGCACGATGATTCCGCGACCGTTGCAGTGGTCGCAGGTCTCGGAGAAGGCCTCGAGCAGGCCCTGGCCGACCCGCTTGCGGGTCATCTGCACCAGGCCCAGCGAGGTGACCTCGGCCACCTGGTGCTTGGTACGGTCGCGGCCCAGACATTCGAGCAGCCGGCGCAGCACCAGCTCCCGGTTCGACTCCAGCACCATGTCGATGAAGTCGATCACGATGATGCCGCCGAGGTCGCGCAGCCGCAGCTGGCGGACGATCTCCTCGGCCGCCTCCAGATTGTTGCGGGTGACCGTCTCCTCCAGGGAGTTGCTGCCCTGGCCGGTGAACTTGCCGGTGTTCACATCGATGACGACCATCGCCTCGGTACGGTCGATCACCAGCGAGCCGCCGCTGGGCAGCCAGACCTTGCGGTCCAGCCCCTTGGCCAGCTGCTCGTCGACCCGGTACACGTTGAACACGTCCGTTTCGCTGGTCCAGTGCTGCAGCCGCTCGGCCAGCTCGGGCGCGACCCCGGACAGGTACTCGTGGATCGTCTTGTAGGCCTCGTCGCCGGAGACGATCAGCTTGCTGAAGTCCTCGTTGAAGATGTCCCGGATGACCCGCACGGTCAGGTCCGGCTCGCCGTACAGCAGCGCCGGGGCGTTGGCCGTGCGCGACCGCCGCTCGATCTCCTCCCACTGCGCGACCAGGCGCTCGACGTCGCTGGCCAGCTCCTCCTCGCTCGCCCCCTCGGCCGCGGTGCGCACGATCACGCCGCCGTCCTC
>DASUAR010000298.1:0-3107 GCA_035763685.1 Actinocrinis sp. | reverse complement strand
AACCACGGACGCGCGGCAAGGGGGCACACCGGCGAGACCCGCCGGGGCACCGGTCCGGCGCCACAACCAGCAACGGAGCAGCGCAGTGGCCACGGCCGACATCCCCGAGGACCTGAAGTACACCGCTGAGCACGAGTGGGTTAGGGCGGACTCCGGAACGGTGCTGCGGGTAGGCATCACCGACTTCGCGCAGGACGCGCTCGGCGACATCGTCTTCGTCACGCTGCCGCAGGCCGGGGCCGAGATCCAGGCCGGCGAGCCGTGCGGCGAACTGGAGTCCACCAAGTCGGTCAGCGACATCTATGCGCCGGTCAGCGGCACTGTCAGCGCGGTCAACGGCGCCCTGGACGCGAACCCGGAGCTGGTGAACTCGGACCCTTACGGCGAAGGCTGGATGTTCGAGGTAGAGGTATCCGGGCCTGAGGCGCTCGACGGCTTGCTGGACGCCGCCGGTTACCGCGCCGTCGCCGAAAAGTAGTCGGCGGTCGGAAGAAGGGCGGCGGGAGGGTTCAGTGGCGCTGTTCGGTCGGTTCGGCCGCGGCCGGGGCGACAACCCGGTCCCTGCGCCGCCCGGCGGGTCGGTTGACCCGGAGCCGGACGGACGCCTAGGTTTCGATGCGTCGCCGCCTCCCGCTCCCGGCGGCGCTCCCAGCCAGTCACGAGCTGCCGCGCCGGAGCCGCGGCGGGAGGTCGGATCGATGCCGTTGTGCGCCCGCTGCGGGCACGCCAACTCTGAAGGCAGCCGTTTCTGCTCCAACTGCGGCAACCCGCTGGTACCCGGCGCGGTGCCGGCGGACGCGGGCTTCGGCGAACGGCCTGCCGAGGTGACCTCCACCCTCGCGCTCGGCGCCGTCAACCTGACCGACACCGGGGAACCGGCGGCCGGTGAGCTTGCCGACCCGAAGATCGGGGTGACCGAGGACCTGTCGGCGGGCACTGCGTTGCTGGTGGTGCAGCGCGGGCCGAACGCGGGCAGCCGCTTCCTGCTGGACACCGAGGTGACCTCTGCCGGACGCGCTCCGGACAGCGACATCTTCCTCGACGACGTGACGGTCTCCCGCAGGCACGCTGAATTCACCCGCGCGTCTCAGGGCTACCTGGTGCGCGACGTAGGCTCCCTCAACGGCACCTACGTCAACCGGGAGCGGATCGAAGAGGTCTTGCTCGCGGACGGCGACGAGGTCCAGATCGGTAAGTACCGGCTGGTGTTCCTCACCGGCGCGCGCTAACTCAGCGGTGGTGGTGCATCGTCGGTAGTGCTAAAAGGCGCCCCGCAAAGCTGTAACGCGGCGGCGCGTGGCGTGGACGCACGCCCGCAGCACCCGGCAAGCTGGACCGGCCGGGTTGGATCCGGTTCGACCGGCCGTCTTCCGATCTTGTCGGAGGGGCCGGACATACTGGATCCGACAGCGGTGAGGGCACTGAGCAGGATCTGGCACCACGAGGACCGGGAGACACCATGGCGGGCACGCGCGGGTCGACGAACGGTAGTGGAGCCGGCACGCGCACTGCGCGCGGCGCGGCGGAGGGCCGGGTCGCCACCGGAGGGCGGGCGCACGCCGCCTCTTCCGCCTACGGCCGGCTGGCTCGGCGCACGCTGACCATCGGCGAGGCGGCGGCCGCGCTGTCCGGCGAGTTTCCCGGGGTCACCGCGGCCGTGCTGCGGCGGCTGGAGGCCGCGGGGCAGTTCATCCCGGCGCGCAGTTCCTCGGGCTACCGCCGCTATTCGGAGGCCGACCTCGACCTCATCAGGCTCGTGCTGACGAATGAGCCCGCGCAGCTGCCGGACCAGGAGCAGGCCGGGCGTCCGGCGTCCGGCGCCGAGCGGGCGACGTGGTCGGGCAGTCCCGATCCCGCCGACCTTTCCGGAGCTGAACACCCGCTGACGCATCCGGCCGCCGGACACTCCGAGGCTGAGAACGCGCTCGCGGCGGTGGGTGTGGCGCGGGATCTCACCTCCGGCGCGGCGCACCATGGCGGCCACCCGGGACCACAGGGTCCCGCTGCGGGCCGCACGACGGCGCGTAGCGGCCGCGCTGCCTCCTCCCGAGTCCCGGCGGCACGCTCGGCCGGCGTGGACGACCCGCAGGGCACTGCGAGCCGGCATCAGGGCGCGTTGCGGCCGACCACGGAAGCGCTTTTCGACGTCCCGCCGAAGGGCGCCGCACACCCATCGCAGCGTCCTGAGCTGACCGGCGCCGAGGCGGCGCCGGGTGCCGTGCCCGGGAACGCCCCGACGGATGCTGCGAGGCGAGCCGCGGTGCCCGGTGCCTCCGCCGCCAATGCTGCGCAGCTGAACGGCGCGGCTCTGCGCGGTACGACGCTGAGTGGCACGGCTCTGAGTGGCACGGCCCGCTCGACCACCGCGTCCACAAACGGCACGACTTCGACTGGCACGACGCCGAACGGTGCGGCCCCGTCGACCGCCGCGTCCCGGCGCGCCGAGCGTCGCTGGCCGGACCCCGAATTCTTCGCGCCCGACCTGGGCGAGGTGGCGCTGGACCGCGATCAGCTTGCGGCCGCGGCGCGCACGGACCGGGCCTGGGTGGACGGCCTGGTGGAGTACGGCCTGCTCTCCGGAAACCGGTCGGCGGGCGGAGCGGATCTGCTGGTCGCGCGGGCAGCCGCGGAACTGGCGCAGTTCGGCATGGAGCCGCGGCACCTGCGCGCGGTAGCCGCGTCGGCCGCCCGGGTCGCGGAACTCATCGCCTCGGCGACCTCGCCCGGCCCCGCTCGGGACGCGGCCCGGCGCGAGCGCACCCTGCTCGCCGCTCCCGGCCGCAGCGCCGAGGCCGCGGCCGCCGCGGTGCGCCTGCACGCCGCCCTGGTCCGCGCCGCCCTCCTGCGTGGCTGACGGCGCGCCCGAGCAATGGCCACCGCGCCCGGCCGTCTCGGCTGAGGGCGGTCGGCAGAGGGCCGGAACGAGGCCCGTTGGCCGTTTCGGCCGCCAGGCCTTGGAATCAACCGCCTGGAGCGGTTGTGCGCCCCGGCGCGCGCTAGGGTGTCTATCGTGAACGAACTCGACGTTGTCGGCGTTCGCGTCGAACTGCCGTCCAATCTGCCGATCGTGCTGCTCCGGGAGAGCTCGGGGGAGCGGTTCCTGCCGA
>DASUAR010000297.1:0-44394 GCA_035763685.1 Actinocrinis sp. | reverse complement strand
TCAGTGACTGACGGCTCGGGGCGGCTGCTCGTCCCCGGCCTACCTAGGAAGCTCTTATGAGGTTATCCCGGTTCGGTGAATGGCCCGTAACCGGCCGCGTGTGATGTGCGTCTACAGCAGCGGTGTCCGGTAGCCGGACGGCAGCAGGACGCCGAGGACACGCCGGTGTGGCGCGTCCTCGGCGGCGTAATCAGCTCCGTACGACGACAGTGCTGCACATCTTGTCGGCAAAGGTCTGCTTCTTGTTGTCCCACAGCGGCCATAGGAAGCCGATGTAGCACGCCATCCCGTCGACGAAGTGCGCCAGATTGCGCACGAACGCCATGCCGAAGCCGGTGAAACGACCGTCCGCCTCGCGAATGACGCGGATGCCGACGACTTTCTTGCCGATCGTCTGGCCCGTCGTGCCCTGCCGGTAGAGCTGGTAGAGCTGAAAGCCGAACGCCCCGGCGTAGAACAGCAGCGCTACCGCGACGCCCGCTCCGGAGGGTCCGCCGCCGGTGATCTCGCCCGTGTTCGGGTCGGTCGTGACGCTGCTGGAAGTCGCCGACAGGACGATGATGGCGATGATCCAGAACGGCACAAGGATCAGCGCGTCCAACAGGAACGCGCCGACGCGGGCGCCCCAGGGAGCCAAGGGTGCGGGCGGGCCGAACCCGCCCGGCGCGCCGCCGTACGGCGCATACGGGTTATACGGGCCGCCCTGCTGCGGGTACGGGTAGCCCTGCTGCGGATACGGGTAGCCCTGCTGCGGATACCCAGGCTGAGGGTAACCGGGCTGCTGCCCGTAGCCGGGCTGGGGATAACCAGGTTGCGGATACCCGGGTTGCGGGTAACCAGGTTGCGGATACCCGGACTGCTGCCCGTAGCCGGGCTGCGCATACGGCTGCTGACCCGGTCCATATCCGGCCTGCGGATAGCCGCCGGTCGGCTGCCCGACCTGAGGAGGCACCGGCTCCGGAGGCTGAAACTGCGGCGCATCGGGCGGCACGTCCTGCGGCGGGGGCCAACTGCCCGATGCGCCGCTACTCGGGTCTTGAGGTGGCGTTGACATAGCCCCGGACAGTACCGATGCATCGGAGGTCTGTGGAAGGGGGCATGCACCGTCAGCCCACGGCGGCGTACGGGGCCAGGTCGCGGCGCTCGATGGCGGCGGCCATCAGCGGACCGAACCGGTCCGGCGTACACGCGAACGCTGGAGCGCCGAGTTCGGCGAGCGCCGCGGCATTGCGCTGGTCGAAGGCGGGCGCGCCCTCGTCGGAGAGCGCGAGCAACGTGATGCACTGCACCCCCGCCGCGGTCATCTCGGCCATCCGGCGCAGCATCTCGTCCCGGATGCCGCCTTCGTAGAGGTCTGAGATGAGGATGAAGATGGAGTCGGTGGGCTTGGTGATCAGCGACTGGCAGTAGGCGATGGCCTTGTTGATATCGGTGCCGCCGCCGAGCTGCGTGCCGAACAGGACATCGACGGGATCGGTGAGCACCGGCGTCAGATCGACCACTTCGGTGTCGAAGGCGACCAGCGAGGTCTTGAGGGTCTTCATCGAGGCGAGCACCGCGCCGAACAGCGAGGCATAGACGACCGACGCGGCCATCGAACCGGACTGGTCGATGGCGAGGATCACGTCGCGCTTGACCGTCTTCGCCGCGCGGGCGTAGCCGACCAGCCGCTCGGGCACGATCGTGCGATACGCGGGCTGATAGTGCTTGAGGTTGGCGCGTATCGTCCGATTCCAGTCGATATCGCGCGGCTGCGGCCGATTGGTGCGCGCGGCCCGGTTGAGCGCCCCGGTGACTGCGGCCCGGAATCCCTGCGCAAGCTGGCGTTCGAGGTCTTCGACGACGGTGCGCACGATCTGGCGTGCGGTCTGCTTGGTCTCCTCGGGCATCAGCCGGTTGAGGGAGAGCAGGGTGCCGACGAGGTGGACGTCGGGCTCCACCGCGCTGAGCAGTTCGGGTTCGAGCAGCAGCTGTCGAAGGTTCAGCCGGTCGACCGCGTCACGCTGCATGACCTGGACGACGGAGCTTGGGAAGAACTCGCGGATGTCGCCGAGCCAGCGCGCGACGTTCGGGGCGGAGGCTTGGAGTCCGGCGCTGCGCTGACCGCGGGTATCGGCGCGTCCGCGCGGTGCGGCCTTGCGGTTGGCGGCGGCGTAGAGCGCGTCGAGAGCGTTGTCCATACGCTGGTCGCGGCCGCCGAGCGAACCGCAGGAGCCCTCGGCCTCGCCGCCGAGCACGAGACGCCAGCGGCGCAGGCGCTCTGGGTTGAGCTCGCTCGAATCCGTGGCCGCCGAGCCGGAGGCAGTGGTCATGGCGCAGGCTCCAGAGACTCGGTCGGCAACGGGCTTTTGGCGGGGGTGGAGGACTCGACGGCGACGGTCTGACCGGTCAGCAGCAGTCGCACGGTCGGCAGCGCCGCCGCGAACCAGTCCGCTGCGATACCGGTCGGCAGCGTGGAGGCCGGGGAGTCGGGCGCCGCCCGGTCCGCCTGGCCGAGGTGTGCGGCGCGGTCGCCGATCGTGCGGCGCTCGGGTCCGCTGAAGGTCGAAAAGGTGCGGCGCAGCAACGGAAGCACCTGTTCGAAGCGATCCGGATCAAGTACCGCGAGCCAGTCGTCGATCAATCGGAGCAGGGCCTTGTCATGGGCGAGCACGAGGCCTGATCCGGCGAGGAAGCCCTCAAGCCAGCCGGCCGCGTCCGCGGGTTCGGTGCCGCGGGAGAGCGCCTTGGCCATGCGGGCGGCCACATCCTGCGCGTGGAAGATCCCCGCATCGCTCAGTAGCCGGGTGGCGCGGCCGACCAGCAGTCCGTGGGCGCCGGAGCCGCCGAGATCAGCCACCTGCCGCAGCGCCTGTAGCCACGGCTCGCGGATCGCATTCTCATCAAGGGTCTGAATCGCGGCGTGCACCTTGCCGAGCGCGGGTGCGAGCGCACGCGCCGCATCATCGTCCACGTTGACGCAGGCGGGAGGCAGGCCGATCGCGATGCGTACCGCGATGCCGTGAACGACCGTTCGCAGGCCGTCCGCGCGCGTTCCGCGTACGTCGCCGTATCGCAGGATATTGGCAAGCGGGGGAAGGGCCGTGGCCAGGTCGCCGATGTCGGTGTCGAGCGCGGCGCGATTCTGCACCTGTGCGATCAGCGGATCGACCGCGTCGGGCAGGTCGGCGGTCAGGGCCCGCTGCACCAGAACCGTGAGCGAGCCGAGGGCTTCGGTTTGCGCGGCGGTGTCGAGCACCTTCGCGGTCGCGGCGGAGAGCACCGTGGTCCCCCACACGGCGGCCTCGACCAAGCGCACCTCGAACAGCGGCTCCCAGGTGACGTCCCAGGATTCGCGGAAGGTGCCGGAACCGCGCGAGCCCACGGCGACGGCCCAGTCGATGCCGAGCAGTCCGAGGCGGTGGAAGAGCTTTGAGCGGTCCAGGTCGGTGGCGCCGCGCAGGTCGAGGTTGTATTGCTTCTGCGCGGCGGTGCGCGGTACGCGCAGCCGCTTGGCCTCGCGGGCCAGGTCGGCGGCGAGCGGAACGGTCGGCACGCCGCTCGGGACGCTGCCGAGCGTCTCGCCGACGACCAGTTCCCGGCCGATCAGCGCCAGCGGCTCCTCCCTTCCCTCGCAGAGCACCGCGACCGTCGCCTCGGTCAGTTCGGCGAGCCCCGGCATCGGCCGCCCGCGCAGCGCGGCCAGGGATTCGGCGAGCCGCACCCCTTCGATCAGGTGCGCTGAGGAGACCGGGTGCCGCTCGGCGCGCAGCAGCTGCGCGACCGAGGTGAGCCAGCGTTCCGCGATGTGGTCGTCGGTGTCGAAAAGGTGCTGATACCAGCCCGGAGAGCCGATGCCGGCGCCGTAGCCGGAGTGGTAGGAAAGCCGGCTGTGTGTCCACGGCACCCAGGTCAGCTTGGTCGCGGTGGCCTTACTCTGCTTGGGCAGGCCCGCCAGTAGCTTCTTGTCCGCGGCGGCGGTCGGCGGCGTGATCTCGCGTCCGTCGCAGATGCCTGAGAGCGCCGGGACGTGATAGGCGCCGCAGACCACTGCGACACGCTGCGCGCCGTCGGCGAGCGCCGCGCGAAGCACCGTACGCATGTGGGCTTCGCGCAGCACGTCACGCCGCGCGGTCGCTTCGTGCTCGCGTACCGCGGTCATGGCCTCGGCGACGGCGGCGAAGGCCGCGAGCGGCTCCCCTCCAGTCGCCCGCCGCGCTCCGTTCCGGCCGTCACCGTCGTGCTGGTCATTCGAACTCTGGCCGTACTGGCCGCCGCGATGTTCCACGACGTCCTCCCACCACGCCTCCGGATCGGCGTACCCGGCGGCCTTGGCCAGCAGCGCGATCGGGTCGGGGCCGTCCCCGGTCCGGTCCCGCTGTCGCGACCGCTGCGCCACCACCTGCGGCGTGCCTTCCGCGTCCGCGTCATCCGGCCCGCTATCGCGCTCCTCAGCGCCCTGAGAGAGCGAGACCGCCGCCGGCAGATCGCAGAACCCGACCTCGATCCCGCGGGCTACGGCGTACTGCAACGCCGCCCATTCCGGAGAGAACGCAGCGAACGGCCAGAACGCCGAGACCTTCGGGTCCTGCTCCCGGTAGGCGAGCAGAGCGACCGGAGGTTGCATTCCGTCCGCGCCGACCAGCGGGATGAGCGCGTCGGCGTCGCCGGGCCCCTCGATCAGGATCCGGTCGGGCTCGAAGGCGGACAGGGCCGCCGCGACCGCGCGCGCCGAACCTGGACCGTGGTGCCTTACGCCCAGCAGAACGACTTGCGCCGCGCCGTGGTTCACGCCGACAGCTCCCGGCAGGCCTCGTAGAACGCGGACCATCCCGCACGCGGCCGGGCGACGGTCTCCAGGTACTCGCGCCAGATCACCGGATCGGCTGACGGGTCCTTGACCACCGCGCCGAGGATGCCGGCGGCCACGTCGTGCGGGCGCAGCGTGCCGTCGCCGAAATGCGCGGCCAGCGCGATGCCGCCGGTGAGCACGGAGATCGCCTCGGCCGGGGACAGCGTTCCGGAAGGCGACTTGAGCTTGGTGCGGCCGTCCTCGGTCACCCCGGAGCGCAGTTCACGGAACACGGTGACCACGCGGCGGATCTCCTCGGCGGCGGCCGGAATCTGCGGCAGTTCCAGGCCGCGGCCGAGTTCGGCGACGCGCTGGGCCACGATCCGCACCTCGTCCTCGGCGCTGGCGGGCAGCGGCAGCACCACGGTGTTGAACCGGCGCCGCAGCGCGGATGACAGGTCATTGACACCGCGGTCCCGGTCGTTCGCGGTGGCGATCACGGTGAAGCCCTTGACGGCCTGCACTTCGTCGCCGAGTTCCGGAATCGGCAGCGTCTTCTCGGACAGGATCGTGATCAGCGTGTCCTGCACGTCGGCCGGGATACGCGTCAGTTCCTCGATCCGGGCGACCTTGCCGCCAGCCATCGCGGTCATCAGCGGGGAGGCGGTCAGCGCGTCGCGGGAGGGGCCGTGCGCCAGCAGTTGCGCGTAGTTCCACCCGTAGCGCATCGACTCCTCCGCGGTGCCCGCGGTGCCCTGGATCAGCAGGGTGGAGTCGCCGGAGACCGCGGCGGCCAGGTGCTCGGAGACCCAGCTCTTCGCGGTGCCCGGCACGCCGAGCAGCAGCAGCGCGCGGTCGGTGGCGAGGGTCGCGACGGCCACCTCGATGAGGCGGCGCGGGCCGATGTACTTGGGCACGATCTCGGTGCCGTCCGCGGCCTGCCCGCCGAGCAGGTAGGTGAGGACTGCGCGCGGCGAGAGGTTCCAGCGCGGCGGGCGCGGCAGGGTGTCGCCCTTGGCCAGCGCCTCGAGTTCGTGCGCGAAAGCGTCCTCGGCGTGCGGACGCAGGACTGCTGGTTCGGACAGCGGGTTGGTCATCGTCGGCGATTCCTGCCTGGTCGAGAGTTCACGATTCGCGCAGTACTGATTCGAAACGGACGCGGTTACGGTTGTGCCGACTGCGCCGCCGCCTGGTCGGGCGGCGCGAGTTCGGCGAGCATGTCGCGGCGGAAGTCCAGCAGGGCGAGCATCGACACCAAGTCGACCCGGGACGCGTTGTGCGGTGCCTGGTCGCCCGACGCCAGGGCCACGGCCTGCTGCGCTACCAGCGCGGCCACCCGATCACGCACGCAGACCGGGGCGTTGTCGGCGACCGCGACCTGCAACTGTTCGGCTATCCAGCCGGTCCACGCGGGTTGATCGGCCCGCCGGCCGTGCTCGGCGAGCGCGTCGAGCAGCAGCAGCGCGCCGTCCGGCGGCCAGCGCTCGCCGGTGCGGGTCATCACGAAGTTGTGCAGGTCCCGGCTGATTCCGCGGGCAGCGGCGAGCAACCGGGCCACCTCGGCGGTGAACTCGGGCGGCTGCGGTTTGTCGCGTTTACGCTCCAGGCTGCCGGCCAGCAGCGTGGCCTCGTCACGCACCTGCTTCGAGGAATCCCGGATCAGCGTCTGCACGAACGACAGATCGGCCGGGTCGGGGTAGCGCGAGAGCAGCGCGAGCAGGCCGAGCTTGACCGGCGCGCGTTCCCCGGCCCAGGTCTCGCGGATCAGCCGCCGGGCCGCATCGGCCTCGGTGAGGTAGAGCCCTGCGACGTAAGCGATGCGCTCGTTCGGGTCGGCACTGCGCCAGTCCTCCGGTCGCAACCGCGCGCGGGCCTCACGCAACAGGTAGTTCCAGTTGCCGCCGGTCGTGACGAGCCAGCGCCCGGGTTCGCCGAGCACGGCTGCGAGGTCGACCCGGATCAGCATGTTGGTACGGCCGAGATCGAGCAACTGCGGGAGGAACACGGCGGGCAGCCGGTACCCCGCGGCGCGCACGGCCGAAAGCCATTCCGGCAGGTACTTGGGGTACGAGTCCAGGATGGTGCGCAGCCTGTGCGCAGCGGCTTGGGGCAGCGGCGGCCGAGGGTCCACCGGCGCGGGATCCGGCAGCGTGCCCTCGAAACGCTCCGGCGGCCGGCCGACCCGCCAGGCGAGGCCGGCCTGCGCCGCTTGGGAGAGCAGGATGAGGGCAGGGTCCTGCGATTGACGGCCGGGCTCCGGACCTTGGCCCGGGTCCGAGTCCGGGTCCGGGCCAAGGTCCGGGTCCGCGACGCCTGGGGTGCTTGGGGTGCTTGGGGTGCTTGGGATCCGCGGCACCGGCCGCCGATCCGTGCCGACCAGCGCGGTCGACACCAACTCGGCCCAGTCGGCGATCTCAGTTGTCTGATCGGCGTGGGGCAGAGCCCTGTGATGGTGTGTGCCCGTCACCACAAGCTCGCCGCCTGTCCGTTGTTCCAGATCGTGATCGGGGTCAGCCCGGCAGGCCGGTAGAGGCCGAACAACGGCGCGGGATGGCCGCCAGTGCAGGCGAGCAGCGTCTGACACAGCTGTTCGGAGCGCGTCGGATCCATGCCGTCGGCGTCCGCGAGCAGTGGTACTCGGCCGCCGCCCTTGGCGTCGACGATCTGCCATGCGTCCGGCTTCGCGCCGACGAGTGGTACCGCGCTGTCGAGCACGACCGGTACGGCGGTCGTCCATGGATCGGCCGCGAGCGCCGCCGCGAAGCCTGCGGCGGCCTCGTCCAGCGTTGCGCCCTGCGGGCCGTCGACTACCGGCACAGCATCCTGAACCAGGGCTGTGTCCTGATTCAGCATTGGGTCCTGAACCAGCACCGCGTCCTGATTCAGCACCGTGTGCTCCACCAAGACTGCTCGCAGCGGTACCGCGTCGGGAGCGAAAGCCAGTTCCGCTTCGAGGACCGCGCCGGCAGGCAGCGCGATGCCGAAGGCCTGGCCGGCCGGCGCGAACGCGAGCAGCATGGCGATCCGTCCGTCCGCCTCGCGTTGCAGCCAGACGCGGCGCTCGACGAGCTTGTCCGCGGCCAGGTCCCGGCTGCCGAGGACGAGCCAGCGCCCGGAGGCGTGCTCGCCGACGTCCGCGATCTCCGCGGCGGTCATGGTCAGCCCGATCCGGCGCCGCACGGTCGCGGCGAGCGGCGCGGGCAGCGAGTCCCGGTTGCGCCAGCCCTGGATCAACAGGTGCAGCAACGAGAACTCGGCCAGCGTGCGCTCCGGCCAGTCCTCTGACGCGTTGAGGCAGTGGGTAAGTTCGCGTACTCGCGCGGCCAGTGCGCCGGCCTGAGCGTCGATCAAGCGCCTGGACAGGTCGTCGATCGGCCGGTACCCGGCGGCGCGCAGGCCGGTCAGCCCGGAGCGCACCTGGTCGCAGAGCCATAGTTCGAGGTCATCGAGCCCTGCGTCGATGCGCTGGATCCGTTGTGCGGTGCGGCGTTCGGCCGCCTCAGCCGCCTTGCGAGCGGCAGTCGGATCGGCCTCGTCGTCGCCCTGCGCCGCGGCACGCTCGGCGGCCGCCGCTTTCCGTGCCTCACTGCGTTCCGCCCGCTCGCGGCGCGCTTCGAGCCAGTCCTGCACGCGCTGCGGTGGCTCCTCGGCCTCGGGTACCCCACCGGCGGACCAAAGCAGCATCAAGCCGAGCGCGTGCTTGCAGGGGAACTTCCGCGAGGGGCAGGAGCAGGCGTAGGCGGGCGTGCCCTGGCCGGTGGCGAGTTCGACAGTGACCTGATACGGCTTCGCGCCGCTGCCCTTGCAATCCCCCCACAACAGGCCGGTCCCACCCTGCGCGCCGTGGCCGCTCCACGGCGCCGGCCCGGCCAGTTTCGCGCCCGCACGTTGCGACGCCGGGTCCGGTGCCAGTGCGTGCACCCGGTCGGCCGACCAGCGCTGCGCCGCGGCGGGGTTGATCGTTCCTGCCATGGGCGAGACACTATTCGATCGCGCCGACAGAGGCACTCGTGGTTGTTACCCGACGCCGCCCGACAGCTGACCGTGCAGATAGCAGCGGATAGACTCGTGTGCGACAAGCCGCCGGGAGGGCTGTGGTTTGGGCCTCGAGATCGAGTTCGACTACGACGACACCCAGGGCGGCGTGTGGTCCTCCGCACACGAGGCGCCACCGCTGCCGGAGCGGGTCAGTCGGCGCTGGAACGCGGGCCTGTCCGCGGGAAATCCGCTGTTCGTGCAAGCCGCCATCGCCTTGGCCGCCCTCGCCCTCGGTGCCGCCTCCACGGCCGGATACCTGGAGGGCAGGTCCGCGGCCCAGGACCGCACGATCACTCGAATCCACCTGGCACCAGTCAATCCGTTCGTCGTCGAGCCGCTCCCTGTCGCGCCGACCAACGTGAAGGACCTGCTCGCGACGCCTTGGACGAATACCTTCGACCAGCCGGTGGCCCTCAGCGTGATCAACGACAGTCCGGATCCGGTAAGCGTGCTCGGCGCTCAGGTCACCGCCCCGCAGTTCGGCACCGCCAAGTTGAGCCCCGCGGGTTCCGGCCTCCACCAGGCGGCACCCGGCGCTGTCACGGTGCTGCGCGGCGTTGCGCACTTCGTCTGCGGCGACTTGCCGTCGGTGGACCCGGTAGCAACGGTCGCCAGGCTCACGGTCCGCACCGCCGACGGCCACACCCGCGCGCAGTCGCTGATGGTCGATCGGTTCAGCGAAATCGAGGAGGCGGCGGTGTGCACGGCGATGCCCGGCCCGCAGGTCGTCACGGCAACGGCGACGAGCAAACCCTCGTATCTCCTGCCCGGCGACTACATCTACTCCATCGACGTCACCAACCGCGCGCCGTACCCGCTGCTCGCCACGATGCCGACGAACATGCGCTCGAGCTGGGTCTCCGGAGGGGGTCTCGATGTGCAGACCCCGCCGCCGACCACCATCCCAGCGCACGGTTCGGCTCGTATCTCGCTCTTCATCGGCGTCGAGAACTGCAACACCGCGCTCGCGGGGGCGCAGGCGGGATACGGCTACGACGTGCTGGCATTCACCGATGCCCGTGACGGCCAATACAACCCTCAGTCGCGCGAGAGCGTCCAGGATCTGACGCTCTACGACTCCGCAGTGGTCAAGGGATACTGCGGCACCCCCGAACTGCCCGGCATCCACAGCAGCGGCAATGGCCATCTCAAGTAGCGAACTCAGCCTCGCGGCCAGGCTGCGCCAACGCACCGGCGTCGTAGCCTCGATGGTGGCCGTCGTGGGCTTCGCGGCCGGCGCGTATGGCGCGTACCGAGTCGTGGACAAGCCGCGACCGGTGCCAATCCTGCTGCGGCAGGCCACCGAGCCCGATCAAATGTCTAGCTACGCCGAATTGTCGGGCTCCGGCAGCGGCGTGTTGGTGCTGCTACGCAACGACGGCGCGGGGACGGTTCAGGTAATTGATGCCGCGTTCGCGCGCACGTCGGCCGCGCCGCCGCTGTACATAGCGCCGGAGTCGGTACCGCCGGGCGGCGAAGTGAACGTATACGTGACGGTGCCCGGCAAGTGCTTCTCGGCCGGCAACGACTTCGTGGCGAGCAGTGCGGATCCGCCGCCGGTCCGGATCACGGTGAGCGCACAGGAACTTGGCGGCCCGATCCAGTTCGTCCCGGTCGAGATCACCGGTGAACTGGCGATGATCATGGCCCAATGCGGCATGGCGGGCAAAGGCGGCTGACGCGCGGTCGCCGGTGCGCCGTGCGCCGGTGCGCCGGTGCCGAACCGAAGTCTCTCTGGTCGGAGCCTGTCGGGTCGGAGCCTGTCGGGTCGGAGCCTCGGCTTCGGCCTCAGCGTCAGCGTCAGGAAGCGGTCGCGACTGCCGGCCCGAGCTGCGCGTTGACCCAGTCGACGATCGACTGCGTCGGCGTGCCCGGCGTGAACACCGCCGCGACGCCGGCGTCCAGCAGCGGCTGAATGTCGCCGTCAGGGATGATCCCGCCTACGAAGACCTTGATGTCGGCCGCGTCCCGCTCACGCAGCAACTCGACCACCTTCGGGCACAGAGTCATGTGCGCGCCCGAGAGGATCGAGAGGCCGACGCCGTCCGCGTCCTCCTGGATCGCCGTCGCGACGATCTGTTCCGGCATCTGGTGCAAGCCGGTGTAGACGACCTCGATCCCCGCGTCGCGCAGCGCTCGCGCGACGACCTTCGCCCCGCGGTCGTGGCCGTCAAGGCCCGGCTTCGCGATCACCACGCGGATCGGTCCGGACTCGCTCATTGGGCACTCCCTGCTGCGTCATCGCGGTAAGGACAGTCTTCCTTCGAAGGGTATCCGAGGCCGCTAAAAGCCGCGTTGTGACTCCCACCACCCGCGCCACACTGGCGCTACAGCCGTTTCAGCGAACTTCGCGTTCGCCGCGCAACTCGAAGCGGGGTATGCCGAAGCACTTGAATCATGGATGGCAAACGGAGGAAACACGGCATGGCCGCCGGACGAATCGTAACTCAGGGGTCGTTGGTAGCGGATGCTCACGGGCTGACTCTCGCGTCGGTCGACGATGGACGCGTACAGGCGGCGATTCGCGCGTCGTATGCGTTCAATCGGCGTCGTGTGGTCTCAAGCGTGACGTTGGCGGAGGTGCTGCGTGGCACCTCTCGGGATGCCAACCTTCATCGGGCATTGGGCAACTTCGACACCATCCCCGCCGACGACGAGATCGCCGGGCTCGCCGGACGGCTGTTGCGGGTGGCACCGCACCGGTCCAAGTCGAAAAGCCGAACGATCGACGCGGTGGTGTGCGCAACGGCCTTGCTCCGCGCGCCCCGGCCGATAGCCATCCTGACCTCAGCCGCCACTGACATCGAGCCCATGCTCGATGGGGCGCCTGGCGTGAAGGTCATCATGCTGAAGTAGTGCCAGCACTACCTACGGAACGGGTGACCGCTCCCTCGCGGGTGGTGGCCACCGGCCGACAAAGTTGAGGCATGACCTCGACATACGCGATCGAAGCGCAGGGATTGACCAAGCGATACGGGGGCAAGGCCGCGGTCGACGGCCTTAGTTTCACCGTCGCGCCGGGTAGGGTGACCGGCTTTCTGGGGCCGAACGGGGCGGGCAAATCCACCACGATGCGGCTGCTGCTGGGGCTTGAGCGGCCGGATTCCGGGCGGGCGCTGATCCACGGGCGGCCGTACGCGTCGTTGCGGATCCCGCTCACTCAGGTGGGAGCGTTGCTGGAGGCGAAGGCCTTCCACAAGGGGCGCACCGCCCGCAACCACCTGCTGTGTCTGGCGCAGACGCAGGCGCTGCCGGCCCGGCGGGTCGACGAGGTGATCGACCTGGTGGGGCTGCGGGACGTGGCCGGACGGCGGGCCGGGGGCTATTCGCTGGGCATGGCGCAGCGGCTCGGCATCGCGGCCGCGCTGCTCGGCGATCCGCGCATCGTCGTGCTCGACGAGCCGGTGAACGGGCTCGACCCGGAGGGCATCCTCTGGATCAGAAACCTGATGAAGCGGCTGGCCGCCGAGGGCCGGGCGGTGCTGGTCTCCTCACACCTGATGAACGAGATGGCGGTCACCGCGGACCACCTGCTGGTGATCGGCCGCGGCCGGCTGCTCGCGGACAGCTCCACGGCCGAGTTCATCCGGCGGCACACCGATCCGGCCGTTTACGCGGCGACTCCGGACGTGGCCCGTCCCGCGCTCCTTGAAGAGGCGTTCATGCGACTGACCGCGAACGCCGTCGAGTACAGCGCCCGCTGAAGCGGCGGCAGTACGGCTTGTACCGCTTATACGGCTGGAGCAGCGGCGCAACTCGTGCGGTGGCAGGGGACCACGCGAAGTGCGACACGTCTGACAGGTGCAGCTGAAGCGGCTACAGCTACAGCCGAAGCAGCAGCAACCGCAGCAGCAGCCGAAGCAGCCGCAGGATCAGCGGCATCAGCGGCATCCGAAAAGCAGTCTTGTCGCGGCCTTCCGGCCGCAGACCCACCCACGAGGGGAACTTACATGAGCACGCTGACCATCGCGCCGGCCACCACCACCCGGCCAACGCACGACCCCGGCTTCACCGATCTGCTACGAAGCGAGTGGACCAAGTTCAAGAGCCTGCGATCCACCTGGTGGTCGCTCGGCACGATGCTGGTGGTCTCGCTCGGCATGTCCGTCCTGCTCACCGCGATCTTCACCGCGCACTACGGCACGCTCGGCCCGGACGACAAGGCGAGCTTCAACAACGACACGGTCGGGCTGTTCCTTCAGCCCAGTGCCCAACTCGGGGAGCTGGCCCTCACCGTGCTCGGCGTCCTGCTGATCACCTCCGAGTTCTCTACCGGCATGATCAAGGCGACCGTGCTGGCCGCGCCGCGCCGCACCCCGGTGCTGGCGGCCAAGGCGGTGGTGCTGGCCGGGGTGGTGCTGGTGCTGGCCGAGCTGATCGCCTGGATCTGCTTCTTCGTCGGCAGCGCGATCGTCCACAAGCACGTCACCGTCACCCTCTCCACGCCCGGTTCGCTACGCGCGGTACTCGGTTTCGGCGCCGTGTTGGCGATGACCGCGCTGATCGCGCTGGCGACCGGCACCCTGCTGCGGCACACCGCGGCGGCGGTGAGCGTGGCACTCGGCATGAACCTGGTGGTGCCCGGCCTGTTCACGCTGATCCCCGGCAGCCTGGGCCAGCACCTTTCCTACGCTATGCCGCAGCGCGCCGGACAGCTGATCATGGACCGGACGGAGTCGGCCGGCACGCCGTATACGCAATGGACCGGGTTCGGCATCGTCGCGCTGTGGACGCTCGGCCTGCTCGTCCTCGCCTTCTGGTCGATCAAGAAGCGGGACGTGTGAGCCCCGCTCGGTGAGACTGATCGGTAGGACTGATCGGTAGGACTGATCGGTAGGACTGATCGATGAGACTGATCGGTAGGACTGATCGGTAAGACTGATCCGGACAAGACGCTGACTCGGGCAGGTAGCACCAGAAGGGGAAGGGCAATGATCGCCAGGCGCGCGCTGCGGGAGATCGTCTCGGCGCGCACCTGGCGTGAAGTGCTATACGCGCTTCTCGGGCCGGCGCTCGGCGCGCTCAGCTTCGCCGCCACGGCCACGACCTTGCTGCTCACCGTCGCCTCGATCGGGACGATAGTGATCCTCGTGCCGGTGCTACCGGTCTTCCTCGCGCTGGCCCGCGCGGTGGCCGGGTTGTGCCGCGGTACGGCGAACCGGCTGCTGAAGCTGGAAGTCGCGAAGCCGACCCGGGCGCCGCGCGGCCCCGGTGCGCTCGGCTTCGTCGGCCGGTACCTGGCCGATCCGGTCTCCTGGCGCGCGGTCGCCTACCTCGCGCTTCGGCTGCCGCTCGGGCTGGTGCAGTTCGCGTTAGGCGTCCTGCCGTGGGTGTACGCACTCGTGCTCATGGCCGATCCGCTGCTGCGGTACCTGGAACCGCAGCACTACACCGACAGCCACGGGATACGCCACACTTACACGTTCCAGCTCGGCAGCTACTACTTCGACAGTTGGCCACGCTCGCTGATGGCGATCGCGGCCGGGGTGCTGCTGCTTTTCGCGGCGCCGTGGCTCACCCGCGGCTCGCTGCTCATCGACCGCTGGTTGCTGCCCCGGCTGCTCGGCCCCTCGGCCGCCTCACTGCGAATCAGGGAGCTGGAAGAGACCCGGGCGAACGCGATCAACGAAGCAGCGGCCACGCTGCGGCGGATCGAGCGGAACCTGCACGACGGCGTGCAGGCCCGGCTGGTGGCGCTCGGCATGCAGCTGGGCCGCGCCGAATCCCGGCTCGAGGCGCAGGAATACGACCGTGCGGCGCAACTGGTGAGCACATCGCGGCAGGACGCCAAGGAGATCATCGGCGAGTTGCGGGAACTCGTGCGCGGCATCCACCCTCCGGCGCTCGATTCAGGGCTCCAGCCTGCGCTGCACACGCTCGCGGCGCGTTCGCCGATCCCGGCCACCGTGCGCGTCGAACTGCCCCAGCGGCCGCCGGCCTCGGTGGAGACGATGCTGTACTTCAGCGCCGCCGAGCTGCTGACGAACGCGGGTAAGCACAGCGGGGCCTCGACGATCGCGCTCACCGTGCTGTCCAACGCCGAGCGGGTTCAGCTGATCGCGACGGACAACGGCAAGGGCGGCGCGCGCCTGGACGGCGACGGCAGCGGATTGCGCGGCCTGGCCGAGCGGGTGCGAACCGTGGACGGGCACCTCGACGTGGACAGCCCGCCGGGCGGCCCGACCACGATCACCATCGAGGTGCCGAGGGTGTTTTGATGCCAGGTAGCTCACCGACGGACGCGCGGAAGGGCAACGGAAGCGCAACGGAAGCGGGGATAGATATAGATGCTGGTAGTCATCGCCGAGGACACCGCGATTCTGCGCGGCGGGCTGATCAGCCTGCTTGAGGAGGAAGGGCACCAGGTCGCCGCGGCGGTGGCCGACGCCGAAGCGCTCAAGCTCGCGGTCGCCAACCATCGCCCTGATGTGATCGTGGCCGATATCAGGATGCCGCCGACGCACACGGACGAGGGCGTGCGCGCGGCGTTGGAGCTGCGTGCGCGTGACCCGAAGCTGCCGGTGCTGCTGTTCTCGCAGTACGTGGAGACGCAGTACGCGGGCAGGCTGCTGGCCGGTGGCTCGGCCGGAATCGGCTATCTGCTCAAGGAGCGGGTCTTGGATGTGAAGGATTTCATCGACGCGTTGGAGCGGGTGGCGGCTGGCGGCACCGCGCTGGACCCGGAGGTGGTGTCGCAGCTGGTCGGCGCCAGCCGGGCCACCTCGATCACGGACGTGCTCAGCCCGCGCGAGTGCGAAGTGATTGCGCTGATGGCCGAAGGCCGCTCTAACAGAGCGATCGCCGAGGAACTGTTCGTGACCGAGCGCGCGGTAGAGAAGCACGTGGCGAACATCTTCACCAAGCTGGACCTGCCAGTCTCGGCCGCCGATCACCGCAGGGTGCTGGCCGTGCTGCGCTACCTGGGACTTGAGCAGGGGAAATAGGAATCAGCGTGCTGTGTCCCGCTGAGCGGGACAACACGGCGCGGACATCGGACCGCGTGCGGCCACCCACGTGCCGCAGTGTCCGGTGTCCCGTCCAGCGGGACAACGCAGCGCGGAGGTCGGATCGCGTTCGGCTACCCGAGTGCCGCAGTGTGCTGTGTCCCGCCGAGCGGGACAACGCGGCGCGACCGCCGGACCGAGTGCCGCAGTGTGCTGTGTCCCGCCGAGCGGGACAACACAGCGCGACCGCCGGACCGAGACCAGGCGACTACCCGAGCGCCGCAGTGTCCCGTGTGTCCTGCGCGTCCCGTCCAGCGGGACACATCGCATGAGGGTCGGTCCGGCTACAGCTTCTGCAACGGGGCGAAAGCGAGCACCAGCTTGCGGACGCCCGACGAGCCGAAGTCCACGGTCGCGTGCTCGCCGGAGCGGCCCTCGACCGCGACGACCGTGCCCAGACCGTACGTGTCATGCACGACCCGATCTCCCGGAGCGACCGAGATCGGCTCGCGGTTGCCGGGGCCGGCCGACTTGAAGCCCCGCTCCCGCGAGCGCTGCGCCGCCGCCGTCAGCGACGGAGCGAGCGTGCCGAACGAAGTGGACTGCGGCTCCGGAGCGGTGCGCTGCCAGTCGATCAGCTTGTCCGGCACCTCGGAGAGGAACCGCGACTGCGGGTTGTACGAGGGCGAGCCCCAGGCCGAGCGCATCACCGCGCGGGTGAAGTAGAGCCGCTGCCGCGCGCGCGTGATGCCCACGTAGGCGAGCCGGCGCTCCTCCTCCAACTCCTTCGCGTTGCCGAGCGAGCGGGTATGCGGGAAGACGCCTTCCTCAAGACCGGTCAGAAAGACGACCGGGAACTCCAGCCCCTTCGCCGTGTGCAAGGTCATCAGGGTGACCACGCCGCCGTTGTCCCGGTCCGGGATCTGGTCGGCGTCGGCGACCAGGGCGACCCGCTCCAGGAAGCCGACGATGCCGCCCTCCGGGTCGGTCTGCTCGTATTCGTGCGCGACCGCGACGAGTTCCTGCAGGTTCTCCACGCGGCTCTCGTCCTGCGGGTCGGTGGACTCCTGCAACTCGGCCACGTAGCCGGAGCGCTCCAGGATCGACTCCAGCATCGCCGCCGGACCCGCGCCCTCGGCCAGCTGATCGCGCAGCGCGGCCATCAGCGCCGCGAAGCCCTTGACCGCGTTCAGTGACCGCGCCGCCAGGCCGTACGCCTCGTCGGCGCGATCGATCGCCGCGCCAAAGGAGATCCGCTCGCGTTGAGCCAGCGCGTCGAGCATCGCCTCTGCGCGCTCGCCGATGCCGCGCTTGGGTACGTTGACGATGCGGCGCAGCGATACCGAGTCGTCCGGGTTCGCCAAAGCGCGCAGGTACGCCAGCGCATCTTTGACCTCCTTGCGCTCATAGAAGCGGACGCCGCCGACCACCCGGTACGGCAGGCCGACTCGGATGAACAGCTCCTCGAACACCCGGGACTGGGCGTTGGTCCGATAGAAAACCGCCACTTCCCCTGGTTTCGCAAGCCCCTCGTCGGTAAGCCGGTCCACCTCGTTGGCGACGAACGCCGCCTCGTCATGCTCGTTGTCGCCGACATAACCGGTGATCAGCGCGCCGTCGCCGGCCTCGGTCCACAGATTCTTCGCGCGGCGGCTCTTGTTGCGGTCGATGACCGAATTCGCCGCGGCCAGGATCGTCTGGGTGGAGCGGTAGTTCTGCTCCAGCAGGATCGTGGTCGCATTGGGGTAGTCGGCCTCGAACTCGAGGATGTTGCGGATCGTCGCGCCGCGGAACGCGTAGATCGCCTGGTCCGCGTCGCCGACGACGCACAGCTCGGCCGGCGGCACCTCGCCGTGCGCATCTTGCCCGCGGTCGTCCGGCCCGGCGCCGACCAGGTCGCCGTCGACGGTGTATTTCGGGGCCTGCGACACCGCGCCGCCGACCAGCTCGCGCACCAGGACGTACTGCGCGTGGTTGGTGTCCTGGTACTCGTCAACGAGCACGTGCCGGAACCGGCGCCGGTAGGACTCGGCGACCGCGGGGAACGCCTGGAACAGGTTGACCGTGGTCATGATCAGGTCGTCGAAGTCCAGCGCCTTGGCCGCGATCAGCCGCTGCTGGTAATTCGCGTACACCTCGGCGATCAGCCGCTCCTGCTCGCTGCTCGCCTTGTCCCGCGCGCTCTCGTAGTCGACCAATTCGTTCTTGAGCGCGGAGATCTGGGCCAGCAGGCCGCGCGGCGGGTGCCGCTTCACGTCCAGTTCCAGATCGCGGGCCACCGTGGTGATCAGCCGGCGTGAGTCGTCCGCGTCATAGATCGTGAAGGACGAGGGCAGGCCGAGGTGGCTGTGCTCGCGGCGCAGGATCCGCACGCAGGCAGAGTGGAAGGTCGAAACCCACATGATCTTGGCGCGCGACCCGACCAGCGCGGCGACGCGTTCCTTCATCTCGGCGGCGGCCTTGTTGGTGAAGGTGATCGCGAGGATCTCGCCCGGATGCACCTCGCGCTCGGCGAGCAGGTAGGCGATCCGGTGAGTCAGCACCCTGGTCTTGCCGGAGCCGGCGCCGGCGACGATGAGCAGCGGGCTGCCGGTGTGCACGACCGCCTCGCGCTGGGACGGGTTGAGCCCGGAGAGCAGGGCCTGCGGATCGAGACCGGGGCGGCGCTTCGCGGGCGCGAAGGTGCGTGCGGCCTCGGCGCGCTCGTGTTCCAGGTCCTCCGGCGGCGGCGCCGCGCCCTCTTCCTCGGCCGGCGGCGGCTCGGGCAGCCAGTGCGGCCCCGCGAAGTCGCCCTCCACGGGGAAGGCGGCGGAGGAGAGCGCGGGCAGCGCGGCCTCGGCCCGCGTGCGCGCCGCGGGGCGACCGGCACTGTGCGGCGGGCTGGGCAGGTCGAAGAGGGGGGCTTCGTATGAAGCTGAGGAACTGCTCATCGTGGGACCGAGTTTAGAGTGCGCGGCTGACAGGACGGGCGGTCCCGGCTCGGTCGCAGTGTCGGTCCGCGGCGGTATCGAATCTTGCGCACCGTCAGATGCGGTGACAGCGAGTATCGGAAAGGCATTGCGATGGCCGGATGCGAAGACTCTCGCGCCGAAATGCCTACGCACAGGGCCGAAAACAGCAATGCGCGAACAACACGGTGTGGAACAGAGCGGTTACTCGCGTCGTTCGGAGCGCGGGTCAGGGTCCGCCGATCCGCCACCGCGAGGCCCGGCGAAGCCCCGATCTTGCCGACACCGCGTCGAAAAAAGCTCGGCCCGATGTGCTCTTGGTCACGGCGCCGGCGGGGCTCGGGTTTAGCGCTGAAACCGAGCGGGCAAAACGGACTTTCGGGTGCACAGGCTGAGGCAGCGGCCGGCTGCGGAAGGTGTCGCGCTGGTGCCGCGCCATGGTTCGGCGGGCAAAGACGGAACAAAATCCGGAGGCCCGCGGCGGCCATTCGGGCGACATCTCGCTAAGGTTACGGCCCAGAAGTCAGCGAGCCTGCCGGTCCCCCGCACCGGCCGCCGGCTTCCGCGCCGAGTCCCAAGGCGTTGCGCAGGACCGCGATACGCGCCCCTCTCCCCAGTGGGCCGGATGGTGACCTGTGGCGCTGAGGGAGCCGGGGACCCAAAAGTCCCCCGGGGTGAATCGCCGCGCCAGACCCGTTCGGCCGCCAGCCGAGCGCGCCGGGCGAGGTGTAGGGCGACTTCTTCCAGCCCGAACCCGTCAGCTAACCCGGTAGGCGCCGTCGGAAGAAGGAGTTATGGCGTCACACCGCGCCCCGAAGGTAACCGGTAGAACTACCGCCGCGGCGGCCGTGGTCGGTGTGACCGCAGGCACCGTCGCGCTGATGCCGGGAACCAGCCAGGCGTCACCGACGCAGAGCCTCAGCCAGGTCAAGGCGCAAGTAGCGTCGCTCAACCAGCAGGCCGAGGTTGCCGGTCAGCAATACGATGCGGCCCAGGAGCAGTACGCCAAGCTTCAGCAGAAGGTCGACGGCCTTCAGGGCCAGATCATCCGCGAGCAGTCGGCGCTCGACTCCCTTGAGAGCACGATGGGCTTGCAGGCTGCGGCGCAGTACCGCAACGGCGGCATCTCCCCGACGCTCCAGCTCGCGCTCAACGCGAGCCCCGAGAAGTACCTGAGCCAGGCCGGGATCGAGAACCAGCAGGCGTCCCAGGAAGCCATGCTGATGCGCACCATCACCCAGGACAAGGCTCAGCTCGCGCTGGACAAGAAGTCCGCAGCGGCAGCGCTGGCCGAAGAGCAGCAGGTAGTCGCCGAGGCCAAGCAGCACAAGGCCGACATCGCCACCGCGTTGAACACGGAGCAGTCGCTGCTCAGCACGCTGACCGCTCCGCAGCGCGCCACGATCGCGGCCGGAGGCGGGTCGAGCAGCGGTTACAGCGGTCCACTGCCCTCGGTTTCCGGGCGCGCGGCGGCTGCGGTCGCATACGTGGAGTCGAAGGTCAACAAGTCCGGGTATGTGTACGGCGCTACCGGTCAGAGCGTTTTCGACTGCTCCGGTCTGATGTACGCGGCGTGGGCTTCGGCCGGTGTGCACATACCGCGCACCTCCGAGGAGCAGGCCGCCGCGGCCACCCCGATCCCCCAGTCGGCCCTCGAACCGGGCGACTACATCTTCTTCTACGGTTCGTCCAGCGGTCCGAGCCACGTGGGTATGTACGTCGGCAACGGCATGTTCATCGACGCCCGCAACGAGAACGTCGGCGTGGTGTGGGGCTCGCTCGATCCGTCGTCGAAGTACTACTCGTACATGCCGATCTCGAGCTTCGGCCGCGTCTAACGCCTGACGCCTGACGCCTGAAGGCGCGGGGCCGCACAACGGCCCCGCCGCCGACAGCCCGCCGGACACCACCACCGGCTCACCTCACCCGACCGTCCAGTGCCGCGGTCGGCACAACTCCACCAGCGCCCGAGCACGCACCGCTTCACTGACTGCGCGGCCGCGGATCATCGCCGCAGCGCTCAGTGGCCCCGAAAAGCAGTGTTTCGTGAAGAGCAGTGCGTGCTGGATACCAATGCTTCCTGAAGAAGCGGGCACTCCAGGTCGGCCTTCCCTCCCCCCAGTCGGCCTGGAATCCGCCCCGACAGCGCCCGGACCGCCGAAATCGCCGCATCCACCCCACCACCTCCCGCGGCCACCCACCGGCGGTCCGGGCGCACATCTTTAGCGGTCCCTGCCGCTTTACCCGACCTGCCGCCGCCTCGGCCACAGCAGCGCTCCTCGCGGCCGATCCCGGGCCCGTCTCAGATCCGGTCTCAGACCTCTGCTGAATTGTCCGTGAACGCGGCCCAGAGCCGTGCGTACGAGCCCTGAGCCTCGAGCAGCGCGTCATGCGTGCCGTCCTCGACCACGCGGCCGCCCTCCAGCACCAGAACCCGGTCCGCGCGGGCCGCGGTGGTCAGCCGGTGCGCGACGACGAGCGTGGTGCGGGCACGCGCGACCTCGTCCATGGCCCGGGTGACCGCGGCCTCGGTCCCCAGGTCGAGCGCCGCGGTCGCCTCGTCAAGCAGCAGGATGTCCGGATCGACGAGATAGGCGCGCGCCAGCGCCAAGAGTTGCCGCTGTCCGGCGGACAGATTGCGGCCGCGCTCGCCCACCTGGTGCAGGTAACCGTCCGCCAGCCGCGCCACCACCGCGTGCGCGCCGACCGCGCGAGCGGCGGCTTCGACCTCTGCGTCAGTCGCGTCAGGGCGGCTATAGGCGATGGCGTCGCGGACCGTGCCAGGGAACAGATACGCCTCCTGCGGTACGACCCCGAGCCGGGCGCGATAGCCGGCCAGGTCGTACTCGCGCAGGTCCACACCGTCGACGCGCACCGAGCCCGCAACCGGGTCGTAGTACCGCGCGACCAGCTTGACCAGCGTGGACTTTCCCGCGCCGGTCTCGCCGACCAGCGCGACGGTCGCGCCCGGCTCGATGGTCACGTTGATGCCGCGCAACGCCTCCGGAGCGTCCGGAGTGTAGGCGAAGCGCACGTCGCGGAACTCGATCCGACCGGTCAGTCCGCCGGCCGGTACCGGGAGCGGTTCAGCGGCCTCGGGCGTGCCGGTCGGCGTGCGCATCAGGTCTCGGATACGGCGCAGGCCGACGTTCGCCTGCTGATAACCGTCGAAGACCTGGGAGAGCTGCTGGATCGGCGAGAAGATCATGTCGACGTAGAGCAGGTACGCGATCAGCGCGCCCGCGGTCAGCGTGTGCTGGCCGATCCGGTGCGCGCCGTAAACCAGCGCGAGGGCCCCGGCGAGGTCGGCGAGGAACTGGACGAACGGGAAGTAGGTCGCGATGTACTTCTGCGCGCGGGTGCGGGTGACCCGATAGGCGTCAGCCTTTCCGGCGAACCGGTCGCGGTTGACGCCCTCGCGCCGGAACGCCTGGGTGACCCGCATCCCGGCCACGTTCTCCTGCAGGTCCGCGTTGACCGCGCTGATTCGCTCGCGCGCCTCGGTGTAGGCGCGGGCGGACTTCTTGCGGAAGACCAGGGTGGCCGCGACGAGGATCGGCAACACGGCATAGACCACCAGCGCCATCCGCCAGTCCAGCACCAGCAGTGCGGCCGCGATGCCGAAGAAGGTGAGCACCGAGACCACCGCGGTCGACACGCCGTTTTGCAGGAAGGAGGCGAGCGCGTCGATGTCGGTGGTCATCCGGGTCATGATCCGGCCGCCCATCTCCCTCTCGTAGTAGTCCAGGCCCAGGCGCTGGAGGTGGGCGAAGGACTTGACCCGCAGCAGGTAGAGCAGGCGTTCGCCGGTGCGGCCGGTGACCATGGTCTGGATCGCCTCGACGATCCAGTCGCCGATCACGAGCAGCACGCCGAAGATCGCCATGGTCGCGATGACGTGATAAGCCGCGCCCTCGATGCCGTGGTCGACCGCTGTGCGCACCAGGACCGGGATGAGCAGGGACGCTAACGCGTCGGCGGCCTCAAGCAGCAGGCCGAGGGCGAGCAGCCAGAGGAACGGCCGCAGCAGCCTGCGCAGCGAGAAGTCGGGCTCCTCGGCGTGCACGAGGCCTGAGTCGAGCTTGGGCTTGTCCGTCGCGGGCGGCAGCGCGGCGACTTTGGCGAGCAGGTCGGGCGTGGCGGGCATCGCGCCGGCCATGCGGCCCGGTCCGCCGCCGCCACCACGGCCCTCTACCCGCCTCTTGTAGTAGGCGGCGAGCGGATCGCGGTCGCCGACCTTGGCGCGGTCCCACAGCTCGGGCGTGATGCCGCCGTCTACTACCGTGCCGTTCGCTACCGTGCCGTTCACAGTGGTGCGGCTCGCAGTCGTACCGCTTAGAGCCGCCGCGTCCAGCACCGCCTCGGCTTCCGCGACCACGCTCTGCCCGAGCTGCGCGTCGGGCAGCGCGCTCAACTCGCCCGCGTCCACGCCCTCGGCGTCGTCTCCCGGCCCGGAAAGCAGCAGCCGGAAGAGCGGACACCGTCGCTCAAGCTCGGCCGCCGTGCCCACGTCCACCAGACATCCTTCGTCGAGCACTGCGATCCGGTCCGCGAGTTGCAGCGTGGAGCGGCGATGCGCGATCAGGAGGGTCGTGCGCCCGGCCATCACCCGGCGCAGCGTCGCGTGGATCTCCGCTTCCGTGGCCGCGTCGATCGCCGAGGTCGCGTCGTCGAGCAGCAGGATGCGCGGATCGGTCAGCAGGGCGCGGGCGAGGGCGACGCGCTGGCGCTGGCCGCCGGAGAGCGTCAGGCCCTGCTCGCCGACCACGGTGTCATAACCCTGCGGAAGGTCCTCGATGAACCGCTCCGCCTCGGCCGCGCGCGCGGCGGCGCGGATCTGTTCCTCGGTGGCGTCCGGCCGCCCGTAAGCGATATTCGCGCGCACCGTCTCGGAGAAGAGGAACGCATCCTCCATCACCAGCCCGATGGAAGCGCGTACCGAGTCCGTGGTGACGTCGCGCAGGTCGCGCCCGCCGATGCGTATCGCGCCGGCTTGCGGGTCGTAGAAGCGCGGCAGCAGCATCGCGACCGTCGACTTGCCGGAACCCGCGGTGCCGACCAGCGCGAGCGTCTCCCCTGGCCGCACGTCCAGGGTCAGGCCCTTGAGAACCGGCCGGGAGGGAAGGTAGCCGAAGGTCACGTTCTCGAACGCGATCCCCTCGACGCCCTCCGGCAGCGGCGGCGCGTCCGGCCGGTCACTGATCTGCGGCTTCGAATCCATGACCTCGAAGACCCGTACCGCGCTGGCCCGGACCTGCTGACCGAACGTCAGCAGCGTGGAGAGCGCGCGCACCGGGCCGCCGAACTGCGCGAGGTAGGCGGAGAAGGCGAGGAAAGTGCCGAGCGTGATGTCCCCGCGCAGCGCCAGCCAGCCGCCGAAGGCCAGCACGCCGAGCTGTCCGAAGGTCGGGATCGCGCTCAGGGTCGGGTTGTACCTCGCGGTCAGCCGGATCGAGCGCAGTCGGGCGGCGAACACCGCCTCGGCGGCGCCCTCCAGCTTGCGCACCTCCTGGCGTTCCTGGCCGAAGCCCTTCACCACGCGCACGCCGGTGACCGCGGATTCGACCACGCCCGCCAGCATCCCGGCCTTCTGCTGTGCGTCCCAGGTGGCCGGGAACAGCCGCTTGCGGGCCAGCGTGGTGACCACGGCCAGACCGGGGCCAACCGCCAGTCCGATCAAGGTCAGCAACGGGGAGAGCACCAGCATCGCGATCAAGGAGCTGACGAACATCAGCAGCATGCCGCCCAGCATCGGGGCCATGCCGAGCAGCTGCGCGACGATGTTGATGTCGGAGGAGGAGCGCGAGACGATCTGCCCGGTCTCCAGGTTGTCCTGCCCCTGCCCGTCGAGCTGGGTGAGCGCGTCGAAAACGTCGGTGCGCAGGTCGTTCTGCACCTCGATGCCGATGCGGCCGCCGATATAGCGCCGGGTGCGCGAGACCACCAGATTCAGCGCCGCGATCGCGAGCAGCGCGACGGCCCAGGGCGCCAGCGGCTCGGAGTGGCGCAGGATCACATTGTCGATGACGGCCCGCTGGATCAGCGGTACGACCAGGTTGATGCCGCTGATCGCGAGCGAGGCGAGGACGGCGATGATGACGAGCCGCTTGTACTTCCACGTGTAGCCGAGCAGCCGGCGCAGCCAGCCATCGCTGGTGTCGATCGGCTTCGTGCCGTTTCCCCGTGCGCCCCTGATAGCCGTCACCTGACCCCCTCGTCTCGGCGTCGAGCACACTATATATGAGAAAGACTCACTAATGTCCTCGGATAGGTTCGCCCTGAGCGATCAGGCAGCGCGTCACGCCGGTACGTCACGCCGGCACATCACCCGACGCGTCACGCCGGCAGATCACGCCGCGCTCAGACAAGCCGTCGCGCGGTCGCCCAGCGAGACAGCTCGTGGCGGTTGGAGAGCTGGAGCTTGCGCAGGACGGACGACACGTGGCTCTCCACCGTCTTCACCGAGATGACAAGCTCGCGCGCGATCTCCTTGTACGCATAGCCGCGAGCGATAAGGCGCAGCACCTCGCGCTCACGCGCCGTCAGCCGATCAAGCTCCTCGTCCACAGGCGCGACGGAGCCGGAAAACGCATCCAGCACGAATCCAGCCAGGCGCGGGGAGAAGACAGCGTCACCGTCCGCGACGCGACGTACCGCATCGACGAGTTCGGCGCCGGTGATCGATTTCGTGACGTAGCCTCGTGCCCCTGCCCGAATCACGCCGATCACATCCTCGGCCGCGTCGGAGACCGATAGCGCCAGGAACCGGACCTCGGGTGCGCGCGTGACGCACTGTTTGAGGACTTCGATGCCACCGCCGCCGGGCAGGTGTACGTCAAGCAGCACGACCTGCGGCCGTGTCGCCAGGATGACCGCAACGGCGCGCGGGGCATCGTCCGCCTCGCCGACCACCTCTACCGCCGCCCCGGCGACTTCATCGAGCTCTGCGCGCACTCCGGTGCGGAACATGCGGTGATCGTCGACCAGGACCAGCCGGATCGCTGCCGCCGATCCAGCGTCAGCCCCGACCCCGGCCCCGGCCCCGACCGCAGCCTCGGTCCCTGTCATAGCCTCGCTGCCGGTCACCGGTTCTGCCCGCTCCACCTGCTCATGCCCCTGATCAGTCACGACGCCACTCTATGCGTACCTCGGTGCCCTCTCCGGGCGCCGTGCGAATACTCGCCTGTCCCCCGTATCGCTGCATTCTTCCGATGATCGATTCGCGGATCCCCATCCGATCGGTGGCGACGGTATCCATCTCGAATCCCGGCCCGCGGTCGCGTACGAACACCTCCACGCTGCGCGGCCGGTTGCCGCTGCCCTCCGTCTCAATCTCCGCATATACCGAGACCGCAGCACCCTTGGCGTACTTCGCTGCGTTGACCGCTGCCTCTCGCGCAGCCGCTACGCAGGCGTCCAGGTGGTCGTCCAGCGGCGCGTCGCCGACCGTGACCACCTCGATCTGCACGCTGTGTCGGTCCTCCACCTCCGCGACCGCGGCTTTGATCGCCTGCACGAAGGTTTCCGGCGGTACCTCTCCTCCGGAGCGCGGCCGCGGACCGCCCTCGTACAGCCACGAGCGCAGATCACGCTCCTGTGCGCGAGCCAGCCGCGCGACCTCCGTCGGGTCGGCGCTGCTGCGCTGAATGAGCGTCAGCGTGTGCAGCACGGAATCGTGCATCAGCGCGGCTACCTCGGCGCGCTCCTGCGAGCGGATGCGAGCGGACCGCTCGGCCGACAGGTCTCGGAAGACCCGCAGCAGGAACGGGGTCGCGATCAGCAGCACGCCGCCCAGCAGCGCCCCAGCGGCGAGCAGCGTGCGGCCTGCCTTGTTCCAGGGCACTCCCCCGGAGACCAGCGCGGCGATGCCGCCGAGCACCACCGCCGAGCCGAGCACCGCGCGCAGCAGCGCGGTCGGGTTGAACCGCTGCGGCCGGAACCAGCGCGCACGCTGGTCGTCGTCCGCCTGCCGCCACAACACCCCGAGCCCGACCACCACGGCCGCGACCGGGAGGACGACGTTCCACTTGCCGGAACTGTTCGTGCCGCCGATGCCGATCACCACGACCGCCTCGGCGGCGATCGCGATCGCCACGGCCGCGCGGGCGCCTGGACGTGGATCCGATCGGTCGACCTGCGGCACCCGGCCGAGCGGCACGAACAGCCAGAAGGCCGCGTAGGTCACGATGCCCGCGCCGCCGACGAACACGAGCAGGACGAAGGCGAACCGCAGCAGCCACACGTCGACGCCCAGATGCAGCGAGAGCCCGCGCGCGACGCCACCGACCAGCCGACGCTCCGAGGATCGATAGAGGCGGCGGGTCCCTTCGGGCAGCGGCGGCATCACGACGGCATCACGATAGCCATGCTCACACGGCGCGCGGCGGTTGTGCATCGGGGATGACCCGGAGCCGGTCTCGGGGGTGAAGTTCCGGGTTGGATCCTGGGTGCGCCCGATGGCAGGAGCCGCCGGGCGCGGCAGTCTTGAGGACATGAGCGATGAGGAAGCGGGCGGTGCCGACATGAGCGGCGCTGAGGCGGGTGGCGCCGGCACGGGGAGTAGCGCAGCCGGCAGCACCGGGGCGGGGAACACCGCGGGGAGCGGTGACGCCTGGGGCTGGGGCCCGGGCGCGGGTGCCGGCCCAGGCACCGGCACCGGCTCTGGCACCGGCTCTGGCACCTGGGCCGGCGCGGCAGCCGGGGAAGCGCGGGGAGGCGCGTCCTCGGCCGGACGGGGCACACACGGCGCGGGAGCAGGAAGCACGCGGCCGGGACCGGAGCAGGGGCCGGCCCCGGTGCGACCGCCACTGCGCCGCGATCGGCGCTCCAGGATGATCGCCGGGGTCTGCGGGGGCCTCGGCCGACACCTGGACGTCGACCCGGTCGTGTTCCGGATCCTGTTCGCGGTGCTCACCTTCATCGGCGGCTTCGGGCTGCTCGCCTACGCGGCCGCCTGGTTGTTCGTGCCGGACGATGGTGAGCGGGAGTCGGAGGCGCACCGGCTGCTGACCGGCCGCAGCGCGCTGGGCGCGGTGGCGATCGCAGTGCTCGTAGTACTCGGCGGCATGGTCGCGCTCACCACGCTGGCGAGGGGCCTCAATCACGCGGTGCCGCTGCTGGTGCTGGCGGCCGCGATCGTACTCGTCCTGATTTGGCGCGGCGACGCGCGCCGCGGCCGCGGGCCGGAAACAGGGGTGGGGCCGGGCGCGGGACCGGGAGCGGGCGACCGGCCGCAGCCGTGGTGGCAGCGCCCCGTGCCGACCTATCCGGCACCCACGTACCCGACGCCGAGTCCGACGGGCGCGGCAGGAGGCTCCGGGCCGGCAGACGCCCCGCCCGCCTCTGCGCCCGACCCCGCGGCGACATCAGAGGCCGCCTTCGCCTCCGCGCTCGGCTGGGAGTACCGGGGTTACACCCCCGGTGCCGAGACCGCAGGCGCCCCGGGCGCAATCCCGGAGTTCGACGCGCCGCGGCAACGCCGACTCAGTGGCCTGTCGCTGTCCGCCGCGCTGCTGGCCCTCGGCCTGATCGGCGTGCTGGTGCAGTCGGGCGTATTCCACGTCGGCGGCACGTCAGGGCTCGCACTGGCGATCATGGCGGTCGGTGCCGGAATGGTCGTCGGCGGACTGTTCGGGCGTGCCAGGGCGCTGATTCCGCTGGGCCTGGTGCTGTCCGTGCCGCTGATCGTGGCCAACTCGATCGGCGTCCCGCTGCGGGGTGAGACCGGCAGTCAGACGTGGACCCCCGCTTCTGCCGCCACGCTCCGTTCGCCGTACAACCTGGCGGCGGGCAAAGGCCAGCTCGACTTGTCGAACGTCGATCCGCGAGGTGGAACTGTGCACGTCACCGCCTACGTGGGCGCGGGCCAGATTCTCGTCACAGTGCCCGACGACGTCGCGGTGCAGATCACGGCGCACGTCGGCGTGGGCCGTATGCAGTTCCCCGGCGGCGAGCTGCACTCTGGACTCGACCTGACCAACGGCTTCAACTCCGCGGCGATCGGCAGCTCACACGGAACGATCGTGCTGGACCTCAAGGCAGGAGCCGGAGACCTGGAGGTAGACCGTGCCAACTGAACCGCTCGGACGAAGCGAGCAGCCCGGCGAAGAGACGTTCGCTGACCCGTTCTCAGTGCCCTTACCCGAGTACCCGACGCTCCAGGAGGCGACCGCGGTGACATATCCGGAGAACGCAACCGAGCGCGCCGCGCGCCCAGTGCAGGGAGCCTCAAGGCGCAACTCGTCGGATCCGGTGTCGATCGCGGCCGGCCTGGTGTTCTTCCTGCTCGGCGGGGCGTACCTGCTGGCCGCGGGCGGGCACCTCACCGTCAACGCGGGCTGGACACTCTCGTTCCTGCTGCTCGGCCTCGGTCTGTCGGGCGTCGTCGGCGGCTTCCTGCGGGCCCGCCGCAACAGCCGCGCGCGTAGCGGCCGTGACGAGTGGTAACGCATGATTTGCCGCGGACGCGACGCTGATTCGGCCCCCCCGCCCCAGACGCTCCGAGCCGAGATGCGCTCCAGCTCTAAAGGAGCGAACTCGACCGCGCTGCTGCGCTGCCAACCTGGCTCGGCCTCAGTGCCTCCGGGATACGGACGTCGCAGATAGGTTCTTTACGCTGCGGCTACCGCGCTCCCATTGTGACTCGGTATACCGAATCCCGATCGCTCTAGCCGCACGTTCCTGGGATGCCTCCGACAGCCTGGCGTGGAAGCAAGGACGACCGGACGAGTTGGCCGACTGATACGGCAGCGTTGCTGCGCCGGGCGTACCAGGCCAGCCGCAGGCGTTCGCGGCGGAGCGAATTGGCGCAGCGCGGCGAATCAGACCTCGTCGGCGAGGATGTCGAGCGGATAGTCGCTCGTTTCCAGACCCGCGGCCGTCACCACGCGCACGGTCCACGGGCCGGGTTCGGCCTCGTACGGGATCGGGACCGTCAACGCCGTGTCGGTCGGGTTGGTGAAGCCGCCGTCCTGGTCCGGGACCAGCGGGACGTGGATGTGGATCGGGCCGAGCTTGACCACGATGCGGGCCAGCTGATCGGGGGCGGCGGCCGCGGCGGGGACGAAGCCCAGGCCGCGGATCTCGATCTCGTCGCCTTGCCGGATCGGGCCGTCCGGCTCGCCCGGAGTACGGACCCTGACGACCGAGACCAGGACCGGCTTGCGCACCTCGGTCAGCTTGACCGCCAGGTAGAGCGCCGCCGCGCCGAGTGCGATGACCGTGACCGCATCGGGTAACTGCGGGAGCTGATATGGGTCCTTGGCCAAGCCAATCACCAGGAACAGCACGCCGACCAGGTTCACCGGCAGCCACACCGCCGCGGCCAGCGAGCCGAGGCCGGTCTCCTCGACCAGCAGATCGCGCAGCTGCGAACGCTGCCCCGGGAGGTACGGCGCGGCCCTGCGTCGCATGCGTGCCGCCATGACCGCGCCGCTGATCACCGCGACGACGACCGGCGTCGCGAGCAGCGCGAGGTACTCCCAGCGCGGGTGCGAGAGCGACGCGGCGATCTGCGCTCGTTCGGCCGGGTCGCCTGCCGCGATGTCCTCGATCCCGAAGTACACGAACGCCGTGGCGATGCTCGCCGCCCACAGCACCCCGAGCGTGCGCGGCAGCGAGAGCCTTCCATCGACCCCGACCAGGAAACACAGCACTCCGCCGATGTCGCTGTGCACGAGGGTGAACAACGTGAACAGCGCGGCGAAGGCGAGGAACGCGACCGGCGCCGCGGTGCGCGGCATCGTCCAGCCGTCCGCGAGCGGCAGGGTGGCGAGGTCGACCACCAGCACGGCGGCCAGCAGCCACCATGCCCCGCGCATCGCCTGCTTGCCCACCAGCGCCAGCCAGGCCGCGTTCTCGCGCCGGGACGCCGCCGCGAGCCGGCCGGCCCGGCGGGTCAGCTCGTCGGAGACCCACTGCCGGGCGCCGGATTCCGAGTGCGCCAGCGCGGCGGGCACGCCCTCACCCCGGGCGAATTCCTTGCAGCGGTCGACGAACTGGGTGAGTTCGAGGTCGTAGTCCCGCCGGACCGCGCCGTGAACCTGCGGTCCATATAACTGCGGTCCGTGGACCACGCCCGCCCTCCCTGAGACCCGAATCGGCAGCAGGCTCGGAGCGTACACCGGTGAGGCCACGCGCCGGGCGGGGACAGTGCGGCGGTTGGGAATCCGTTACGGGATATCGATAAAGCGGCCCGCAGGCGGGCGAATGGCGGTGCGAACGGGGGTGATTACTCCCACTCGATGGTGCCCGGGGGCTTGGAGGTCACGTCGAGGACTACCCGGTTCACGTCGCGCACCTCGTTGGTGATCCGCGTTGAGACGCGGGCCAGCACGTCGTACGGCAGTCGCGTCCAGTCGGCGGTCATCGCGTCCTCGGAGGAGACCGGGCGCAGCACGATCGGGTGCCCGTACGTGCGGCCGTCGCCCTGAACGCCGACCGAGCGCACGTCCGCGAGCAGCACCACCGGGCACTGCCAGATCTCCCGGTCGAGCCCGGCCCGCGTCAGTTCCTCGCGGGCGATCGCGTCGGCCTCGCGCAGCAGGTCCAGCCGGTCCTCGGTGACCTCGCCGACGATGCGGATACCGAGTCCGGGGCCGGGGAAGGGCTGGCGCCACACGATCTCGGCGGGCAGGCCGAGTTCCTCGCCGACCCGGCGCACCTCGTCCTTGAACAGCTTGCGCAGCGGTTCTACGAGTTCGAATTCGAGGTCGTCGGGCAGGCCGCCGACGTTGTGGTGCGACTTGATGTTCGCGGTGCCGGCGCCGCCGCCGGACTCGACCACGTCGGGGTACAGGGTGCCTTGCACGAGGCACCAGTCGGAGGGAGCCGCGCTGTGCTCGGATGCTGAGTCGCCCGCGACGATCTCGGCCTGCGCCTGCTCGAAGACCCGGATGAACTCCCGGCCGATGATCTTGCGCTTCACCTCCGGGTCGGTCACTCCGGCCAGCGCGTCGAGGAAGCGCTGCCTGGCGTCGACGACCTTGAGCTCCACTCCGGTGGCCGCGACGAAGTCCTTCTCGACCTGCTCGGCCTCGCCCTTGCGCAGCAGTCCGTGGTCCACGAACACACAAGTCAGCCGGTGCCCGATGGCCCGCTGCACGAGCGCGGCCGCGACCGCGGAGTCCACGCCCCCGGACAGGCCGCAGATCGCGCGGCGGTCACCGACCTGCGCGCGGACGGACTCCACGGCTTCCTCGACGATGTTGACCATCGTCCAGCTCGGCGTGATCCCGGCGCCGTGGTACAGGAAGTTCTCCAGCACCTTCTGGCCGTGCGCCGAGTGCAGCACTTCGGGGTGGTACTGCACGCCGTACAGCCGCCGCCCGTCATCTTCGAAGGCTGCGACCGGGGTACCGGGGGTGCGCGCGCTGACCCGGAAGCCCTCGGGTGCGGCGACGACCGAGTCACCGTGCGACATCCAGACCGACTGCGCGGCGGGGGTCCCGGCGAACAGCGTCGAGGCGGTCTCGCTGACGGCCAGGTCGGTGCCGCCGTACTCGCGCGTGCCGGTCTTCTCGACCACGCCGCCGAGCGCCCGCGCCATGGCCTGGAAGCCGTAGCAGATGCCGAGGGTGGGCACGCCGGCGCGGAACAGCTCGGCGGCCACGTTCGGCGCGCCGTCCGCGTACACCGAGGAGGGCCCGCCGGACAGGATGATCGCGGCCGGGCGCTTGGCCAGCAGTTCGGCGACGGAGATGTCGTGCGGCACGATCTCGCTGTAGACCCTCGCTTCGCGGACCCGGCGCGCGATGAGCTGGGCGTACTGGGCGCCGAAGTCGATGACGAGAACCAGGGGGGAAGTGGAGTCCATAGTGCGACCAGTTTAGAGGGAGCGGTACTGAGCCCTCTTCACCGGCGCGGTTCGCGGGTTCCGTGCGCCGGTCCGGTCAAGGGGTCCCCGCGCCGGGCCGGACAGGAGTGATCCCGGGCGGCCCGGCACAGGGACGGGAATGGTACGCGGACGCCTGTCGGCTGTCCCCTGCCGACGGACGCGCACCGGGGCGAGGTCCCACAGCCGCGGGCCGGTTGTCGCTCTGCCCGGCCCGGCCGTTCGCCACCGGCCCATCCGCCGTAGTCAACGACTGATCGGACATCCGGTTACGCATGGGCGCCGCCGCATACGGCACGCGCGGCTACGCGCGTCCGCGGCCGAGTTCGAGCAGGGCCATGGCGATCGCGGTGCCGGGACGGCCGAGCGCGGCGGAGTAGCGGGCGATGATCTCGGTCTCCCGGCGCAGATCCACGCGGCGGCCGCCGTCCGAGATCCGGGCGGCCTGAATTTGCCGGGAGACCTCGATCCGGCGTTGCACGAGATCGGTGATCTCGGCGTCGAGCGCGTCGATGCGTTCACGGCCGGTGAGCACGCCGTTGGGACGGTCCGCATTCGCGGACCCGTCGATGGGAAGCTGCGGCGCGGGCTCGATGCCGGGCGACTGCGGGGAAAGCTCGGTGGCGGTCATGGTCGGTCGATCCTTCCGGGTGGTCCTTTTGCGGGGCTCGGGAAGGCACCGGCGGGTCCGCACGACCCGTGGCGAACGCGACGGCGCCCCGGACCTTGCGGGGTCCGGGGCGCCGTGAGTGGTCTCGCTGTGTTCGTCAGCGCGCGACCGCTTGGCTTGCCGGACCTGCCGGAAAGCCATAGCTAAATCGCCGCGAGTGAAGCACGCGCGTCACCTTAGCAGACCATGCACAAGAGTCCGGCTCGCATCCACGAGCCGGACTCCCACCTGCCGAGCGAAGACTCAGCCCCAGCTCTGGGCGTTGGACGACTCCGTCGTCCGGTAGGCCTGCTCGGTCTCGTCGAGCACCCGGCCGATCGCCTGCAGCACGTTGCCGAGGTCGGTCTGGGCCTGGGTCCACGCCTGCTGCTTCTGCTGGTACTGCTCAGCGGCCGAACCCGACCAGGTGGAGACCATCGGCTGCAGGAAGCTGTGCAGGTCGTTGAGCTTCTGCTCGAGGCTCTGGTATGTGCGCTGAGTGTTCTGGGCGGCCTCCGCGATGGTCGCGAAGGTGACCACCACGCTGCCGGTGCCGAAATTCGACATTTCCTACTCCCCTCGTGAGACGAAGACCCGCCGCGCGGCGGGAAGAGAACCCGCTCGATCGTCGCTTAGCCCAGGCCCTTGAGAATCGCGCTGATCTGAGAGGAGTTGTTCTCTTCAGCCTGCGAGTAGCTCTTGTTGGTCTGCTCGAGCATCTGGGCGATTTCCGCCAGCGCCTGCTGCAGCTTGCTGGCGTCCTGCCTCCAGCGCTCCATCAGCTGCTGGAACGCGCTCGCGGCGTTGCCCTTCCAGGATGCGGCGACCGGCTCGAGGTTGCTCATCAGCGAGTTGAGCTCGGAGCCGATTTCCTCGCTGACCTGCTGGACCTGCTGCGCCGCCTTCTGCATCGTCGCAGCGTCGGTTGTGTAAGCTCCGGCCATCGTTCACCATCCCCGTCAATTCAGGAAATCTGCGTATAGGACAACTGTTAGGTTGTCAGATCCACCATTCCCGCGCTCCCCCAAGACCAAGGCCCTCGCTAGAGGTGACGGTTCGGTGCCATCTGCCCCTACACGCTACTGGTATGTGCGCGGCGACAGAAAGCCGGGTACCAGACATTACCAAGTCTTTACCGTCTTCCGGCGCGTCGTGATCAGCAGGGCGCGGCGGCCCGGCCGCGCCGGCTGTCAGCGTTCTTGATCAGGTCAGGCCTCTACGTGTGTTAACGCCGATTCTGGCGGCTACTTCAGGCCGAGTCGCTTGAGCAACCGCAGCGAGAATGTCAACTGCTTGGTGTAGCGCTCGGCGGAGAACCCGAGCCACGGCGCGAGCGGCAGCACCGTCTGCCGGGCGATCGTCTGGATCTCGGTGTAGCGGTGAATGCCTTCAGCGCCGTTGCGGCGGCCGAGCCCCGAATCGCCCATCCCGCCGATGGCCGCGCCGACGGAGCCGAATGCCGCCGCGTACGCCTCGTTCACGTTGACCATGCCGGAGTGCAGGCGCAGCGCGGCCTCGCGGGCCCGCTTGCCGTCGCGGGTCCACACGGCGGCGTTGAGTCCGTACGGAGTGTCGTTGGCCAGGTCCAGGACCTCGGCCTCGTTCTTGAATCCGTACACTGACACAACCGGGCCGAAGGTCTCCTCGCCGTAGACGGACATCGTCGGCTTGACCCCGGACAGGATGGTCGGCTCGTAGAACAGCGAGCCGATGTCGGGGCGGCGACGGCCGCCGGCGAGTACCTTCGCGCCCTTGGCCCGCGCATCTTCCACGTGCAACGTGACCGCTTCGAGCTGCCTGGTCGAGGCAAGCGAGCCGATCTCCGCCGAATAATCCAGGGCGCTGCCAAGCCGCAGTGCCTTGGTCTCGGTGACGAAGCGTTCGACGAACTGGTCGTATAGCGAGTAGTGCACGTATACGCGCTCGAAGGAGACGCACAGCTGCCCCGCGGATGAGAAGCAGCCGCGTAGCGCGCCCTGCACCGCCTTTTCCACATCCGCGTCGTCGAACACCAACATCGAGTTCTTGCCGCCGAGTTCCAGCGAGCAGCCGATCAGCCGGCCGGCGGCCTGCTGGGCGACCTGACGGCCGGTGCGGGTCGAGCCGGTGAAAGCGACGTAGTCGGCGTGGTCGACGACAGCCGGTCCGGTAACCGGTCCCTCGCCGGTGACGATCTGCCACACGTCTTCGGGCAGGCCGGCCTTGACCGCGAACTGGCGGACGTAGAGCGCCGTGAGCGTCGTCGAATTGTCCGGCTTGTGCACGACCGCGTTGCCCGCGGCCAGGGCCGGGGCGATGTCCATCACGACGAGGGCGAGCGGGTAGTTCCACGGCGTGATCAGGCCGACGACGCCCTTGGGGTGACGCACCTCGGAGACCTTGGTCAGGCCGGGCAGGATGCCGGGACGACGCCGGTCCTTGAGATATCCGGCGGCCGCGGCCGCATAGTGGCGCAGCGCGGCGGCCGAGCCGGCAAGTTCCTCATAGGCGTGCAGCCGGGCTTTGCCGGTCTCGATCTGGATGAGGTTGAGCAGGTGCGGCTCGTTGTCGAACAGCAGGTCGTGCAGGCGGCGCAGCACCGCGGCGCGCTCCCGCACCGGCCGCGCGGCCCAGGCCGGCTGTGCGGCGCGGGCCTTCTGGAAGGCCAGCCGCACGTCACCGGGCGCGGACTGCGGCAGTTCGACGATGACCTCGCCGGTCAGCGGGGCGTGGATCGACGCGGTCGAGGCGGAGGAGCCGACCACGACGTCCTCGACCAGCCGCGCGACGAACTCGCGGGGCAGGTGCGGGCGTATGGACTCCAGTCGCGCCGCGGTAGCGCCGTTCGCGCCGGTGCCGGCGCTGTTGCCCGCTCCAGCGCCCGAGCCCCCTCCTGCCGCTGGGCTCTGCGCCGCCTGGGGAGTCACACCGCTCGTCGTCATAGCGCACAGACTAAGCCCGCCATCTCGCCGAATCCAGACCGGTTACCGGCTAGTAATCGACCATGGCGCTGCACTGGTGCGATCAGAACGCGAGTTCGTCCCATGCGATGCGGATCGGGAACGGCTCGTCGGTCCGGATGCCCTCCGGCGTCTCGGCCGGGGTCCAGCAGGCGCGCACCTCGTAGCGCTTGTCGCCTCCGGGGAGCGCGTACCAGGTGACGGTCGATATGGCACCGTTGCGCGTCTCGACGACCCAGTAATGCGGCACACCTGCTTCGGCGTAGACCGCCAGCTTTTCGATCTTGTCGGTCACGCGGCTCGAGAGAGACAATCTCCACAACGAGGTGACTTCCAGACGGCCGAGGTCGCAGCCTGCGGTCGGACAGGCAGTCGTAAACGATGATGTCGGGCCGACGCTGGTGCAATGGAACGTTATCAATGCGCAGGTCGTAGTCCGCGGTGGTCCTCAAACCGTGACCATGTGCCGTAGCGTGCGCATTTGCCTCGCGCCTGAGTCGATTTCCTCGCTCCACACCCGTTCAGCAGTCATCGAGCGCTCCGTGCACTCGTCGCTCATGCCACCGTCCGTAGCATGGAACAAACCCTACGTGACCGTTCCGACGTCGTTCGACGGCGTCGCTAGGAGACCACTGTCAGCGGGAGCAGCTTCTTGCCGGTCGGGCCCACCTGGATCTCGGTCTGCATCTGCGGGCACACACCGCAGTCGAAGCAGGGGGTCCAGCGGCAGTCGTCCACCTCGACCTCGCGCAGCGCGTCCTGCCAGTCCTCCCACAGCCATTCGCGGTCGAGGCCGGAGTCCAGGTGGTCCCAGGGCAGCACCTCGACTTGGTCGCGCTCGCGCGTGGTGTACCAGGGCACGTCGACCGGCTCGTCCTTGAGCGCGCGCTCGGCGGCCTGCATCCAACGCTCGTAGGAGAAGAACTCGCTCCAGCCATCGAAGCGGCCGCCGTCCTCATATACCGCGCGGATGACCTTGCCGATCCTGCGGTCGCCGCGGGAAAGCAGGCCCTCGACGATGCCGGGTTTGCCGTCGTGGTAGCGGAAGCCGATGGCGCGGCCGTAGTCGCGGTCGGCGCGGATCGCGTCGCGCAGCTTGGTCAGGCGGGCGTCGGTCTCCTCCGCGCCGAACTGCGCGGTCCACTGGAAGGGTGTGTGCGGCTTAGGCACGAAGCCGCCGATGCTTACCGTGCAACGGATGTCGCGGCTGCCGGATGCTTCACGCCCGGCCTTGATGACCTTGCGCGCCATCTCGGCGATCTGGAGCACATCTTCGTCGGTCTCGGTGGGCAGGCCGCACATGAAGTACAGCTTGACCTGCCGCCAGCCCGCCGAGTACGCGGCGGTGACCGTGCGGATCAGGTCTTCCTCGCTGACCATCTTGTTGATGACCTTGCGGATCCGCTCGCTGCCGCCCTCCGGCGCGAACGTCAGGCCGCTGCGACGGCCGTTGCGGGACAGCTCGTTGGCCAGGTCGATGTTGAAGGCGTCCACGCGGGTGGACGGCAGCGAGAGGGAGGTGTTCGTGCCCTCATACCGGTCCGCCAGGCCCTTGGCGACATCGGCGATCTCGCTGTGGTCGGCGGAGGAAAGCGAGAGCAGGCCGACCTCTTCGTATCCGGTGGCGGACAGGCCGCGCTCGACCATCTCGCCGATGCCGGTGATCGAGCGCTCGCGTACCGGGCGGGTGATCATGCCGGCCTGGCAGAATCGGCAGCCGCGGGTGCAGCCGCGGAAGATCTCCACGCTCATCCGCTCGTGGACGGTCTCGGCGAGCGGGACCAGCGGCGCCTTCGGGTACGGCCACTCGTCCAGGTCCATGACAGTGTGCTTCGACACCCGCCACGGCACGCCCGGCCGGTTCGGCACCACTCGCTTGATCCGGCCGTCCGGCAGGTATTCGACGTCGTAGAAGCGCGGGATGTAGACGCCGCCGCTCTGTCCGCTTTTGCCGATCTGCGCGAGGCGTAGCAGGAGTTCGTCGCGGCCGCCCGGCCTGCCCTCGGCCTTCCACGCGCGCACGACGTCGGTGATGGCGAGCACCGCCTGCTCGCCGTCGCCGAGCACGGCCGCGTCGATGAAGTCCGCGATCGGCTCGGGGTTGAAAGCGGCGTGGCCCCCGGCGATGACGACCGGATGTGTCTCGTCGCGGTCCTTGGCCGCCAGCGGGATGCCGGCCAGATCCAGCGCCGTGAGCAGGTTGGTGTAACCGAGTTCGGTGGAGAAGGAGATGCCGAACAGGTCGAACGCGCCGACCGGCCGGTGCCCGTCCACGGTGAACTGGGGCACGTCGTGCTCACGCATCAGCGCTTCGAGGTCCGGCCAGACCGAATAGGTGCGCTCGGCCAGCACGCCCTCGCACTCGTTGAGCACCTCGTAGAGGATCATGGTGCCCTGGTTGGGCAGGCCCACCTCGTAGGCGTCGGGGTACATCAGCGCCCAGCGCACGTCGCAGGCGTCCCAGTCCTTGACCGTGGAGTTGAGTTCGCCGCCGACGTACTGGATCGGCTTGCGCACGGAAGGCAGCAGGGCTTCGAGACGGGGCCAGACGGAGTTCACCACGGTCCCAGGCTACCTGGTGGAGCGCAGTCGGACGTTTTCCAGCAGGCCGACGGCGATGAAGTTGGCGAACATCGAAGAACCGCCGTAGGAGACGAACGGCAGCGGGATTCCGGCCACCGGCATGATCCCGAGGGTCATCCCGATGTTCTCGAAGGTCTGGAAGGTGAACCAGCTGAGCACGCCGGCGGCCAGCAGCAGCGGGAACGGTTCGGTCGCGGTGCGGGCGATCGCGCAGGCGCGCCACAGCAGCACCGCGAAAAGGGCGATGATCAGCAGCCCGCCGACCAGGCCGAGTTCCTCCCCGGCGACGGTGAACACGAAGTCGGTCTGCTGCTCGGGCACGAACTGGCCGTTGGTCTGCGCGCCGTGGAACAGGCCTTGGCCGAAGATGCCGCCGGAGCCGATCGCCAGGCGCGCCTGGTGGGTGTTGTAGCCGACACCCTGCGGGTCGAGGTTCGGGTCGGCGAAGGCGGCGAATCGGTTCACCTGGTGCGCGGCGAGCAGGTGGAACTTCACGATCGCGAACACCCCCGCGCCGGCCGCGATCGTGAGCAGCGCGAGCACCCGCATCCGGACACCGCAGACCACGATCATCCCGACCACGGTCGCGACGATGACCATGGTTGTGCCCAAGTCGGGCAACAGCGCGATCAGGCCCGTCGGCGCCGCGGCGGCCATCAGCGCCAGGAACAACTGCCGGGCGGTGGCCGCATCACCGGGCCGGCGCGCGTCGAAGACCGGGGCGAGCAGGTCGGGCGCGCGCCGGATGGTCGGCCGTGCGGCCAGCGCCATCGCGACCGCCATCACGACGCCCACTTTGGCGAACTCGGCGGGCTGGATCGAGAAGCCGGCGCCGAGCTCGATCCAGGAGCGGGCGCCGTTCACGGTCGAACCGAGCGGGGAGAGCACGGCGAGCAGACCGAGCACGGCGAAGAGGTACACGGCCGGGGTCAGCGCGCGCATCCGCTTGTGGTCGAGGGCGCTCACGGCGACGGCCAGCGCCAGCCCGACGCCGAGGTTGAGCAGGTGCCGCTTGAGGAAGTACTGCGGGTCGCCGCCGGTCAGCTGGCTGCGTTGCCGGGTGGCTGACCAGACGAGGACCGCGCCGATCAAGGCGAGCGCGATTGCCGAACCGACCAGCGGCCAGTCGAACCGGCGCAGCGCTCCGCCGCGGCGGGCGGCCGCGCGCACTCGGTCGGCCGGGGAGTCGGTCAGCGCGATGCCTACCGCGGGGACGCCGGCCTTCTCACCGATGATCATGTGAAGACGCCCCCTCGGCGGACGCTCGCTCGATAGAGATCGGCGTAGCGGCGTTCGGGGAGGTAGTAGGCGGCGGCGAGGATCGGCGGCGCGGTGTGGGCTTTGGGGAGGGTGTTCGAGACACCGTAGGCGGGCGGCGGGAGATACGGGGGCGGGAGGATCTGGTCCGCCGGGGTGACGAGCGTGCCGTCCGGCTGGATCCGCGGAAGCGTGGCAGGGGGCTGCGGCAACAGGGCTGCCTGCTGGTCGACCGCGCCGTTCTGGACGCCGTAGAGCGCTTCCTCGATCTTTTCCACCGCCGGACCGGAGGTCATCGCGCCCTGCCCACCCTGGGAGACCATCATCGCGACCGCGTACTGCGGGTGATCCGCCGGGAGGAAGGACGCGAACACGGAGGTGGCCTGCTTGCCGTAGACGTCCGCGGTTCCGGTCTTCGCGCCGATCGCGATCTTGTCGCGCGGCCAGGCGCCGAACACGCCCGCCGCGGTGCCCTCCTGCGCGACGCCCTCGAAGGCGTTGACCAGGAACGAGCGCGTGGCCGGGGAGACCGGCACACGCCCGACGACCTTCGGCTGGTAGGTGGAGACCACATGCCCGTCCGGCGAGATCACCGCCTTCTCCAGGTGCGGCTGGTAGAGCGTGCCGCCGTTGGCCAGGGCCGAGTAAGCGCGGGCGAGTTGCAGCGGAGTGACCAGGATGCCGCCCTGGCCGATCGCCTCGATTACGGCGTCACCGCCGCGGAACTGCCAGCCGTCCTGGCAGTTCTCGTAGGCGATCTGCTTGAGGTACGCGGCGCGCGCCGGGTCGGAGCCGGCCACCTCGGGATAGCCGGTCTGGGCGCGGCGGCACCAGATGTCCTTCATCTGCTTCCACGTCGCCAGCTTCTCCTGCCGGGTCTGCACGTCGCCGCCGGCCTCGCCGGGCAGGTCGATTCCGGTCGCCCGGCCGAAGCCGTACTGAGCGGCCATGGTCTGCACGGGATCCAGTGGGTGCGCGACCGGGTGGTTGCCCCCGTCGTGCTGCCACATCTGGTAGGCGGCGCGGTAGAACACGGTGTCGCAGGACACTTCGATGGTGCGCTTGAGCGTGATCGGGCCGAACGCCTCGCCCTCGAAGTTGTGAAAGGACTGGCTGCCGACGTCGAAGGACGGCGAGCAGTCGTAGATGCCGTGCGGCGGAAAACCGTCCTGCAGCATCGCCGAGGCGGTGACCAGCTTGAACGTCGATCCGGGCGCGAACTGGCCCTGGAACGCGCGGTCGAGCAGCGGCGTGCCGGCTCTCGGGTCGGTCAGATGCGCGTAGTCCGCCGCGCTGATGCCGCCGCTCCACACGGTCGGGTCGTAGCTCGGGTATGTGGCCATCGCGACCACGCCGCCGGTGTTCACGTCGAGCACGACGACCGCGCCCGAGTCGGCCTTGTAGTGGGCGCTGCTGTTGGTGTCCCAGCCGCCGCGCGCGGACTTGATCGCGGCGGCGAGCTGCTGTTCCGCGATGGCCTGGATGTGCGCGTCCAGGGTGGTGACCACGTCGTCTCCGGCGATCGGCGCCGTGGACGACACGGTGCGCACGGCGCGGCCCACGTTGTCGACCGCCACCTCGGCTGCCCCGGAAACGCCGCGCAGCTGCTTGTCATAGGTCTGTTCGAGCCCTGAGCGGCCGACCATGTCGGTGGGCTGATAGGAGGAACCGGGCGCGCTCAGCTCGTCCGGGCTGACCGGAGAGAGGTAGCCGAGCACCTGCGAGGCCTGCATTCCGTACGGCTCCGGGTACGCGCGCTGCGCTGCGGGCACGACCGCGACGCCGGGGAACTGGTCGTGCTCCTCCATGATCTTGACGGCCAGCGGGGGCGGCACGTCCTGCGCGACCGGGATCGGCTGGTACGGCGAGCCGGTCCAGCAAGGCTGGGACACCGTGGGCGAGCAGAGCCTGGCGTGCTGCTCGATCTGCTGGACGGGCACGCCGAGGGTGGCGGCGAGGTGTTCGAGCACGGCCTTGCCCTGGTGCGGCTGCTGAGCCAGGGTGCTGAGGTCGACGGTGACTTCGAGCACGGTGCGGTTGTTCACCAGCGGCCGGCCCTGGTCGTCCAGGATCGAACCGCGAACCGCCGCGGTCGCCACCGTGCGCAGGTCGTTGGCCGCGGCCGCCTGCTGGAACTGCGTACCCGAGTGCACCTGGAGATACCAGAGCCGGGCGCCGAGGGTGCATAACAGGGCCAGCACCAACACCTGCACAACGGATACACGGCTGCGCGCGAGCTGCGGCACGGACAACGGACGGTTCACACCCTCTCGGCCTCGGAACGCAGTCCGGGGCTGGTGTGCGCCGGACCGGGGAAGATGGCGCCCTCGACGGCGTTGCCGACCGGGGCGAGATAGCGGGCGCCCGCGCCGTCCGCGCGGCGAGCCAGAATCGCCAGGCCGGGGACGATCAGGGGCGTGGCCACTGCGGTGTAGAGCGCGGTGGCGCCGAGCGCGAGCAGCAGGCCGGAGCCGGAGAGGCCGACGCCGTCGCCGAGCGCGAGGCCGATCACCGTGTCGAGAATGAGCGCCAGCGCGGCATAGAGGCCGGCCAGGACGCTGGTGCGCAGGGCGGAGCGGCGCACCTCGCGAGCGGCCCGCCCGGCGAGCGCGCCGATGACCGTCAGGACGAGGGCATGCCGTCCGACCGCGCTGAGCGACGGCGGCGCGAGGTCCTGAATCAGGCCGACCAGGAAGCCCGCGGCCGCCCCGCCGCTGGTCCCCCACTCGGCGGCGAGGGCGAGCGTCGCGAGCAGGATCAGGTCGGGTACGGCGTGGGGCAGGTGCAGCTTCGGCGCGACCGACGACTCCAGCGTGAGCGCGAGAATCGCGGCGGCAGTCGTGAGCGCGGCACGCAGCAGGGTTCGCATGATTCCTGACCTCTTCCCGGCGCGGTTTGGGCTGCTCCAGCTGCTACGGCTGCGGTGCGCTGGCTGACTGTGCGTCAGATGCGGCGCCCGGCACCATCGCGTCGCGCGGATCGGTACGCGGGGGCTGCACAACCACGGCTACCGTGTCGACGGACGTCGCGTCGACGTACGGGGTAACCAGCACCGTGCGCGTGAGGGCACCAGGCGTCGAAACGACCTGACGTACCGTCCCGACCGGTACTCCAGGCACGAATGGCGCGTCGCCGGCCGAACCGAGGGTGACGACGACCGCGCCCGGCTTGACCTTCAGCTGCGGGTCAAGGAACTCGACGCGCAGCGTATGCGGATCCTGACCGCTCGCGGTTCCGATGGTTCCCGAACCGGCGAGCCGGACCCCGACCGTGGAGGCCGGGTCGACCGCCAGCAGCACGGTCGCGGTGTAGCGGCCGACCGCGGTGGTTCGGCCGACGAGCCCGTCGCCGGTGATGACGGTCTGGTTCTCGGTGATGCCGTCGCGCGCCCCGGCGTCGATGGTCGCCGACCAGGTTCCGTCCTGCGCCGGGGAAAGGCCGACCAGCTGCGCGGGCACGGTCTTGAGGCCGCCGAGCGCGGTCAGCCGCAGCAGCTTGTCGAGCTGGTCGGCGCGCGCGCGGTTCTGCGTGCCGGTCTCCAGCTGCGTCTTGAGCGCGGAGACCTGCGCGGTGAGCTGGGTGATGCGCTGCTGGTCCGCGGTCGAGTGACCCCAGCCGTTCAGCAGCGATCCGATGCCGCGCATGCCGCTGTCCGCGGCGCGCTGCACGGGTCCGAGCACGGACTGGCCGACGGAGCGCACCTTGCCGAGCGGGCCCGGCGATCCGGGGCGGTCGCCGTGCGCGTCGACGGTGATCAGCGCGAAGCCGGCGAGCAGCAGCCCGACCAACACGATCCGGGTACGGCGCGTGTCGCGCATATAGCGGCGTCCTTCATTGCTTCGCGCCTCTCATGCGACTACACCCGTCATTACCGTGCACTTCATCACCGCGCCCACCGTCACCGCGCCACCGTTCCCTACGCCGCCCCGCTCACCTGCGGCTCTGCGCGCCGAGCACCGGCTGGAGCGCGTCGAACTCGTCCACGCAGCGGCCCGAGCCGAGCACCACCGAGTCCAGCGGGTTCTCCGCGATGAGCACCGGCATCCCGGTCTCCCGGCGCAGCCGCTGGTCGAGGCCGCGCAGCAGGGCTCCGCCGCCGGTGAGCACGATGCCGCGGTCCATGATGTCGCCGGACAGCTCGGGCGGGCACTTGTCCAGGGTGTCCTTCACCGCGTCCACGATCGCGGCCACCGGCTCGTCGATGGCGCGGCGCAGCTCAGTGGATGTCAGCACGATGACCTTCGGCAGGCCGGAGACCAGGTCCCGGCCGCGTACCTCGGCGTGCAGCTCGGGGTCGTGGTCGTCGGCCGAGCCGATGGTGATCTTCAGCTCCTCGGCGGTGCGCTCGCCGAGCAGCATCGAGTACTCCTTCTTGGCGTACTGGATGATCGCGTTGTCCAGCTCGTCCCCGGCGGTGCGGATGGACGAGGCGGT
>DASUAR010000296.1:0-4782 GCA_035763685.1 Actinocrinis sp. | reverse complement strand
TTCTTATGAGAACGCTTACTCGTACACCCGCCGCGCGGCTTTCGGCCTGCGGCTGGTGTGAAGCGGCGCCCGCTACAGGCAAGGGCGTAGACCGGCCGGGGCGCGGGACACAATCCCGCCCCCGGCCGTGTCGTCGCGATTCAGCCGTCCCCGGCGCGGATACCCACCCGGAGCTACTGCCCTCCGGCCGCGCCGGGGAATCTATTTTCTGCCGGGCCGTCAGGGCGTCGCACTGTTCTGCCGCCGACGGTCGGCATGGAAGCGCCCGGATGGCTCTATCCGGTGCACTGCCCGCGGAACCAGACTGTGTACGGTGAACCAGGCCGTGTCACAGCGTCGCGGCAAGTCGTGTTTGCGGCCGTCCTGGGCGCTTGCGTCCGGCCGTTCCCGGATATTGTTGCCTCCTGCACCAATCTCGGTCGTAATCCGCGTGTATGGGATCAGCCTGGGCGGATCCGGCACTGATCGATCGGAAACCTGCCCAACGGGAGCCGGCCGCGACGCTCGCGCCCCGCGCGCAAGGCACCGCGACAACGAATCCTGCGATCCCTCGTCACGGCCGGCGCACGTCCGATCATGGCCCCGTTCGATCGCGCCGGCTCGATCCCGGCGCCCCGCGCGAGCCGGCAAGGCGTCTGCGGGCACCTTGCCCCGCCGGCGCCAAGTGACCGCGGCCCGCTTTCCGTTCGCGGCTGCGAAGTGCTCATGGGCTTCTTGCCAAGCTCAGGGCGGTACCGTCCCGGTGGCGATCGCGTTGCGGCGCGGTAACGGAGCAGCGGCCGCCGACCGTCCCGGTCTCGATTCGGCAACGTATGGTGCATCCTCAGAGCCCTGCCGAAGGCATGATTCGACAGATATTCGAATTGTTGCCGCAAGGTGTCCCTGGCCGGTGCTGCAGCACGTCGCGCGCTGTACCACGATCACCCGGCGCGACATATTGGTCTAGACCTCGTCCGTTATGCCGGATTTCGGCACGCGCTGTGTATCCTTCGGCAACGGAACGCGTTTCCCAATCGTTACGCCGTTCAACAAAATGACCGGTCAGACCCCTTCCCAACGGGGAACCGACCGAATACGTTGCCGGTCACAACATTCCATGAACGCCGAGCCGCCGGGCACTGTTGCCACCGGGCCGGCACTGAGAAAGGACCAAGACGCGATGATGCGTAAGGCCGTCCTCACCGCCACCGTCGGCGCCGCTGCTCTGGCGCTCGGTGTCGCGGCGTGTTCCAGCTCCTCCTCGCCGAGCTCTTCGTCTTCGGGCAGCTCGAACAACGGTGGGGCCAAGCCGAAGATCGGCATCATTCTTCCTGAGACCGCCACCTCGGCCCGCTGGGAGGGCGCGGACCGTCCGGCCCTGAGCGCCGAGTGCGCCAAGAAGAACCTGGACTGCGACATCCAGAACGCGCAGGGCAGCGACCAGCAGGAAAAGACCATCGCGGACACGATGATCAAGACCGAGCACGTGCAGATCCTGATTCTCTGCAGCATCGACCCGACAACCGGCCAGGCCGTCACCACCGAGGCCAAGGGCGCCGGCGTCAAGGTCATCGACTACGACCGCCTGGTCACCGGCTCGAACCCGGACTACTACATCTCCTTCGACAACGTCGCGGTCGGCAAGGCCCAGGGCACCGCACTGGTCGCCGCCGTGCAGTCGATGGCCATTAAGAGCCCGGACGTGGCGATCCTCGACGGCGCCCCGACCGACAACAACGCCACCCTGTTCAACCAGGGCTACATGTCCGTGCTCAACCCGCTGATCTCCGCCGGTACCTGGAAGAAGTCCGCCGAGCAGGCCATCGCGAACTGGGATAACACCACCGCGGGCACCACCTTCACCTCGATGTACAACGCTGACCACAACATCAACGTGGTCATGGTCGCCAACGACGGCATGGCCAACGCGGTCATCGCGGACCTGAAGAACCTCGGCATCAACGGCAAGGTGGCCGTGTCCGGCCAGGACGCCACCGCCGGTGGTCTGCAGCACATCCTCGACGGCGACCAGTCCTTCTCCATCTACAAGCCGTCCTCCCAGGAGGCCGTGCCGGCCGTCGACCTGGCCGCCCAGCTGGCCGCGGGCACCACGCCGTCCGGGAACTTCCAGACGGTGACCGACCCGACCAACAACGCGCCGATCAAGTCGCTGCTGGCCACCCCGATCCCGATCACCAAGTCCAACATCGACCTGCCGATCAAGGAGAACTACACGCCGTACAAGGACGTGTGCACCGCGGCCTACGCCGCCAAGTGCACCGCGGCCGGTATCGCGGCGCAGTAAGTCCCGGATCCACCCGGTTCCGCGTGGCGGCTCCCGCCTGGGTCGTCGCGCGGAACCGGGGATTGGCTTGTAGAGAGGCGTTTCGAGTGGTATCGCGTTGTCACAGTTTCGCCATATCGAGGCGGGTCCAGGAGAAGAGGTCGAGGTGAACGAGAACGAGCCGATCCTGCGCATGCGCGGGATCACCAAGTCGTTCGGCCCCGTCAGTGTGCTCAAAGGGGTGGATTTCGAAGCCCACCTCGGCGAAGTGACGGCGCTGGTCGGCGACAACGGCGCGGGTAAGTCCACGCTGGTCAAGTGCATCGGTGGCACTTACTCAATCGACGAGGGCGAGTACCTGTTCGAGGGCAGGCACGTCAAGGTCCACGGTCCGCGCGACTCCGCCGCGCTGGGAATCGAGATCGTGTACCAGGATCTCGCGCTGTGCGACAACCTCGACATCGTGCAGAACATGTTCCTCGGCCGCGAGCGGATGAGCTCGGTGCGCACGCTCGACGAGCCGGCCATGGAGCGGATGGCCGGGGAGACCCTCGCCTCGCTCTCGGTGCGGACGGTCAAGTCCGTGCGGCAGAGGGTTTCCAGCCTGTCCGGCGGCCAGCGGCAGACCGTGGCCATCGCCAAGGCCGTGCTTTGGAACTCGAAGGTGGTCATCCTCGACGAGCCGACCGCCGCGCTGGGCGTGGCGCAGACCGCGGAGGTGCTGCGCCTGGTGCGCAACCTGGCCGACCAGGGCCTCGCGGTGATCCTCATCTCGCACAACATGAACGACGTGCTGCAGGTCTCCGACCGCATCGCCGCGCTCTATCTCGGCCAACTGGCCGCGATGGTCAAGCGCTCCGAAGTGACCCACACCCAGATCGTGGAGCTGATCACGGCCGGCCGTTCGGGCAATCTCGGTCTGCCGCTGTCGACCACTCTGAACCCGAATGGAGCGGCGGTATGAGCGAGCTGACCGACAGCCGCGCCGACGCGGCCCCCGTGGTCACTGCCGCGGTACCGCGCACCCTCGGCGAATCCTTCAACAACTACCAGTCCCGGCTGCGCAACGGCGAAATCGGCTCGCTGCCCGCCGTGATCGGCATCGTGCTGCTGCTGGTGATCTTCTCGATCGCACAGACCGGCTTCCTCACCCTCTCCAGCTTCATCTCCATCCTGCAGGAGGCAGCGCCGACCGTCACCCTGGCCATGGGCCTGGTGTTCGTGCTGCTGCTCGGCGAGATCGACCTGTCGGCCGGCGTGGTCGGCTCGACCGCCGCGGCATTCGGCGCGATCCTCTCGGTCAAGCACGGCATCGCCTGGCCGATCGCCATCCTCGGTGCCGCGGCGTTCGGCGCGGTCGCCGGAACGCTGCTCGGCTGGCTTCGCGCCCGCATCGGAATCCCCTCCTTCGTGGTCACCCTGGCCGCGTTCATCTCCTTCCAGGGCGCGCAGATCCTGGTGATCGGCAGCAGCTCCGGCCAGGTCTCGATCGGCGACAAGATCCTGCTCCAGCTGGACAACGGCCGGCTCTCCCCTGTGCTCGGCTGGGTCTACCTGGTCATCGCGGTCGTCGGCTACGCGGCCGTCAAGTTCGTGCAGCTCACCAGCCGCCGCAGGCAGGGCCTCGCCACCGAGCCGACAAGCCTGCTGGCGCTGCGCATCGGCGCGCTGGCCGTCGGCGGCGCGATCTTCGTCTATTTCTGCAACGTGGACGAGGCTCTTGACTGGCAGAGGCGCGCGGGCATCCACATCCGTGGCGTTCCGTGGGTCGTGCCGATCATCGCCGTGATGCTCGTGGTGCTGACTTTCGCGCTGACCAAGACCCGCTACGGTCGGCACGTCTACGCGGTCGGCGGCAACGACGAGGCGGCCCGCCGTGCCGGTATCCCGGTCCGGGCGATCCGCACCTCCGTGTTCGTCATCTGCTCGACGATGGCCGGCTTCTCCGGGCTCTTCCTCGCCTCCGAGCTCAACGGCGTGAACACCCAGGAGGGCGGCGGCAACGTGCTGCTGCTGGCGGTCGCGGCCGCGGTCATCGGCGGTACCTCCCTGATGGGTGGGCGCGGCCGGGTGGTCGACGCGGTGCTCGGCGGTCTGGCGCTGGCCATCCTCCAGTACGGGATGAGCAACCTGATCAAGGGAGGCAACGCCTCCGCTTATCAGTTCATCATCACCGGCATCGTGCTGCTGCTGGCCGCCGCGGTCGACGCACTGTCCCGCCACGCTGGCCGATCGACGAGTTAGGCGCACTACTCCGCAGGCAGGGTGGCACGCGTCGGACGCGTCGGACGGGAGGCGAACGGTGATGACTCAGCGAGCTGAGACGCCCTCGGGAAGGCACTGCCTTGTCTGAGCGCCGCAACTCGGCCATGGCCGCGGGCGCGGCCGGAGCCACCCAGGACGAGGTGCGCCGTCACAACGTGTCCACCCTGCTGCGGTACGTGCACGTGCACGGACCCACCTCGCGCGCGGAACTGACCGCCGCGATGCAGCTCAACCGGTCGACGATCGGCGCGCTT
>DASUAR010000295.1:0-17510 GCA_035763685.1 Actinocrinis sp. | reverse complement strand
GTTGACGTACTGGTAGCCGGCGGCCTGCATCCCGTTGTTGTGCATCGCCAACGCGGTCGCCTTGATCAGCGACTCGGAGACGTTACAGCCATACGCATTCCAATCGTTGAACCCCATCTGCGGCGTCAACGCCAAACCATTGCTCAGCGCCGCCGCGGGCGGCGCCTCGACGGCCACCCCCGCCAGCGGTGCGGCGGCCAGCGCCACCACGGTGATCAATGCACGCAGACGTGCGTGGGTCATCAGTCCTCCTCGACTGCCCGATCCCTGGCAGAACCCGAAAACAGGGTTCGAATCGACGGGATACGGCGGCGCCGGCCTATCCGTCGCCCGGCAAAGCTAGACAGCCGCACGCAGTGTGTCAATGGACTGTTAAACGGACACGCTGACCCGACACAGCCCGACTCGGGGAATCGTGTGCGTGGGGCGGAAAAGGCACGTGTATTAGAGCTCTGTTTTGTTGTGAAACAGCATGGAAGCAGCGCCGGGCCCCGGCCCTGCTCCGTGTCATCCCGCGGTGGCCAGTGCGAGCGGGAGGACGGCCGTCGCACCTGCCTGCCGCAGCAGGCGCGCCGTGACCGTGAGCGTCCAGCCGGAGTCGACCAGGTCGTCGACCAGCAGCACCGGACCGGGATTCTGCCTGAGCCGGTCGGTCAGCTCGGTGCTGATGGCGAAGGCCGCGTGCACCGAACGCAGCCGCCATGCGCTGTTCGCGCCGCCGCTGGGCGGCCCGTCGGCCACTCGGTCCACGGTGCCGAGCAGCGGCAGTCTGCCGATCTCGGCTACCCGCGCGGCCAGCGAACCGATCAGCCGCGGGCGTCTTCGCGACTCGATCGAAACCACGCCGACCGGCCGGCCCGCGCCGCTCCATCGGCGGGCCAGCTCCCCCTGTGCGGACCACTCGCGCAGAACGTCGACCACGGCGGCGACGAGCGAGTCCGAGATGGGGCGGTCGGCCGCGTTGTGGTCGAACAGGTCGCGCAGCGCCGATCCCCAGCCGAGATCGGTCAGCCGGGCCACCGCTCGGCCGGTCGTGTGCTGCTCCTCTTCCGGGATCCTGCCGCGCAGGTCCACGCCGACCGATGGCATGCCGCTGGGCCATTGCCTGCGCGGTTCGATCGGCACGCCGACCCGGTGACTGTGCGCGTCGGCTGCTTCCACCGCCGCGGTGGAGGTTTCGGCCGACAGCCGTGACCCGGTGCAGTTGTCGCACCGCCCGCAGGGTTCGGCGTATGGGTCGTCCAGTTGCCTGCGCAGGAATTCCATCCGGCAGTCGCCGGTCGCGGCGTAGTCGATCATGGCGCGCTGTTCCTTTTCGCGCGCCGCCGCGATCCGGGCGTATCGCTCCTCGTCGTAGCTCCATGGCACGCCGGTCGCTGTCCAGCCGCCGGAGACGCGCCGCACCGCGCCGTCCGCGTCGAGCACCTTGAGCAGCAGTTCCAGCCGGCTGCGGCGCAGTTCGACCTGCGGTTCGATCGCCATGGTGGACAGTGGCTTCGGCGACTGCCCGAGGACCGCGAGGACCTGTTCGACCACCGCTCGGGGCGGAAAGGCCAGCGAGTCGAAATACCGCCAGATCGCCTGGTCCTCGTGACCCGGCAGCAGGATGGCTTCCGCTCGTTCCACGCCGCGGCCGGCCCGCCCGACCTGCTGGTAGTAGGCGATCGGCGAGGAGGGGGCGCCGAGATGGACGACGAAGCCGAGATCCGGCTTGTCGAAACCCATGCCGAGCGCCGAAGTCGCCACCAGGGCTTTGATCCGGTTGCTGAGCAGGTCCTCCTCGGCTTCTCGGCGCTGCGCGTCATCGGTACGGCCGGTATACGCCGCCGCGGTATGGCCGTGCTCCTGGAGGAAGAGCGCGGTCTCCTCGGCCGCGGCCACCGTGAGCGTGTAGATGATCCCGGAGCCCGGCAGTTCGGCGAGGTGATCGGCGAGCCAGGCCAGACGGTGCGCCGCTGCCGGGGCGTTTGCGCCGCCGGCGGTCATGCCCGGGATGTTTGCGCCCGGGCGGATCACGGATAGGCGAAGGGATGCGCGATCGAGCGGTCCGCGCAGAATCAGCGGTGCGGTGTCGCGGCGCGATGCCGCTGGGGTCGCTTCGGCGGCGGGAGCGGTGGCGGAGTCGAGGCCGGTGCCCAGTTGTTCGGCCACGTCCGCGGTCACTCGCGCGTTGGCGGTGGCTGTGGTGGCCAGCACCGGCAGCCCCGCCGGCAGTTGCCCGATCAGTGTGCGCAGCCGCCGGTAGTCGGGGCGGAAGTCGTGACCCCAGTCCGAGACGCAGTGCGCCTCGTCCACGACCAGCAGGCCGGTCTCGGCGGCCAGCTTCTCCAGCACGTTGTCCCGGAAGATCGGATTGTTCAGCCGCTCCGGGCTGATCAGCAGCAGGTCTACCTCGCCGAGCCGGATCCGCTCCTCGACCGCGGACCATTCGGTGAGGTTGGCCGAGTTGATCGTCGCGGCGTGCAACCCGGCACGTTCGGCCGCGGCGACCTGGTTGCGCATCAGGGCGAGCAGCGGCGAGACGATCACGGTCGGCCCGGCCCCGCGCGCTCGCAGCAGCGCGGTCGCCGCGAAATAGACCGCCGACTTGCCCCAGCCGGTGCGCTGTACCACCAGGCAGCGCCGCCGGTCGGCGACCAGGGCCTCGATCGCTTGCCACTGGTCCTCGCGCAGTCGGGCCTGCGGCCCGGCCAGTGCGCGCAGCACCGACTCCGCCTCGGCGCGCAACGCGGCGCGTTCGGGCGCGATGACGGCGGTCTTGGCCGCGGCATCCCGAGGGCTGGTGGAGCCGGTCTGGTCGATCATGAGTCATTTCTAGCGGATTGCGCTGACAGCGGGTGCGAGAAATTTACGAACCTGTGGATAACTTCCGTTCGGAGCAAGAGCGGTCTCGATAAAGCACTGGTGGCGAAAGGCGCTGTGGCGAGGTGGCCACTGAGTACCACCTCGCCGCGGCTATTCGCAGGTCATCGCTTCAGGAGCCGAGAGCGGCCTCGATGGCCCTGGCCATTGCGGCTTCGCCCAGTGCGTTGGGGTGGAAGGGTGCGGCAGGTGCGAGTGGCACGAGTCCTTCGATCCACTTCGTACCCGGAGCCTGGCAGACGTCGTGCCCGATCGTCGAGGTGTACGTGTCCACGTACTGCGCGTTGTTCGCCGCGGCCTCGTCAGCCAGCATGCTGTTAAGTCGCTTCTCGGTCGCCCTCAAGTACGAGACGTCCCCGTACGCGATGGGTTCGAGCGGCCAGCAGCCGTTGCTGTACTCCGGCAGGATATCCGGATAGCCGACGACGAGTACCTTGGCGTGCGGTGCGCGCTGGTGGATGGCGTGCAGCACGGCGCCGACCTTGGGTGCGGTCGCGTTGATCGCCGCGGCCAGCTGGTCGGTGCCGCCCGAGGTGTAATGCGCGGTGCAGGGGGAGCCGAACGGATTGGTCAGGCTCTCGCCCGCGCAGGTGGCGATGATGGTGACGAAGCCGATGTCGTTGCCGCCGATTCCGAGCGTGACCAAGGCGTCGTCGGAGGTGACACCGTCGAGTTGCGGCCCGTTGACGGTGATCGGGCCGTCGGCCTGGGACTGCGTCATGTCGTCCGTGGTGGCGGCGCCGCAGCTTTCGTCGGTGAAGCCTGATACGCCTTCCGCGGCGGCCGCGAGCGACGGGTAGTTCTGGTTCGAGCGCAGGCAGCCGAGGTTGACCTGACTGGGGATGAGCGGCCCGGAGACATACGAGTCGCCGAGGGAGACGTACTTGCCTGGGGGAGCCGCCACGGCGGCGTGGGCGGTCGCGACTGCGAGCAGCAGCGCACCACCCACAGCCGCCGTGGCGCGGGCGCGCACGGCGTTGGGCATGGAGAAACTCCAAGCGGGGGAAGGGAGGTTGAAGTGGGGGCGGCGAGAGTCGTGGGTTACTCGCCGGTAGCTGCGCAGCTGCCGTGATAATGAACGGCGCGTTACCTCACGTCAACAAGTCCGCCGCGTCCCACATCCTGCTTGGTTAGGTCTTTGCGTGCGGTAACGCGCTTTTGTCGGAGTTTGCGTATGCCCCGCTGCGCGAACAAAGCGGCGATAAGCAGGGCCGCCGCGACTATCCCGTCACCCCAATAGTGGTTGCCGGTCGCCACGACGACGAGGACAGTCATCACCGCGTGCGCGATCCCGATATACCGCCAACGCGACGTGCCGACGCTGTATACGCACGCGGCGATCAGTAAGGCCCAACCGATGTGCACTGAGGGCATCGCTGAGAGCTGATCGGCACGGAAACCACCGACAGTGCCATAGACCGACTGCCCATACTTCATCGCGGTGTCGACCATGTCCAGGTTCGGCAGCATCCGCGGTGGAGCGACCGGGATCAGCTGGATCAGCAGGCATGACGCGGTCACGATGGCCAGGGTGGTCCGCCAGCGCGGATAGGCGTCACGATGCCAGATGAACAGCCAAAGCAGGAATACGATCATCATGGTGAAATGCATGGTGTCGTAGTACAGATTCGCGGCCTGCACGATCAGCGGGTGCGGCAGGATCCAGCCCTGCACCGTGTGCTCGCTCAGTAGATGTGCCGAGCGTTCGGTGTTCCAGATCCACTGTCCGCGCCCGACCGCCGCGTAGGTTCCGTTTCCGGACAGCGAGCCGGCGAATTGCCAGAGTGCATATAACCCGATGATCAGCGAGGCTTCGCGGAGAAATGGCTGAGTGCGCCGAAGCGCCTGCCGCCGCCGCAGCACGCCCCACCCGACGGCCAGCGCCCCGGCGATGACCGCGGCCTCCTGCCAGGTCCACATCAGGTTCGGCATAGACGGCCATTCTAAAGTTCGGCGAGCGCGTGACTGAGTGCTCGATACGGCCGGTGCGCGCGCAGAGGACCAGTCTGCCTTATCCGATACGCGCCATGGCGGGCAGTACGGCCGGACAGATACCTAAGGGGCGGAGCCCAAGGCAGGATCGAGCGCGGACTCATCGGGCTCGTCAGGCTCATCCGGCTCCGCGGATTCCCCGGCCTCTGCGGACTCGAGGTGCGACGGAGCGGCCGGCAAGGCGAGCCGGAAGACGGCTCCTTGGCCCGGTGCCGTGTGCACGGACGCGGTTCCTCCATGCGCTGCGGTAATAGCAGCGACGATGGCCAAGCCGAGACCAGAGCCCCGGTCACCGTTCGCGGTGCGAGAACGCGCGGGGTCGGCGCGATAGAAGCGCTCGAAGACGTGCGCCGCCGCCTGCTCACTCAGGCCGGGCCCGGTATCAGCGACCTCCAGCAGGTATTCGGCCGGCTTCGCGGCTCCGTCCGGGCTCGGTCGCACGCGCACCGACACGCGGGCGGTCGGGGGCGTGTGGCGCAGCGCGTTGTCCAGGAGGTTGTCCAGCGCCTGACGCAGCCGGGTCTCGTCGCCGATGACCACCGGTTCGTCGCCTCCGGACGGCCGTTCGGTCCGCAGCTCGATCGCCCGGCTCGGTTCCCGCGCCTTCGCCCCGGCGATCGACTCGGCCGCGAGCGCACCGAGGTGGACCTGGTCACGGGCCAGCGGACGCTGTTGGTCGAGCCGGGCGAGCATCAGCAGGTCCTCGACCAGCACCCCCATGCGCATCGCCTCCTGCTCTATCCGGCGGATCAGGTCTGGCATCTGCCGAGAGTGCGCCGCACCCTGCCGGTACAGCTCGGCGAAGCCGCGGATCGAGGTGAGCGGGGTGCGCAACTCGTGGCTGGCGTCGGCGACGAACTGGCGCATCCGCCGCTCCGAGTCGCGCGCGGCGGCCTCGGAGCGTTCGCGCGCGCTGAACGCGGTCTCGATCTGACCGAGCATCCCGTTGAGCGCGGCGGACAGCCGGCCGGTCTCGGTCTTCGGGTGGCCGCCTGACACCCGTCGGGACAGGTCGCCCGCGGAGATCGCCTCCGCCGCGGTCTCGATTTGGGTCAGCGGCCGCAGCGCGGTGCGCACGATGATGTAGCCGAGCACCACCAGCGCCGCGCCCACCGCCGAGTCGACCGCGATCTCCAGCCGGGTGAGCTGCGCGACGGTCGCGTCGACATAGTTCAGGCTGGTCGCGACCAGCACATACCCGGTTGCGGTCATGGCCGCGGAGGAAAGGCCCGCGCCCGCCCCGGATTTCGCCGCGTCAGCCAGCGGGGTGGTGTGCTTCGGCGGCGGCGGAGAGACGTGGTACTGCGTTCGCACGACCACGGCCTCCCAACGCAGCGTCGGTTTGCCTTCATTGGTGAGGATGAACGAGTCACCGGACTGGGCGGCTGCTGCCAGCGCTGTACGTGAGGGCGGCTGGGGGAGCACGGTGTCGCCGTTCACCCAAGCCGGGCAGTAGGCAACAACGTGTGCGGTACCGGAACCGCTGATCAGCTCAGTGGCGTTGTCATTCGGCAGACCGCCGCAGTTCAGGCCGTTGTTCATCGGCTTCCGGTGCGCTTCGGCCACCGCGCTGCCGAACGCGCGCAACTGCTGGCCGTTTTGGTTGATCAGATAATCGCGCAGCAGCGAGATGCCGATGACGCCGGTCACCGTGAGGGCGAGGGCGACCAGCGCGAGCGCGCCGGCGACCAGCCGTGCCCACAGCGGGCTGCGGCTCCACGTCCACCGCACGCCGGCCACGAGACGGAGTCCTCGGCGCCTCACCGTGCCCATCCAGGTAGTAGTCACTGTCACGCTGTAGTCACTGCCAAGCCGTACTCGCTGTTAAGCAACCGTCATGGGAGCGTGGCCATCGCCACGATCGCCACGATTGTCCGACAAGTTCCGGAGATTCAGTCTCCCTCATGCGGCTCACGCAGGATGTACCCCAGCCCGCGGACGGTGTAGATCATCCGCGACCCCTGGCTCTCCAGTTTGTGCCGCAGGAACGAGACGTACGACTCGACGATGCCGTGCTGGCCGGCGAAGTCGTAGTTCCAGACCCGGTCGAGGATCTGCGCCTTGGACAGCACCCGGCCGCTGTTGAGCATCAGGTACCGCAGCAGCTTGTACTCGGTCGGGGACAGCTCGATCAGCCGGCCCCCGCGCCGCACTTCGTGCGCGTCCTCGTTCAGCTCTAGATCGCCTACCCGGTAACGCGCCGCGGAGGGCGTATCGCCGCGGGTACGCCGCAGTACCGAGCGGATCCGCGCGACTACCTCTTCCAGGCTGAACGGCTTGGTGACATAGTCGTCGCCGCCGAGCGTGAGCCCGGCCACCTTGTCCTGGAGCGCGTCCCGCGCGGTAAGGAACAGGATGGGAACCTGCCGGGACTCACGCAGCCGCCTGGCCACCTGGAAACCATCCAGGTCAGGCAGCATCACGTCCAGCACCACCAGGTCGGGAGGGTCGCGCTCCGCGCTCTCCAGCGCGTCGCGTCCGGTGGCCGCCGCGACCACCTCGAACCCGGAGAACCGCAGGCTCACAGACAGCAGTTCGCGGATGTTCGGCTCGTCATCCACGACGAGCAGGCGCGGGGCTGATTCCTCGGTCGTCGGCACGGTGCCGATCCTGCGCTGGACAACTGAACGTCTGCTGCCTGTTTCCTGAATATGAGCTGTAAGGCGGCGCGAGTCCATAGGGGGATCATCCCTCGTCCCGAGCCCGAATTTCAGGCTCTTTGCAGAAACCGCCCAGCACCCTTTCAGACGCCGCATGTCCACTGAGACTTGGTAACAGCCCGGTCACGAGCGCGGATGGATGAGGTCAGGTCATGCGGATCCTGGTGTTGGGCGCGGACGGCTACCTCGGCTGGCCCACGGCCCTGTACTTGTCGGACCACGGCCACGAGGTCGCGGTGCTCGACAACTTCGCCCGGCGCGGATACGACACCGAGCTGGGCGTGCGCAGCCTGGTACCCATCGAGCCGTTCGCCGACCGTGTCGAGGCCTGGCGGCAGGTGTCCGGCAAGCAGCTGACCTCCTACGTCGGCGACCTGACCGACCCCGAGTTCACCAGGGCGGCGGTGGCCGGCTTCCGGCCCGACGCCATCGTGCACTTCGCCGAGCAGCGGGCCGCGCCGTACTCGATGATCGACCAAGCGCACGCGGTCTACACGCAGACCAACAACGTCGTCGGCACGCTGAACCTGCTCTACGCGATAGCCGAGACCGACCCCGCCATCCATCTGGTCAAGCTCGGCACGATGGGGGAGTACGGCACGCCCAACATCGACATCGAAGAGGGCTGGCTGGAGATCACCCACAACGGGCGTACCGACCGGATGCTCTACCCGAAGCGGCCCGGCTCCTTCTACCACCTCTCCAAGGTGCACGACAGCCACAACATCGAGTTCGCCTGCCGCATCTGGGGCCTGCGCGCCACCGATCTGAACCAGGGCGTCGTCTACGGGCAGCAGACCCCGCAGACCGTGCTCGACCCTAGGCTGGCCACGCGCTTCGACTACGACGCGGTGTTCGGCACGGTGCTCAACCGCTTCGCCATCCAAGCTGTGCTCGGCCACCCGCTGACGGTGTACGGCACCGGCGGCCAGACCCGCGGGCTGATCGACATCCGCGACACCGCGGAATGTATCCGGATCGCTTGCGAGAACCCGGCCGCGGCCGGCGAGTTCCGGGTGTTCAACCAGATGACGCAGTCGCTCTCGGTCGAGCAGATCGCCAAGACGGTCGCCACCGCGTACCCGGGCGACATCGAGGTCGAATACCTGGACAATCCCCGCGTCGAGTCCGAGAACCACTACTACAACGCGGTGCATACCAGCCTGGAGGCCCTGGGTCTGCAACCGCATCTGCTCTCGGACACGCTGATCGAGTCGCTGTTCGACGTGGTCGAGCAGCACAAGGACCGGATCGAGCTCGACGCGATGCGTCCGGCCGTGCGCTGGCGCAGGCAGAGCAACCCGTCCTCGGCCGTCACCGCGGCGAAGTGAGCGTGCCGATGACCGAGGCGGCGGCGACACGTCCGGTGGGCGACCGGCTGGCCGGGCAGCGCGTCCTGGTCACCGGCGGCGCGGGCTTCATCGGACGGCACGTGGCCCGCGCCCTGGTGCGGGCCGGGGCGACGGTGATCGTCGCGGACAAGCAGCCGGGCGAGGTGCCAGAGGGCTGCGAGGCGCTGGCCGGTGACCTGCGCGACCCGGTGTTCCGCGAGGCGGCGGTCACCACCGGACTCGACGGGATCGTGCACCTCGCCGCCGCGACTTCAGTGCTGGCCTCGATGCGCGACCCGGCCGGAGTGCACGATCTGAACGTGACGGCCACCGCCGGGTTGCTGGAATTGGCCCGGCTGCGCGACGTGCCGCGCTTCCTGCTCGCCTCGACCAACGCGGTAGTCGGCGACGTGGGTACCGCGACAATCGACGAAACCTCGCCGCTGCGGCCGCTCACGCCCTACGGTGCCTCCAAAGCCGCATGCGAGATGCTGCTCTCCGGTTACGCGGGTGCGTATGGCATGGCGACGTGCGCGCTGCGGTTCACCAACGTCTACGGTCCGGGCATGGCGCACAAGGACAGCTTCGTGCCTCGGCTGATGCGCGCCGCGCGCAGCGGGGAAACGGTCCGCGTCTACGGCGACGGCAAGCAGTCGCGTGACCTGGTGAACGTCGAGGACGTGGCCCGCGGTGTGCTGACCGCCTGGACACAGCAGGCGATCGGGCCGCTGGTGATCGGCGCCGGCCGCTCGGTGAGCGTCCTGGAACTGGTGCGCGCGGCCCGTGAAGCCACCGGAACCGAGCTGCCTGTCGAGCACATTCCGGCGCAGACCGGCGAGATGCCGGCCGTCGTGGTGAGCATCGCCCGCGCCCGTTCGCTCGGGTACGAGCCGAAAGTCGCGCTGGAGGACGGCCTGGCCGGGGTCTGGCAGGACTTCCGCGAGCAGGGGTTGTGACCGGAGCGGCGGCGGCGCCCGAGCGGCCGGGCGGCTGGTCCGGCCGGCTGCCGTCGTGGTCGCGCCCGCCGGCCTGGTCGTTGTCGCGGCTGCGCGCGTGGACGGTGGCGGCTCCGGGTCGCCTGCTGCGGGTCGCGCGGGAGCACTGGTTCTTCACGCTGCTCTTCGTCGCCGCAGCGATCGGCCGGCTGTTGGCGTTGCAGGCGTACCGGCCGCTGCTGACCAACCTCGACTCGTTCTGGTACGTCGGCAACAGCGTCCATCTGCTGCCCCAGGGCGAGGACCCGATGGGCTACTCGCTCGTCATCAAGGTCTTTCTCGCCGTAGCCAACCTGTTCACCCTCGCCGTAGTCCAGCACCTGCTCGGCCTGGCAGCGGGACTGGCCGTGTACGCGTTGCTGCGACGCTGCGCGGCGCCGAAGACTCTCGCGGCCGTGGCCGCCGCGCCGATCCTGCTCGACGCCTATCAGTGGCAGATCGAGGAGTATCTGCTCAGCGATTCGATCTTCCTGGCCATGGTCACCGGCGCGCTGCTGCTGTTGGCCTGGCGGCGGAAGGCGGGCGCGAAAGCCCTGGTCGCGGCCGGTTTGATCCTCGGCATGAGCGTCGCGGTGCGCTCTATCGGCGAGGTCACGATCGTGCCCGCCCTGCTGTACGTGCTCCGGGTCTGCGGACCGCGGTGGAGGTCGCGGCTGAGATCGGCGGCCTTGCTGCTCGCCGGGTTTCTGCTGCCGGTGCTGTTGTACGCCTGGGACATGGACGCAAACACCGGCCAGTTCACGCCCAACTCGCCGACCGGCGCCGCCATGCTCTATGGCCGCGCGGCAACCGTCGCGGACTGCTCGGCGATGCCCGCGGATCTCGCCGCGATCTGCCCCTCGGGAACGGTCGCGCAGCGTGAGGCCAACGGCCCCGACTTCTACGACAACAACCCGGGCTCACCGCTCGCCAAACTGACGAACGACCCGAACGCCGCCGCACTCGAGCACCGCTTCGCCATATACGTGATCGAGCATCAGCCGGTCGCATTCGCCGGCGCGGTCGGCCGCGACTTCCTCGCCCTGTTCCTTTCGCCGCGCCAGGACGTGCCCGGCGCCACGCCGATCAGCCGCTGGCAGTTCTTCACCACGTACCCGGTCTGGGCCGACGACCGGACCCCGGCGTTCCTCTTCGGAAGCATCGGCGAGCAATCGGCCTCGGCCAACACCGCACTCGCGCAGGGCTTGTTGGACTACCAGTTGAACGGCGGCTACACCCCTGGCTACTTGCTCGGCGGGGCGCTGTTGGCCGGACTCGCCGGGGCGGTCGGCGTCACCCGCCGCGCCCGTCGAAGCCCACTGCGTCCAGCCTGTTTCCTGTTCACGGCCTCCGGCTTGGCGCTGCTGCTCGGTGCCGACCTGTTCGAATACTCCTGGCGCTACCAACTGCCCGCGCTCACGCTTCTCCCGCTCGGCGCGGCCCTCGGACTCATGGCGCTGCTCGGCCTGGACAAGCGGCCGCGGCCATTGCTCGGGAACTATCCCGATCCGGTGGACGCGCTAGCCGCCGCCGATTTCCACGACCGGTACGGCGAGCACCCCGAACTCGCGCCGGTGGTCATCGTGATCGCCGCCTACAACGAGGCCGAGGCCATCGGCCAGGTGCTGGAGACCTTGCCGAGCGAATGCCGCGGCCTGCGCGTCGCACCGCTGGTCGTCGTGGACGGGGCGACCGACCACACCGCCGAGATCGCGCTCAAGTCCCGCGCCTACACCTGCGTCGCCCCGGAGAATCGCGGCCAGGGCGCCGCGCTGCGCCTCGGCTACCGGATCGCGCACGAGGCCGGCGCGCAATACATCGTGACCACCGACGCCGACGGACAGTACGACAACGCGCAGCTACCGCGGCTGCTCGCGCCGCTGCTCGACGACAGCGCCGACTTCGTGACCGGCTCCCGGGTTCTCGGCAGCCACCAGACCCGCGATCCGGTGCGCCAGCTCGGCTGCCGGGTCTTCGCCCTCATCGTCAGCGGACTGATGCGCACGCGGGTGACCGACACGTCCTTCGGCTTCCGCGCGATGCGCGCCGGGATCCCGGCCGCGCTCACCCTCGAGCAGCCCCAATACCAGTCCTCGGAACTGCTCATCAGCATCCTGGCGGCCGGCCACCGGGTCGCCGAGGTACCGATGACAATCCGTCAGCGGGGCGGCGGGCAGACGAAGAAGGGCGGGAATCTGGTCTACGGATTCCGCTATGCCCGCGTAGTGCTGCGCACTTGGTGGCGGGAGCGCCGTCGCGCCGTTCAGCCCGATTCGGTGACGGGTACGGCGGCGCCGGCGCCGGCACAGGAGCGCTTGGCGGAGAACACCCAGCCGTCGAAGAGCACGAACTTGATCACGAAGACCAGTCCGTAGGCGGCCAGGTACACCACGCCGAGCAGGAATGATCGCTCGCCGCGATCGCTGACCGCGTGCCGCACCAGGCCGTCCGCCGCGGTGGTCGCGGCGATCGCGAGCGCGGCCGTGCTCAGCGTGATCACCCAGTACGGGAGCAGTTCGCGCAGCACCGGCGGGCGGTCCCGCTCGCGCCAGGCCCAGCGCCGATTGAGCAGGTAATTGGGCACCGCGCCGGCCACCCAGGCCACCAGGGCCGCCGCCTCCGGTCCGAGGCCGAGCAGGCCGTACCCGGCCACCAGCACGACCTCGCTGCATCCGGTCGCGACCAGCGAACCCGCGGCATACCGCAGGAACGTCCCCCAACGCGGGGACGAGGTCACGGATCTGAGTCTCGACACGCTGCTCCTTTCCCGCCGACCGTAGCCGCTCAGCCTGAACGTAAGCTCCAAATCCGCGATCAATTCGGTTAAGCGGCTGTTCGCGGCGGCCGGTTAGACTTGCCGATCATGCGCTTTGACGTGGACGCCGTGCTTTTCGACATGGACGGAACTCTGGTCGACTCGACGGCCTCGGTGCTGCGCGGCTGGCAGACCGTGGCGGCCGAGTTCCCGATTCCGCCGGATCTCTTCGCGGTGGTGCCCAGGCACGGCCGCCCTGCCGCGCAGATCCTGGCCGACCTCCTGCCACGTGAGCTGATCCCGGCGGCCGCCGAGCGGCTGGACGAGCTGGAGCGGACCGACACCGGCGACGTCGTCCTGCTGCCCGGTGCGGCCAGGCTGCTGGCCGCGGCGCCGACGGGACGCTGGGCGGTGGTGACGTCCGCTGGCCGGTCGCTGGCCCGGGTACGGCTGGGCGCAGCCGGAATCGACGCACCGGTGCTGGTCTCCATCGACGACGTGAGCCGCGGCAAGCCGGACCCGGAGCCGTTCCTGCTCGGCGCGAAGATGCTGGGCGTGCCGCCGGAGCGCTGCCTGGTCTTCGAGGACGCTCCGGCCGGGCTCGCCGCCGCACGCGCCGCGGGAACCATGACAGTGGCCGTCGCGACAACGCACGCCCCCGGCGAACTGGAGGCCGACGCGGTAGTTCCGGACCTCGGCGCAGTCCGAATAGCCGCAGTGAACTCGTCAGCGCATGGCGAGGACGGCGGCATCGTCGTCATCGTTGGCTGAGCCACAGCGCAGAACTCTGCTACTCGACCGCAAGCGCGCGCTCCGGAACGCAGCCCGGCCCGGCCCGGCCCGGCTCTACCTGGCTCAGCTCTCAATGACCGCCGCGGGCTCACTCGCGCGCCGCCGGCGCCGCGTCCACCACACCTCGCCGAGCACCACCGCGACCAGTCCGACAACGGTCACGCCGGTGATCGCGTACGAGATCGTGCCGCGCGGAGCGGAGAAGTGCAGCGCGATCGTGTGCGTACCGGCCGGGACCGCGACTGCCACCACGCCCTGGTCAGCCGGGACCAAGGGCGCCTGCCTGCCGTCCAGCGTGGCCGTCCAGCCCACCTGATCGGCGTCCGCGACCACCAGATAGCCAAGGCCCTGAGCGTTCACGGTCGTCGAGATCGTGTCCAGTCCGTCTTCGTCCACGTGCACCGTGCCCGGCTGGCCCGAGGCTGCGGGACCGGAGGCGGACAGCAGCACGGTGTCGCCGTTCACCTGGCCGTTGGCGAGCATCTGCACCCGGCTGTGCTCGTGGGTGACGACCTTGCTTTGCGATGCCCATCGGATGCGCGGCAGCGCGGTCAGCCGCTGGTAGATCGCGTTCGTGCCGACGTGCACCAGCCGCAGCCCGTCGTCGGCGCCGGCGATCGCGGTCAGCGCCGGGGTGGTGCCCTTCTGCGCGGCGATGGTCAGCGGGTCCTTCGCGTGCAGCGTCAGGGTCGCGGTCAGTTGCGCCCCGGCCGCAACCGCGTCAGCCGTCACCGGCACCGTGAAGGGGTCGGTGGCGTCGATCGTGTCGGTCAGCCGCTTGGAGTCGGCGATCTGCGCCCCGTTCGCGTCATGCACGGTGACTTCGATCCAGCTGTTCGGGTCCGGATTGGTCAGCGCGTCCGGGATGTCGCCGGTGGCCAGAATGCCGACCCCGCGCAGCGGCCCGGCGATCGGCACCGGCGCGGTCACCGACTGCCCCGGGCGCAGGGTCAGTTGCGAGCCGTCGCCCTGCGCCTGGGTCTCGGTGCCGAGCACCGGGTCGCTCAGCTCGGTCACGAAGTACTTGGTGCCGAGCACGTCGAAGATCGGGCTGGTGGCCGTGGCGTGCGAGGCAGCGAAGTCTATGTACGTCGTGAACGGCACCGAGTCGCCGGGCACACCCTTGACCAGCGCGGTGAAATTCTCGTTGATGAAGGCGTGCCCGTTGACCGATCGCAGGGCGTACGCCACGTTCGTGCCGAAGATCATCCCCGTCTGGCTGGAGGCGTAGCGCTGCTCGCCGAGGTTCGCGGCGAGGAAAGAGTGCGTGTCCGTCACCGGATAGAACGTGCTCTTCGGGGAGTTCGGGCTGTACAGCGACACGAAGCTGCCGCTCTGCACCGCGATGAGCACCGGGAGCACGGAGGCGGCGGCGAACCTGGCCTTGCGCCACACCCGGTCGTAGCCCGGCGCGGCCATGCGCCGGGCGGCGAGTCTCAGCACCACGACGCACGCGACCGCGGCCGCGATCAGCAGTGCGCTCTTGCCGATCTCCTGCCAGTAGAGGCTTGTCACGGCGGTCGGGTCGTTCAGCGAGCGTAGAAAGAGCTGTTCGTGCGCGGCGTGATGCCCGCCCCACCACAGCAGCAGCGCGCCGAAGGCCGCGGCCGTGACGCCCACGCCGGCTGCCCACCAGGTCGCCGAGCGCGGCCGGGCCGCCGTGCGCCGCGCGCGGTGCCGCAGCAGCAGCTCGAAGCCGATGCCGACCAGCACCGCGGCCACGAAGCCGAACACGCTGCGGGAGCGGCCGATGTAGTTGATCGCGAACAGCGACCGCAGCCCGGGCAGGTGCTGCAGCGCGGCCAGCGGCCAGCCGCCGACGTAGATCAGCTCGCCCCACACCAGCACCGCCGCCACGAAGAACACCCACACCGCGCGCGGCAGCATGGCCCGGCCCGCGCGCGGCAACGCGAACGCCACCAGCGCCAGCACCACGGCGCCGGCGCTGAGGTAGCCGACGTACTCGATGAAGTTGAAGCCCAGGTAGAACAGCGGCGGGCGGGACGGGTCCGCCGAGCCGAAGGCCCACGGCGCGAATGTGGTCAGCAAGGCCGTGACGTCGATGTGGTCGGTCGCGTTCTGCGTGCGGCCGGCGGTGTACCAGGTGTGCAGGAAGGAGGAGAACGGCAGCAGTTGGAAGGCGGCCAGTCCCACGCCCGCCGCGGCGCCCATCGCGGTGCCCACCAGCGGCCGCCAGGCCCGGCGCAGCTCGGCGTGGTGCGCGGCGGCGATCCTGACCAGCGCGTACGCCGCCGCGGTCACCAGCGCGTAGCCGGCCACCGAGGGGAATCCGCCGAGCAGCACCGAGGCGACCGGCAGCGAGATCAGCGCGGCGTCTCGCAGCCTGCGCTCCTGCAGATACCGCTCGATCGTCCAGAACAGCGCCGGGATCATCGAGGCGACCCTGGTCTGCGGGAAGTTGAGCCAGACCACCATGAATCCGCTGGTCGCGAACACCATCCCGGCGGTCAGCGCGGCCGGGCGGGAGAGCCCGAGCCGGCGCAGGAACAGCATGCAGCCGCCGACCGCCACGATGACCTCGAGCAGCCGCTCGTAGGCCGGGGCGAGCCAGGTCGGCAGCACGTAGTACAGGATGCTCAACGGCGAGGCCAGCGCGTAGTTCGGCGTCGCGGCCAGCGGCACGCCCCCGCTCATGTACGGATCCCACTGGCCGTTGGTCAGGCCGTGCGTCAGCGCCTGCTTGTACAGGATGATGCTCGGGAATTCCGACGTGAACGTGTCGTCCAGATACATGTTGCTGGTGGTGCTGTCCGAGAAACCGGACTCGGCGTACGGGCTGAACTGCACCATCTTGTCCGTGGTGGTCAGCGAGCCGTCGCCGACCAGCGGGGTGCCGATGCCCCAGAGCGCGAAGAGGGCCACCGCGAGGGCCGAGACGATTGTGAGCGCTCTCGGCCGGCGGCCGCGCTGCTTGCGCCCCCGTAAGTCCGGGTCGCCGGACCCAGGTCCGAAACCGTCGCCGGACGGGGCGGCATCGGGCGTAGGTTCTGAAAGCACCTGCGCGCCGGTGGGCCCCTCGGTGATCACGGCTTCGGAATCGCTGGTCATCGGTTTCCGTAGAGTCTTCGCTTCGAACGTGCTGCGGACGGCGCGGACTGAGCGAACATAGTGACGCCGGATGAAGGTTATCTGAGTCTCGCCGATGGTCCAGTGACATATCCGGACCGTGCGTGGCCAAATGTTAGCGATGCTGACTACCCTGGGGACGCCCACGGTCCGACTGGAAGGAAACCGCACGCGTGTTGCTCACAGATCCGGCGAAGCCGATGGCCGCTCAGTCGGCCGCCGGCGCCCCGTCGGGGCAGGACGGCGAAGCCCCGCACGTGACCATCGTCCTGCCGTGCTTCAACGAGGACGCCCACGTGCTGGAGGAGATCAAGCGGATCTGCGCCGCCATGGACGGCGCGGGTTACCGCTACGAGCTGCTGGCCGTGGACGACGCCTCCACCGACCAGACGCTGCAGGTGCTGCTTGCGGCCGAAGAGGAGTACCCGAGCCTCAAGGTGGTCGCGTTCCGGCGCAACGGCGGGGCCGGCACGGTGCGGCGGATCGGCACGCAGATGGCGCGCGGCGACATCGTGGTGTGGACCGACGCGGACATGACCTATCCGAACGAGCGGATCCCCGAGCTGGTGGGGATGCTCGACACCGACTCGAGCATCGACCAGGTCGTCGGTGCGCGCACCAGTGAGGAAGGGACGCACAAGCTGCTGCGTGTCCCGGCCAAGTGGCTCATCCGCAAGATCGCCGAGCGCCTGGTCAACCAGCGGATCCCGGACCTGAACTCGGGACTGCGGGCCATGCGCAGGGACGTCGCGCAGCCCTACCTGCGGCTGCTGCCCCCCGGATTCTCCTGCGTCACCACGATCACGCTGGCGTTCCTGTCCAACCAGCACGACCTGGCATACGTGCCGATCGACTACGCCAAGCGCTCCGGTGTCTCGAAGTTCAAGTTCGTCAAGGACGCCTACCGCTACATCCTGCAGGTGCTGCGGATGGTGATGTACTTCAACCCGCTCAAGGTCCTGATGCCGCCGGCGCTGTGGCTGGTCGCCATAGGCTTCGGCAAGGGGGTCTACGACATGGTGATGCACCCGGTGCGGATCGCCGGGGACACCGTGCT
>DASUAR010000294.1:0-9722 GCA_035763685.1 Actinocrinis sp. | reverse complement strand
CCTGGCCTCGCTGGACAAGTGGGACGAGTACACCGAGGCCAAGGAGGCGATGTTCTTCTACACCGACACCGCCGACGCGCCGTGGACCGTGGTCAAGAGCAACGACAAGAAGCGCGCCAGGCTCGGCGCGATGCGCCACGTGCTCTCGCTGTACGACTATCCGGATAAGGACCCTGACGTCGCCGCGCCGCCGGACCCGCTGGTCGTGGGCTCCGCCGCCCTGCTCTCCGAGCGCACCGCGCAAGCCCAGCAGATCCTGCCGAGGCTTTCGCGCTGAAGTTGAACGCCAGATGAACACTGGCCGCCGCCCAGGTGTTTTCTTACTTTGGTCCCTTCCGCCCCAGTTAACCCGTGCATACGTTCATGACGTGAGCAGCAACGACCTGCTGATGACGCTCGTCGTCGTCACCGCGCTGTCCTTTGACTTCACCAACGGCTTCCACGACACCGGCAACGCGATGGCCACTTCCATCGCCACCGGCGCGCTGCCGCCGCGCGTCGCGGTCGCCCTCTCCGGCGCGCTGAACCTGGTGGGCGCGTTCCTGTCCTTCAGCGTCGCGGCCACGATCGCCGGCGGCCTGGTGCAAAGCCACCTGGTCACCCCGACGGTGGTGTTCGCCGGACTGGTCGGCGGCATCCTGTGGAACCTGGCCACCTGGTACTTCGGCATCCCGTCCAGTTCCTCGCACGCGCTGATCGGCGGGGTCATCGGCTCCACGCTCGCCGCGGCCGGCGGGCACGCGGTGCTTTGGCACGGCGTGGTGTCCAAGGTGATCCTGCCCGCGGTGCTCTCGCCGGTCATCGCCGGAGCCATCGCCGCGTTCGGTACGTACCTGGTTTACCGGCTAACGCGGGGCGTTGCGCAGGGCGTGCGGACGCGCGGCTTCCGGGTCGGGCAGATCGGATCGGCCTCCATGGTCTCCCTCGCGCACGGCACCAACGACGCGCAGAAGACCATGGGCGTGATCACCCTCGCGCTGATCGCGAACGGCTCGCTGGCCGCCGGGCACAAGGCCCCGGCCTGGGTGATCGTCTCCTGTGCGCTGGCCATCAGCCTCGGCACCTACGTCGGCGGCTGGCGGGTCATCAGGGCGCTGGGCAAGGGCCTTGTGGAAATCGACTCGCCGCAGGGCATGGCAGCCGAGTCGGCCTCCGCGGCAACGATCCTGCTGTCGAGCAGCTTCGGCTACTCGCTGTCCACCACGCACGTCGCCACCGGCTCGATCCTCGGCTCGGGCGTGGGCAGGCGCGGCGCCGAGGTGCGTTGGAGCGTGGCCGGCCGGATGGCCACCGCCTGGGTGCTCACCCTCCCCGCGGCCGGTCTGGTGGGCGCGCTCGCCTACGAGGCCGCGCACGGCATCGGCGGTACCGCGGGCGTCGCGGTGATCTTCGTCGTGCTGGTGGCCTGCGGGCTGGGCCTCTATCTCAACTCGCGCCGCGCCCCCGTCACCGCGGGCAACGTCAACGACGAATGGACCGGCTCGCTCGCCCCGACGCCCGCGCCAGTCGGCGCCGCGGCATGATCCGCACGCAGGTCGAGACTCGAGTGAGCGCAGGGAAGCGAGGCGGGCCGCGATGAACTCCTGGATCAACCTCACCGCGCTGTGGAAGATCGTGGTGGTCGGCCTGCTGGCCGGGGCCGGACTGCCCGCGTTGTTCGCGGTCGGGCTGCGAGCGCTGAGCCCCGCGCGCACCGCCGAGTCCGAGCGGGCGCAGCGCAGCCGGTCCGCCGCGACTAGCCCGGTTGGAGTGACTACGGCGGTGTTGTGCTTCGCCGTCGTGCTCGCCGCGATCGGCTGGGGTATATACAGCATCGTCAACCACAGTTAGGCAGAGGTCTTCGATGCCGATCCCGCCATTGCTCCAAGCCGTCATCGACTTCGTCCGCAAGGGATATCCGCAGGGCGTGCCCGAGCACGACTACCTGCCGCTGTTCGCGCTGCTGCGCCGCAGGCTCTCGGAGCGGGAAGTCGCCGAGATCGTCGAGGCGCTGGCGGCGGACGGCGCGGCGCAGAATCCCGCGGCGATCAGCGAGGCCATCGCGCTGTTGATCAACGAATCCCCGTCGGAGCAGGACATCGAGCGAGTGCGCGCGCGACTCGACGCGGTCGGCTGGGACGGGCAGGACGAGGTAAGCCAGTCCACTGAATAAGTGCGAGAAAACCGGCACCGGTATGTTGTGCGTATGGCAACGGAGCCCAAGGCCTTAGGGTCAGACGTATATATGATCGATACGGCCATGTCGGGGTACCCCGGTATCACCGCGGCCTATGCGATCTTGGGTTCGCGACCGTGTCTGGTCGAAACCGGGACCGCGACGTCAGCGCCGGTCGTGCGCGATGCGCTTGCCGGATTAGGCGTCGGCGCCGATGACCTCGCCACGATCGTCGTAACGCACATCCACCTTGACCACGCAGGCGGAGTAGGCGACCTGGCCGCCGCGTTCCCGCGCGCGCAGGTCGTCGTGCAGGACGCCGGAGCACGGCACCTGGCGGATCCGTCGCGACTGATGGCCAGCGCGCGGCGGGTGTTCGGGCCGGCGATGGACTCGCTGTTCGGCGAACTGCTGCCCACCGAGGCGGCGCGCATCGAGACGATCGGCGACGTCGGCACGATCGACCTCGGCGGCGGCCGGCGGCTGGAAGGCCACCACACGCCCGGCCACGCCCGGCACCACCTCGGCCTGGTGGACTCGACGACCGGAGACCTGTACGTCGGGGACGCCGCCGGCCTGTACATCCCGGCGCAGGACGCTTCGTCTACTACCGGCCTTGATTCCACGGGCGCGATGGGGCAGATGCTGCCCGGTACGCCGCCGCCCGACTTCGACCTCGAACTCGCCCTCGCGTCACTGGACCGGTTGCACGACCTGCGCGCGACCCGGCTGTTGTTCTCGCACTACGGTCCGATCACCGCGGTGGACGACGCGCTGGACCGCGCGGCGCAGGAGATGCGGCTGTGGGTCTCCATCGTGCGCGACGCCTGGCAGGACGCCGGCGGGGCGTTCGACCTCGACCACGCCGTCGCGATGGTGCGTGACCGAACCCGTGAACGGTACGCCGACCTGCTCGCGCGGCCCGAGGTCGCGGCGAAGTTCGAAGCTCTTTCCTCGGCCGCGGCGAACGTGAGCGGCATCGCGCGCTGGCTGGAGGGCGAAGAGCGGCGGTTGCGCGAGGCAGAGGGCTGATCGGCGCGGAACCGAGGGCTCGCGGCGCGTCAGGCCCTTGTCAGGCAGCCCTGCTTCGGTTATCGTCATAGTGACGATAACTGGGAGGGCTTGGCATGTCGCTGGGGGACTTGGTCGCGCCGCTCAACGTGGTGCTGTTCCACTTCGGTCAGGACGCGGTCACCTGGGCCGAGCTGCTCGGCTTCGTGACCGGCGCGCTCGGGGTCTGGCTGACCGTGCGCGCGAACATCTGGAACTTTCCGATCGGGCTGGCCAACAACCTGTTCTTCCTCGCGCTGTTCTGGGCCGCCCGCCTCTACGTGGACGCGAGTCTGCAGATCGTCTATCTCGTGTTCGGCGTATTCGGCTGGTGGGAATGGCTGCATGGCGGTACCCGCCGAAGCCGCCGGATGATGGGCAATGCGAAGCCGTGGGCCATCTACGCGCTGGTGCTCGCGATCGTGCCGGTCACCTGGGTGCTCACGCTCGTGCTGACCCGCGCGAACGACATCGCGCCGTTCTGGGACGCGTTGACCACCGCGCTTTCGCTGGCAGCGCAATGGCTGCTGAATCTCAAGCAGTTCGAGAACTGGTTCTTTTGGATCGCGGCCGATGTGATCTACATACCGTTGTACTTCGTCAAGGTGCTGTATCTAACCGGCATCGTGTACGTGATCTTCCTCGCGCTGTGTTTCACCGGGGTGCAGGCGTGGCGGCGCGAGCTGCGGGTCCGGATGGCGCCGGCATGAGCGCCTTCCAGCACGGCCTAGTGATCGGCAAGTTCTATCCGCCGCACGCCGGGCACCATTTCCTGATCCGCAGCGCCGCCGAGTCCTGCGATGCGGTAACCGTGGTCGTGATGGGCGCGGACGTTGAGTCGATTCCGCTGGCGGCGCGGGTCGAGTGGGTACGGCAGGCGCACTGCGCGCGACGCGGTGTCGCCGTGGTCGGCGTGCGCGACAACCTGTCGGTCGACTATGAGAGCGAGGTCGCCTGGCGCGGGCACGTAGCGCTGATGCGTGAGGCGATCGCGAGTGGATTGCACGGTTCGGCGGGTATCGCGGTCGATGCCGTATTCACCTCGGAAGCGTACGGCGCTGAGTTGGCGCGGCGATTTGAGGCGGCTGACGTACGTCTTGACGCGCTCAGGGCAACGTACGCCGTTTCAAGCACCAAAGTGCGCGCTGATCCGGTCGCCGAGTGGGACGCGCTCGAGCCGCCGGTCCGGGCGTGGTTCGCGAAGCGCGTCGTGATCGTCGGCGCCGAGTCGACCGGAACGACCACCTTGTCGATAGATCTCACGCGAGCGTTGCGGGCGCGCGGCGGTCCGCACGCGTTGACGCGCTGGGTCGCCGAGTACGGACGGGAACTGACGATCCATAAGCTGGCGGTCGCCCGGGCGTTGGCCGGCGTGCGCGGGTTGCCGGAGCCGTCCGTGTTCGATTTGGACTGGGACGACGCCGACTTCGAACGGGTCGCCGCTCGTCAGTGCGCTGACGAGGACGCGGCGGCGCAGGCCGGTGGGCCGGTGCTCGTCTGCGACACGGACGCGCTGGCGACCACGGTGTGGCAGGAACGCTATCGAGGAAGGTCGACGGAGCCGGTGCGCACGATCGCGCAGGCGATGCCGCCGCGCGCGTTGTACATACTGACTGATCACCTGGATGTTCCATTTGACGATGACGGCCTGCGCGACGGCGAGCAGCTACGCCCCTGGATGACCGACCGTTTCCGCGAGGTGCTGGAAAAATCCGGCGCGCGATGGATCGAGGTGCGCGGCGGTCGCGCGTCGCGGCTGGAGCGGGCGATGGCGGTGGTGGATGAGGAGTTGCACCGGGGCTGGGATTTGTCGGCGCCGCTGGGCTGACCCGGAATCAGCGTGCGCGGTCAGCAGGACGACTGGCGTCAACCGGACGACCGGGGGCGCGCCGCGGTGGTATCCCGGAGCCACATGAGCAGCGCCAGCGCGACGAACGCGCCGCCGACCGCTGACACGCCCACCCAGAGCTGGAGCTGCTGCGTCGGGTGTTGGACGATTACCTCAACAGCCGCGGCGACGAGATCGGCCCCGACCCGGACGATCCGATCGGATACCCGGCGAGTGTGGTGCGCCTGCGCAGCGCCAACCCGGCGTTGGTGCGCCTGGTCGCGTGGGAGGGCCTGGAGACCCAAGGCCCGGTCGATGGGCGCTCGGTACAGGAGCGGCAAAAGAACTACGATCGAAAGATCGCAGTGATCGAGGACGCGCAGCGCGCCGGGATCATCGATCCGGAGCTCGGCGCGAGGCACCGGCTGCTCACGTTCCTGGCCATGGCCGACTGGATCTTCGTCAGCCCGCAGCACACGCGGCTGATCTTCGGCCGCGATCCGGACGAGGAGCTGCTTGAGCAGCACGCCCGGTTCCTCGAAGAGGTGGCTCGGCGCATCGCCCGCAAGGACGGTGGCGACGAGCGTTGACAGACTGAAACGGGGGCAGGGGCAGCATGGCGCGGCTGGTCGTCGGCAAGATAATCGGACTCGCCGCAGTGCTGAGCGTGCTGCTCGGCGGCCGCTGGATCGCTTTTTCCGTGCAGGACATCGGGACAACCAACCCCGCGGCGCACACCACGGGCAACGACGCGCTCTGGCTCGGGCACGCCTGGGTCGACGGGCGCAGAGGGCCGCAGGACATTACGGCGCTAGCCGCGCAGCTGCGCGGCACCGGCATCAGGGACCTGTTCGTCCACGTCGGACCGCTCAATCAGGACGGTTCGCTGGATCCGGCGCTGCGGCCACGAGCGCGATGGTTCGTCGATGCCGCGCATCGCGCGCTGCCCGGCGTGCGAGTGCTCGCGTGGATCGGTGACATCGTCAGACCACGCGATGGCGGCCTGGATCTGGAAGACGCTCCGACCAGGCTGCGCATCCTCGACGGCGATGCCGCTGTTCTCGGCGACGGCTTTGACGGGGTGCACTACGACTTCGAGCCGGTTGGCGACGCCGATCCTGGTTACCTCGCACTGCTCGACGCTACGCGCGCCTTGGTGCGTAGTGCTGGGCGGATGCTGTCTATCTCAGCCGAACAAGTAGAACCGGTGCCGGGCGGCCGATGGGCACTGGACGCGCTGGTCGGACATGACAACTGGTGGTCGACCGGGTACCTGCGCCAAGTCGCGTCGCGAGTCGACCAGGTCGCGATCATGTCCTACGACTCCGTGCTGTGGACCTCAAGCTCGTACAGCGGCTTCGTGCGCGACGAGACACATCTCGCGCTCGGCGCGGTGCCGCGCAATGTCGCCCTGCTCGTGGGCGTGCCTGCCTACGGTGGACACTCGTTCGTGCACGATTCGGCGGCCGAGACCACCGCGGCGGGCATACGTGGCGTCCGGCTGGCGCTACCGCACGGAGCACCAACGGATCGGGCCGTCGGGGTCGCCCTGTACATCGATTTCGGGCCTACCCGCGCTGATCGGGCGGCCTACCGGTCTGATTGGGTGGACCCTTGAGGCCCTGGGGCCTCGCTTGGGCTGCTCATTCGAGGAAAGGACGCACGCATGCTGGTCGCGTTTTCCGTCACGCCGCTTGGCGTCGGGGAAGAAGTCGGTGCGTATGTCGCGGACGCAGTGCGCATCGTGCGCGAGTCGGGCCTGCCGAACCGCACGGACGCGATGTTCACGACCATCGAGGGTGAATGGGACGAGGTGCTCGCGGTCGTCAAGCGCGCGTACGAGGCGGTACAGCAAAGCGCGCGACAGGATGGTGCGGCCGGCCGAGTCAGCCTCGTGCTGAAGGCGGACATCCGGCCCGGGGTGACCGGCGCGCTGGAGGCGAAAGTCGCGACCGTCGAGCGGTACCTTGCGCAAGGCCAGGCGTAACCCCGTCAACGACTCCGGCTCAAGGTCACTGCGATAAGCTGGGACTTTGCACTCATCCGGCGCCGTCCTAAGGAGCGAGCCGCGTCGTGTACGTCCTGCATGCCCTGTTCACCGAGGCAGGCTGCTGGGAGTTGTGGGCCGAGGACTCCAGCCGGCCGCTGACACTGGCGGCCGATCCGGCGGAGTTTGTTGCCAAGGCCGGGCGCGGAGCCGGCGCGAGCATGACCCAGCGGCATCCGTTCGCGGCCGAACCCGCCGTCCTCGCCGAGCTGCTGCGGGCGGCGGGCGACGAGGTGGCCGCGACGGTGCGGCGGGCTGATCCACGCGGAAGCGTGCCGCTCGTGCTGCCGTCGTCCGAGTCCGGGCCACAGCCCTCGACCGGCTTCGCGCGGTTCGTGCGCGATGACGCCGAGATCGCCGCGGGCGGCGGCGAGAGCGGCGGTGGCGGTGCCGGCGCGAAGACGGAGCTGCGCGCGTGGATCGTCCCGACGCTGGCCCTCGGGCCGCGGGACGGGGCCGCGCTGCTCGCGGTCCTGGACGGCGAGCGCCTCGCGACCTTTGACGTTGACAGCGCCGAGACCGATATCCCGCTCGCCGACACAGTGCGTTACGCCACCGCCGTCGCGCAGTTCGCCGACGTGCTCGTGCGACGCGGGGAGATTCTGCCCGATCTCCAAGTCGACGAGGACAACGGCGACCACCACGCGGTGTGGCGCCCGACCTATACGTTGGACAGTGCCGCCCATCGCAAGGCACTGCTTGACGCGATGCCGCCGGTGTTCCGCGCCCAACTGCTCGACACAGAGTTGACCGGGCGGCCCGCCACTGACGTACTCGACGGCGCCGTTAACGCACTCGTCGATGCGTATGTCATCGCAGCGCTGACCGGCCCGCACGGTCTGCACGGGGAATCGCTCGCACCCGCGCGCCCACCCAACAGCCTGAGCGTCAAAACCCCGATCGAAGAACTCTGGCTCGACGCGCTGACCTCGGCCTCCAGCAACCTGCTCGACCCGGAACGCCTTGATCTGGCCGCCGCCGAGGAGTTGATGGCGGCCCTCGACGAGTGGCGAACGACGCACGGCACGTCCGCGGGGCCGGTGCGCACCTGTTTCCGCCTGCTCGCGCCGGAGGACGGTGCCAGTGCCGACCGTGCCAGCGCAGATCGTGGCAGCGCCGACCGTGGCGAGGTGTGGACGGTGGAACTGCTGTTGCAGTCCATCGAGGACCCTTCACTGCTCGCCACCGCACACGAGGTCTGGCACCGGTCCGGCGCGGCCCGGCTGCTGCGGGCCGCGGGCGCCGATCCGCGCCGCGACCTGCTCGCCGGGCTCAGCCGCGCCGCCCGCGTGTTCCCCGCCCTCGCCTACGCGCTGCGAGAAGCATCGCCGACACACGTCCGGCTCGATGCCGACAGCGCGCACGGTTTCCTCACCCGCATCGCCCCCGCCCTCGCCGGCAACGGATTCGGCGTGCTGCTGCCCTCGTGGTGGTCCTCGGCCGGGCGCGCGGAACTCGGCTTCACGCTCGCGGCGGCCCCCAAAGCCGAACCCAAGGCCGGGCGCGCCGAGAAACCCGAACAGCCCGGCCGGATCGCCCGCCGCTCCGGATTCGGCCTCGGCGACCTCATCGACTACGAATGGCGCGCGTCCCTCGGCGGCCAAACGCTGACCGAGGCGGAGTTCCAGGCACTCGCCGACGCCAAGAGCAGCCTCGTGCAGTTCCGCGGCCGCTGGGTCGAGGTCGACCGGGACAAGCTGGCCGCCGGGCTCAAGGCGCTGGGCACGCGGCGCGGCGGCGTGATGCGCGTTCAGGACTTCCTGCGCACGGCCGTCTTCGGCCTCGACGACGACGGCCTGCCGCTCGAAGCGGTCGAGGCGCGCGGTTGGCTCGGCGACCTGCTCTCCGGCGCCGCCGAGCAGCGCTGCGCCCCGGCGGCCGCGCCGCCCGGCCTGCACGGCACGCTGCGGCCCTACCAGGAACGCGGCGTCGGCTGGCTCTCGTTCATGGACCGGTTCGGGCTCGGCGCGGTACTCGCGGACTCGATGGGCCTCGGCAAAACCATCCAGGTGCTGACGCTGCTCGAACTCGAACGCGATTCGGGCGCGGCGCAAGGCCGCCCCACGCTGCTGGTCTGCCCTATGTCGCTGGTCGCGAACTGGCAGCGGGAATCCGAGCGATTCACTCCGGGACTCGAAGTCCACGTGCACCACGGCGCCGAGCGGCTCTCCGGCGAAGAGTTCCGCGCGGCCGTCGCCGACGCGCACCTGGTGATCACGACCTATGGCCTCGCGCTGCGCGACCGCGCGGAACTGGCGGAGGTGGACTGGCACCGGGTCGTCATCGACGAGGCGCAGGCCATCAAGAACGCCGGGACCAAACAGGCCAGGGCGGTGCGCGCGATCGCCGCCCCGCACCGCATCGCCCTGACCGGCACCCCGGTGGAGAACCGGCTCGCCGACCTCTGGTCGATCCTGGAGTTCGCCAACCCCGGACTGCTCGGCAGCGCCGAGTCGTTCAAGCAGCGCTTCGCCAGGCCGATCGAGCGCGACGGCGACGAGCGCGCGGCCGAGCGGCTGCGGCGGGCCACCGGGGCGTTCGTGCTGCGCCGGGAGAAGACCGACCCGGCGATCATCAGCGACCTGCCGGAGAAGGTCGAGATGAAGGTGGTCTGCAACCTGACCAAGGAGCAGGCCTCGCTG
>DASUAR010000293.1:0-8380 GCA_035763685.1 Actinocrinis sp. | reverse complement strand
GGGTCGTGCGGACCCGTCCCGGCCGCCGCGCGGGCGCCGCCGGTCAGGAGGTGACGGCGGACGGCGCGTCGCGCTTGATGGTCAGCTTGCCGTTCTTGATCAGGGCCAGCCGGGGGACGCGGTTGGCGATCGCGGAATCGTGGGTGACCATGATCACGGTGAGTTTGCGCTCCCGCCACAGCTTCTCCAGCAGCGCGAAGATCTCGTCGCGGGTGTCCTCGTCCAGGTTGCCGGTGGGCTCGTCCGCCATGATCACCTTGGGCTCCTTGACCAGGGCGCGGGCGATGGCGACGCGCTGTTGCTGACCGCCGGACAGCTCGCCTTGCAGGTGCCCGGCGCGGTCGTCGAGGCCGACCTCGGCCAGGGCGTGGGCGGCGCGCGCTCTGCGTTCGGCCGCGGGGATCTTCAGCGGCACCAGGGCGGTCTCGACGTTCTCCTGTGCGGTGAGGGTCGGGATGAGGTTGAAGGACTGGAAGATGTAGCCGAAGTTCTCCGAGCGCAGCTTGGTCAGCTGCATCTCGTTCATCCGCGCCATGTCCCGCCCGTCGAAGACCAGGCTGCCGGAGGTGGGCCGGTCCAGCCCGCCGAGCAGTTGAAGCAGGGTGGACTTGCCGTGCCCGGTCGGGCCCTGGATGGCGAGCATGTCGCCGTCCGGGATCACCACGTCGACGCCGCGTAGCGCGTCCACGGTCTCCTTCCCGCGCTTGTACTGCTTGGTCAGGCCGCTGATTTCATACATCGTCTCGGGATCTCTTTCTGGAGTGGAATCGGGCGGCCGGGTCAGGCGACCTTGCGCAGGGCGTCGGCCGGTCGCAGTGCGGAGGCGCGCCAGCCGCCGAACCCGCCGGCGATCAGACCGCCGAGCACGGCCAGGGCCACCGCGAGCAGCAGCACGTTGAGCGCCACCGGGGCGGACAGGTGCACGGTGACCGCCTGCGACGCGGCCTGACGGAACCCGCCGCCGCCGCTCTCGCCGCTTGGTCCGCCGCCGCCGGGCAGGCCGTTTCCGGTCGGCGTGGTGATTCCGCCGGTCGACGCGGTCAGGCTCGGCGCGACCTGGTCGATCGCGAAGGCCGCCGCGAAGCCGAGGCCGATGCCGAGCGCGCCGCCGATCAGCCCGGTGACGATCGCCTCGCCCATCACCTGCCGCACCACCCGGCGCGAGGTCCAGCCCAGCGCCTTGAGCGTGCCGAACTCGCGCACCCGCCGCCCCACCGCCGACATGGTGAACAGCGCGGCCACCGCGAAGGCCGCGATCAGCACCGCGATCGAGAGCCACTTGCCCAGGTTGTTCGCCAGCGAGGCCGCCGAGGAGATCGAGCCGGTGACCGACTTGGCCAGGTCAGCCGAGGTGGTCACGGTCGCCGTGGAGTCCACCTTCTTGATCGCGGCGGCGACCGCGTCGATCTGGGTCGAGTTGTCAGCCTTCACATACACCGTCGTCACCGCGCTGGTCTGGCTGGAGAGCGTCTGCGCGATGCCGAGCGGGATGTACACGTTGCTCGACGTCGATCCGGAGACCAGGCCGACGATCTTGAAGCTCTTTCCGCCGAGGGTGATCGTGCCGCCGAGTTTGAGGCTCTTGGAGGAGGCGTACGACTGCGTGATCACCGCGACGTATGACTTCGCGTCCGCGGCGGCGAGCATCCGGCCGGAGGCGAGCGTGAGGGTCGAAACCGGGCCGACGGTGAGGTTGGCGGTGTCCACTCCGGTGACCGAGGTGGAGTTGAAGAAGCCGCCTCCGGAAGCCGGTCCGCCGAAGGACGGCCCGCCGCTCGAACCGCCGGATCCGCCGGATCCGCCGCGCTCGGCGTTGCCGCCCGAGTTCGTACTCGGCTGCTGGGTGACCTGCTGAGAAACCGTGGTGCTGATGTTGAAGTCGTTGAGCGCCAGCGAACCGACCGCCGCGGACACCCCGGACACGCTCTTGATCTTGGCGAGTGTGGCCGAGGTGATCGCGGAGGTGCCGGGGGAGAGGGTCAGGTTGTCCGAGGTCGTGGTCGACGACTTGGTGCCGGTGGTCGAGCCGGCGTCGGGGCCGCGGAAGTTGAACGACTGCCTTCCGCTGCCCGCGGCGGCGGTGCTCGTCACGGTCATGTCGGTGCCGACCCCGTAGAGCGAGTGCAGCACCGTCTTCTGCGCGGCGTTGACGCCGGCCGAGGCGGCGGTCACCGTGATCGTCAGGCCGATGCCCAGGGCCAGGCCGAGCGCTATCACGAACGCCTGCCGCCCTCGTCTGCGCAGTTCCCTGGTCAGGTAGGTGAAGAACATCAAGCGTCCTTGAGGCTCGGTGGGTCGAAGCGATGGTCGCGACGACTTTCCGGCCTCCCTTTGACCAGGGCATGAGGCGAGCATGAGAACGCAGTGAGTGACCGGATCGTTATCTTCCCTGGTCAGCCTGTTCAGGCTGTCAGGCCTGCCGCGCAGCCCACTGATACACCGCGCCGCGGTGCACGGCGCCGTAAACCCGGTCGCGCAGCATGTTCGCGTCGTGGTCGGTCAGCGTGCGCTCCAGATCGCGCAGCACGACCCGGACGAGCACGTTGTCCTGGTCCGCGCGCGCTCCCAATCGATCGCGGGCGGCCGGAGGCAGCGCGGCGAGCGGCGTGCGCGAAAGGATCCGCACCGACTCGACCTTCGCGGCGTCCGAGCCGAGCGCGTCGCGGATCCGGTCGCCCAGATCCTCGGCCGCGTCGCCCTGGTCCACGGCGACGGACAGATCGCGGCGGATCGGCGGCATCGCGGAAACCGCGCGGTACGGCTCCAGGTCGAGCATCTGCCCTGCGATGCGCGGATCCGTCGCGCGCAACAGCCGGATGTCCGGGATGCCCTTCACGAGCATCAGCAGCCTGTCGAGTCCTGGGCCGAGCGCGAGGCCGGAGTACGAGCCGCCGTCGAGTCCGGCGCGGGCGAGCACCTCGGGATGCGCGAGTCCGCCCTCGCCGACCTCGATCCATTCGCCGTCGACGAGCACGTCCGCCTGCTGACCGTCGCGCGTGTAAGGGTGCACGCGCGGTTCGAGCCGATGCTCGGCTCCGGGAAGCAGAGCATTGAGAATCAGGTCGACCATTTCACGCAGGTCCGCGTCGCCGAGCGGTGGCGTGCCGCGCCTGATGCGCCACAGATCGACCTGATGTGGCGTGCCCGTGTGCAGCCGATCGATCGAATCGCGCCGGTAGACCATGCCAGGGCAGACAAGGAGCACGTCGTCCGCGGGGTCGGCGGTTCGGTGTAGTGCCCGCAATGCCGATGGGATGAGGGCGCTTGAGTGGCTACGCAGCATCCGGTGCTCATCGACATAGCGCGTATAGCGGGCGTCGCGCGTTATATCGCTTGGGTCGTAGCCGAGAGCGTCGTAGTTGTCCGTGATCGGCACGATGCGTTCGCCGCGACACCAGCGGACCTCGCAGCCCCATGCATCGGCGAGGGCGTGTACCGCGCGGTCGAGTACGAGCTGTACCGCATGCGGGCCTTCAGTCGGATCGGAGAGGTCACGGATCGTCAGGTCGCGGGCAAGCTGCTCAGCGGAAAGAGAGACGTTCACGAGGGGACTTCCTGTCGGTTGGAGCGGACGGTGCGGGCGGGAAACCCCTGGTCCGTCGGCTCAAAAACCGGTGGAGGTCGCTAGCGGCCTGAAGCGGCCGAGACGTGGCGAAGTGCGACCCCTGCGGTTCCCGGACGGGACCAGGGGCCGGTAAATCGGTGCGTCACCACTACCGAGGCCACGGATGCAGCATACGCGATCGGGGCGGGTTCGGGGCCGCGAAAAGATCTTTAAAAGACTTCGCGGGCGGTGTCGAAGTGCGGCCGGTCCCGATCGACGCGTAGATGGAAAAGGGCGAAGGGCCCGGAACCCGCAGCCTGAGCGAACCGGAACGGAAGGAACCGTCATGCGTTACCTGTCCCTGATCAAGATCGACCCCGCCGGCGTGCCCGAAGGCGGCCCGAGCGAGGAGCTGATGACCGAGATGGGCAAGCTGATCGAGGAGATGACCAAGGCCGGGGTGCTGCTGGACACCGCGGGCCTGGCGCCCCTTGAGCAGTCGACCCGGGTGCAGCTTTCCGGCGGGAAGCTGACCGTGCTCGACGGCCCGTTCACGGAGGCCAAGGAGTTCGTCGGCGGCTACGCGCTGATGCAGTGCCGCTCGCAGGAGGAGGCGGTGGAGTGGGCCAAGCGGTTCCTGCTCATCCACGGCGACCAGTGGGAGATCGCGACCGAGATCCGCGCCGTGGAGGAGCCTGCCTAGGCGGTGGGGAAGAAGTAGCCGAACCATCGGTCACACCCGCGGCGGCCGTGCGGCGCTTTGCGCCCATGCCGCAGCGGCGGTGAGATGGGGACGTGAACCAAACCGACGAGCGGGTCAGGCGTGCGGTGGAAGCCGTGTGGCGTATCGAGGCGCCGCGGTTGATCGCGGGCCTGGCCCGCGTTGTCGGCGATATCGGCTTGGCCGAGGACCTGGCGCAGGACGCGCTGGTCGCCGCGCTGGAGCAGTGGCCGGACGAAGGAGTGCCGCGCAATCCCGGCGCCTGGCTGATGACCGTCGGCAAACGCCGGGCCGTCGATCTGATCCGCCGCGATCAGACTTACGCCCGCAAACTGGAACTGGTCGGCCGGGGCCTCGACGGCGATGAGCCGGAGCCGGAGCCGGAGACGATCGAGGACGATCTGCTGCGCCTGGTGTTCACCGCCTGCCATCCGGTACTCGCTCCGCAGGCGCGCGTGGCGCTGACGCTGCGACTGCTCGGCGGCCTGAGCACGGCGGATATCGCGCGGGCGTACCTGGTTCCCGAGGCGACGATCGCGCAGCGCATCGTGCGGGCCAAGCGGTTGCTGGCGCAGCGGCAGGTGCCGTTCGAGGTTCCCGCCGGGGCGCAGCTGGCCGAGCGGCTGAGCTCGGTGCTCGAGGTCGTCTACCTCATCTTCAATGAGGGCTACTCGGCGACGGCGGGGGACGACTGGATGCGCCCCGCACTGTGCGAGGACGCACTGCGGCTGGCCCGCGTCCTGTCCGCACTGATGCCTGCCGAGCCGGAGGTGCACGGCCTGACGGCGCTGCTCGAGATCCAGTCCTCGCGCGTCGCGGCCCGATCCGAGGCCGTGGGCGGCGTGGTGCTGCTGGCCGACCAGGACCGCGGCCGGTGGAACCAGTTGCTCATCCGCCGCGGTTTCTCCGCCCTCGCCAAGGCGGACGCGGCGGCCAAGGCGCGAGGCGAGGCTCCGGGACCGTACGCGCTGCAAGCCGCGATCGCCGCCTCGCACGCGCGAGCGCTCACCGCGCGGGACACGGATTGGCGCGCCATCGCAGGACTCTACGACGCGCTGATCGTGCTGCTGCCGACGCCGGTCGTCGCGCTCAACCGCGCGGTCGCCGTCGCCCAGGCGCGCGGACCCGCCGCCGGGCTCGCGCTCGTGGACGAGGTGGCGGCCGATGGCGCGCTCAAGGACTACCACCTGTTGCCCGCCGTGCGCGCCGATCTGCTCGGGCGGCTCGGCCGATACGACGAGGCGCGCGCGGAGCTCGAACGCGCCGCGCCGCTCGCCCGAAACGGTGCCGAACGGGCTCTGCTCGTCGATCGCGCGGCCGCGCTGCCGCAGTGACCCGGCCGGCTCTGTCGCGCGTGCGGTCCGCCGATCCGGGCCGGGAGTATTCCGGCCGGCCGGTGACGTCATCGTTCGGTAATGGCGTCGTAAGCGGTTGGTAAGGGCGTTGGTCCTGGTGAAACGGGGTGTGCACCGGCTTCGATTGAGGCATGGCCAGACTCACGTTCCCGACGCCGCCGGGGTGGCTGCGGCGCGGGCCGCTGCGAGAGGGCGCGTTTCGCAGCTCCCTGCATGACGAGCGCACGGCGGCGCTGATCGGCACCGCGCTCGGCATCGCGTTCACGACCGCCTTCCTCACCGGGCTGATCAGCCACGAGTTGCAGCTGCGGCACCCGCCGACGTGGATTCCCGACCGGCCGGTGTGGATCTACCGGTTCACGCAGGGCTTGCACGTCGCATCCGGTCTGGCCGCGATCCCGCTGCTGCTGGCGAAGCTGTGGACGGTGTATCCACGGCTGTTCGCCTGGCCTCCGCTGTCGTCGATCCGGCATGGGCTGGAGCGGCTGTCGATCCTGGTGCTGGTCGCCGGGGCGATCTTCCAGTTGGTGACCGGGCTGCTGAACGTCATCCAGTGGTACCCGTGGGCGTTCGCATTCGTGCCGACGCACTATCAGGTCGCGTGGATCACGGTTGGCGCGTTGATCGTGCACATCGCCGTCAAGGCGCCGGCCATCGCTCGCGGCTACCGGCGCCCGGTCGCTCAGCCGTCACCCGACCCGGCGGGCGAGTCAGACCTCGAATCATCCGGGTCATCCGAACCGTCAGCCGAGGAGCCGGCGACCGATTCCGCCCCGCCCCGCTTCCTCGCCCCACGCCCCGGTACCGCCAGCCGCCGCTCGCTGCTCACGGCGACGGGCGCGGCAGTCGGCGTGGTGACCCTGACCACGATCGGCCAGTCGGTGACCTGGTTGCGCGGCGTCGACCTGCTCGCGCCGCGCGACCCTTCCGTCGGACCGCAAAGTGTCCCGATCAACCGGACAGCGGCGCAGGCCGGCGTGCAGAGCACCGCCTTCGATCCCACCTGGCGGCTGGAGGTCGACGGCCCGCGCCCGTTCCAGCTCACGCTCGCCCAACTCGGCCGGCTGCCGCAGTACGAGGCGGTGCTGCCGATCGCGTGCGTGGAAGGCTGGTCGGTCAACGGCCGCTGGAGCGGGGTGCGGCTGCGTGACCTGCTGGATCGCGCCGGAGCGCGGCCCGGAGCCGATATCAGGATCGTTTCCTTCGAGAAGGCCGGCTTCTACGCGACAACCACGATGCCGCGCGAATACGCACGCGACCCGCTCACGCTGCTGGCGCTGCGGCTCGGCAGGCAGCCGCTCAGCGTCGATCACGGATACCCGGCCCGGATCATCGCGCCGGGCCGCCCCGGTGTGCTGCAAACCAAATGGGTACAGCGGATCGAGGTACTCTGAGATGCGTATCAGACAACGAGGAAGTGCGCTCGGCGTACGCCCGGTCAGTCCGCTGCTCGTGGCGCGCATCGCGTTGGCGGCCTTCGGAGTGTGGGTCGCGAGCATCGGGCTCAGGGCTCTGCTACGCGGCCATCCGTTCGCGGCGAACGCCCCGGTCGGTCGCTGGCTGGTCAGCGGCGTCCTCGCGCACGACGCGGTGATCGCGCCCACTGTGTTCCTGTTCGGCGCGGTGACCGTCCGGCTTGTCGGCCCGCGTACTCGGCAAGCGCTGGCGGCGATCCTGCTGATCGGTGGCTCGGTGCTGATCGTCGGCCTGCCCGACGTGCTGCGCAAGGGCCACAACACCAACCTGACCGTCACACCGCTGGACTACACCCGCAACCTGGTGATCGTGTTACTGGCGGTCGTCGGCGGAGTCGTCCTCGCGACGGCCGCGTCCGCGCTTCGCCAGCGCCGACGTGAGCGTCATGCGCCCGTGCCGCAGGTCTCGGCCGAGCAAAGTATCGAAGCCGAACAGAGTATTGAGACGGCCGAACCCGAACTCGAACCCGAACCCGAACTCGAACCCGAACTCGAAGCAGAGGCTGAAGCAGAGGCCGACGCTGCTGACGACGACGCCCCGGGTTACGAGGACGGCGTCCATGATCCCGATGTCGATCTCGACGTTCCAGACGTCGAGGGTGACGCGCCCGCCTACCGGCAGGACCCGGCCTAGGCGACAAGGACAACTACGTGACGGGCTCGCCGCGGCGGCGCAGCTGTTTGGCGGCGGCTTCGTGCAGAGTCTCGTCCTTGTCGGTGAGCAGGCGCGTAAGCGCCGCAGTGGCCTCGGGTCCCGGAGTCCCGCCGAGCGCCCAAATGGCCTTGTGTGCCAGCGCGCGCGCCTCGTCGAAGTCGAGGTACTCGGGGATCCACTGCGTCGCGTGGTACAGCGCATCGACGGTCTGTGGGGACTTGTACCTTCCGAGGATGGAAACCAGTTCCTCGTGCCGCGTCTGCCAGTCCGTATAGCTCTGGTCGACGAACAACGGCATGAGCGATTCATCAATCGCACCGAACCGCCCACACACAACCAGCGCCAACTCGAAGTCCGTCGCGTCGTTCCGCTCGACGGCCTCACGTAGCAGCCGCCTTCCGAGCTCGACCCCGTCGTCCGTGCCGAAATGCCGCAGTACGGCCCCGGGGTCGCCGCCGCTGACGTCGCCCGGTCGGTAGACCATCGCGAGAATCAGCTTCTCGGCTTCAGGAGTCACACCCGATCTCCTTGATCTTTTCGAAGTCGGCGATGTTGTCGTTGAACGCCTCAAGCGGTCGGAATGACTACTCATCGGGGTTTCGAGGATCTCCGCGGAAGGTTAATTCGGCG
>DASUAR010000292.1:0-13957 GCA_035763685.1 Actinocrinis sp. | reverse complement strand
GCGGCGGCGGTCAAGCCCACTCCGGTCAGGGTTGCGCCGACGGCCAGTGTGCCCAGCGCGATGGTGCGCACCCGTGTCCGGGGTTTGGCATGGGTTCCCATCAGAATGTTCCCTTCTGGCCGGGCACGCGCTGCGCACCCGGCCGCACAGCCCTCTTGGAAGGCGCGGAGCCTCCATTGCATGAGGAGCCACGAACGGGCGTAGGTCGAATAACAGACAATTCACTCAATGGGGTGAGCCATGCGGAGCGGTACAGTGCAGGTAGGACCCCAGGAGGCGACGATGGCCACCACGGCACCACGACAGGATCCGGCCGACGAGAACATCTCCGTCGACGCCGCGAAGGACTGGGCCGCCGGGGTCCCGGCGGTGGCGCACTCGCTGCGCATGGCCGAGCAGCAGATGGGCGTAAAGCGCACCGCGCTCACGCTGCTGCGGATCAATCAGGTCGGCGGCTTCGACTGCCCCGGCTGCGCCTGGCCCGAAGGCGAGGACCGCGGGCACCTGGAGTTCTGCGAGAACGGCGCGAAGGCGGTCGCCGAGGAGGCGACGCTGCGCCGGGTCACCCGCGCGTTCTTCGCCGAGCACACCATGGCCGATCTGGCCGGCAAGTCCGACTACTGGCTCGGCCAGCAAGGCCGGCTCACCGAACCGATGTACAAGGCCCCGGACGCGGACCACTACCAGCCGGTCGGCTGGCCCGAGGCGTTCCGGATCACCGCTGACGCGCTGCGCGCCTGCGCTCCGAACGAGGCGGTGTTCTACACCTCCGGCCGCACCTCGAACGAGGCCGCCTTCCTCTATCAGCTGATGGTCCGTCGCTACGGCACCAACAACCTGCCGGACTGCTCGAACATGTGCCACGAGTCCAGCGGTTCCGCGCTCGGCGAGACGCTCGGCGTCGGCAAGGGCTCCGTCTCGCTGGACGACGTGTACAAGGCCGATCTGATCATCGTGGTCGGTCAGAATCCGGGCACGAACCACCCCCGGATGCTCACCGCGCTCGAGCGGGCCAAGCGGGCGGGCGCGGGGATCGTCGCGGTGAACCCGCTGCCGGAGGCCGGCCTGATCCGGTTCAAGAACCCACAGACCGTCAGAGGTCTGGTCGGCGGCGGCACGCCGCTGGCCGACGCCTTCCTCCAGATCCGCCTCGGCGGCGACCTGGCGCTGTTCCGCGCGCTCGGGAGACTGCTGCTGGAGGCCGAGGACCGCGCGCCGGGGCAGATCCTGGATCGCGCGTTCATCGAACAGCACACCCACGGGTTCGAGGCGTACGCGAAGGATGTCCGCGAGACGTCCTGGGACGACGTGCTCGAATCGACCGGCCTGCCGCGTGAGCAGATCGAGGCGCTGGGCCAGCGGGTGCTCGCGGCGCGCAACATCATCGTCTGCTGGGCGATGGGCCTGACGCAGCATCGGCACTCGGTGCCGACCATCCGCGAGATCGTCAACTTCCTGCTGCTGCGCGGCAACGTCGGCCGGCCGGGCGCGGGGGTGTGCCCCGTGCGCGGGCACTCCAACGTGCAGGGCGACCGCACCATGGGCATCTACGAGAAGCCGCCGGCCAAGTTTCTCGACTCGCTCGCGGCCGAGTTCGGCTTCGAGCCGCCGCGCGAGCACGGCTACGACACGGTGGACGCGATCCGGGCGATGCGCGACGGCAAGGTCAAGGTGTTCTTCGCGGTCGGCGGCAACTTCGTGAACGCGACTCCGGACACCGCGGTCACCGAGGCGGCGATGCGCAACTGCGCGCTGAGCGTGCAGGTGTCCACAAAGCTCAACCGTTCGCACGCGGTCACCGGCCGGGCCGCGCTGATCCTGCCGACCCTCGGCCGCACGGAACGGGACACGCAGGAGGGCGGCGAGCAGTTCGTCACGGTCGAGGACTCGATGTCGATGGTGCACGCCTCACGCGGCCGGTTGGCGCCGGCGTCGCCGCAGCTGAAGAGCGAGGTGGCGATCGTCGCGGGACTGGCCGGGGAGCTGTTCGGCGACCGGGTTGTCGAGGCGGGGAATGGGGACGGAGCCGGGGGCGGGGTCGAGTCGGTCGAGTGGGCCTGGCTGGCCGCCGATTACGACCGGATCAGGGACCGGGTGGCCCGCGTCGTGCCCGGTTTCGCCGACTTCAACGCGCGCGTGCGCGGGCCCGGAGGCTTCCAGCTGCCGCACGGCCCGCGCGATTCGCGGACCTTCCCCACCGCGACGGGAAAGGCGAACTTCACCGTCAACAACCTCGAGGTGCTGCGCGTGCCGGAGGGACACCTGCTGTTGCAGACCGTCCGCTCGCACGACCAGTACAACACGACTATCTACGGGCTCGATGACCGATATCGCGGTATCAAGCAAGGGCGCCGGGTGGTATTCGTGAATCCGGTCGATCTCGCCGGGCTCGGCTTCGCGGACGGCGACCAAGTGGACCTGATCTCGGTGTGGCGGGACGGGGTCGAACGACGCGCCCCGAATTTCCGCGTCGTGCGCTATCCGACGGCGCGCGGCTGCGCCGCCGCGTATTTCCCGGAGACGAACGTGCTGGTGCCGCTGGACTCGACGGCGCAGGTGTCGAACACGCCGACGTCCAAATCGGTGGTGGTGCGGCTGGTTCCGGCCAGCGGGCCCGCCGCGGGGCGGCAAACGGCTGACCGAACAGGCAGCTGAGGCCGCAGAAGCTGAGACTCCACCAGATGGCGCAACCGATGCTCCGTCACAAATGCAATCTATCGAGCCATATATAAACTGACGGTATGACACAAGTACGTACCGTTGACGGGCGGATCGCCGGCCGCCGGGGTCAGGCCACCCGTACCCGGCTTCTCGAATGCCTCGGCGAGCTGATCGCGTCCACCTCGTACCGGGACGTGACCGTGATCGACGTGGCCCGGCAGGCCGGGACCTCGCCGGCCACCTTCTACCAGTACTTCCCGGACATCCAGACCGCGGTGGTGGAGCTGGCCAACGAGGTGCTGCGGGAGGCCGCGACGCTCAAGGACCTGGCCGCGGAGCAGAACTGGGCCGGGCGCTCCGGGGCGGTGGCGGCCGGGGCGCTGGTGGACGGCTTCCTCGACTTCTGGCGGGAGCACGACGCGATCCTGCGCGTGGTGGACCTGGCCGCCGCGGAGGGCGACCGCAGGTTCTCCCGGATACGGATGAAGCTGCTCAACTCGGTGGTGCAGGCGCTGACCGAGGCGATCTCGGAGTTGCAGCGCGGCGGACGGCTGGACGCCGACGTGCATCCGGCCGCGACCGCGGGCGCGCTGGTCACCATGCTGGCCGCGAGCGCCGCGCACACCAGGGCCTTCGACAGCTGGTCGGTCAAGGACGGCGAGCTGCGTTCCGGCCTGACCAGGCTGGTGGCCTGGGGGGTTACCGGGCGCAAGCCGGCCTGACCCGTGCCGGTTGACGAGGCGGGGTCGTTGATCGAGGCAGCGCTGTCAGACGCCGACCGCCGTGCGCCACTGGTTGAAGCGGCGGCGGGCCGAGCGGTCGGACAGCTCGATGCAGGCGATCACGATCACCATCACGAAGGTCGCCAGGCCCAGCGCGAGCAGCCCGAGTCCGGCCAGCGCGGGCTGGAGTGAGCCGGCGAACTCCAGTGCGTCGTAGACGGCGTGCGCGAGCACGATCGGCCACAGCAGCCGCCAGCGCCGGTAGACCCAGATGTTGACGACGGTGAAGCAGATGACCGCGAGTGAGGCCCAGCCGTAGTACAGGTGGAACGGGATCCGCAGCGCGATGGCGACCAGGTAGATCACCCAGGCCCGCCTGCCGAAGCCGGCCTGTTCGAGGGCGGTGACCACCATGCCGGTGATCAGCACCTCCTCGCCGAAGCCGGCGCAGAGCGCGACCACGATGCCGACCGGGACCATCCACAGGCTGTGGCCCTGGTCCGGCGCGCCCGTAGACCTGCCGGTGACGTTGACGTAGATCACCACGGCCAGCAGGAAGCCGAGCACGCCGGCCATGGAGAGGAAGAACGCGCGAGCGAACTGCCAGCCACGGCCGCGCTCTGCGGGGCGAGTCGGCCCGTAACCGACTTGCGGGTATGGCGCGTAGTTCTGGTATCCGGGCGGCGTGGGGGCGGAGTAGGGCGGTGCGTACAGCTGCGTCTGCGTTGGATACGGGTACTGGTACTGCTGCGCCGGGTACTGAGCGGCCGGGTACTGCCCATAGGGCGCGTAGAGCGCCGGCGGCTTCCGCTTGGTGAAGTGCCCGAAGATCGAGCTGAGGGTCAGGCCCCGGCGCAGGCTGAAATAGGCCACACCGAAGATCACGGTGGCGGCCTGCATGATGTACTGCATCATTTCGCTGCCGGCCTCGATCCCGGAGTGGATCTGCTGGTCGGAACCGAGCCCCGGGTTGGTGAGCAGGCCGACCGCGCTGATCACGCCGAGGCCGAACGCGACGAAGTAGACGATGCCGATCTCGGTGAAAGCGCGCAGCGCGGAGATGCGGCCAGGCTGGTCCGGCGCCGAGTCGGCGGCGGCCCGTGGCAGCGGAGGCTGCGGCTGGGCTGGAGGGAGCGGCTGCGGCTGCGGCTGGGCGGAATCCAGCGGCTGAGGCAGAGCGGACCGCAGCTCGGGCGGCTGGGGCTGAGCGTCGGACGCTCTGCCCTGTTCCTGAGTGTGGTCCACCGGCACTCCAAGTTCCGATCGTCACCGCTTGATGGGTGACAAGTACCCCGAATACGCGAGAGTCTGCTTTGTATCACGCTCGCCTGTGAACGCAGGCTAAGGGAGATGTGAATTTGGCTCCAGCCGCTCCACTGCGGGTCGAAGGCGTTACCGCCGGATATCGGGGCGTTCCGGTACTACGCGACGTCAGCTTCGAGGTTGGCGAGGGCCGGGTGCTCGGGCTGGTCGGTCCGAACGGAGCCGGCAAATCGACGCTGCTCGACGTGGTCTGCGGGTCGCTGCGGCCGACTGCGGGTCGGGTATGGCTGTTCGGGCGGGACGTTACCCGGCTGCCGACACATCGGCGGGCGCGGCTCGGGCTCGGGCGCACCTTCCAGCGGCTTGAGCCGTTCAGCTCGCTCAATATCGCGGACAACCTGCTGGTCGCGGCCGAGTTGTCCCGCTCAGCCGGACAACCGACGGGCCCCGAGAGCAAAGCACCGGTCGCGGCCGAGTTGTCCCGCTCAACTGGACAGCGTTCTGCCGACCCCGCGGCTGTCGTACACGACCTGCTGCGGCGCTTCGGACTGGTCGACTTCGCGGGTCAGCCCCTCGCCGCCGTACCCACCGGCGTCGCACGGATCGTGGAGATCGCTCGCGCGCTGGCCGCCGGAGCGCGGGTCCTGCTGCTCGACGAGCCTTCCTCCGGCATGAGCGAGCAGCAGGTGACGCAGTTCGCCGAGACCGTGCGCGCGCTGCGTGCCGACGGGCTCTCGCTCGTCCTCGTCGAGCACGACCTCGAACTCATCGACGCGGTGAGCGACGAAGTACTCGAACTGCGGCTACTCAGCCGAGCAGCCGGATCGCGTCCAGCGCCCAGTAGGTCAGGATGATGGACGCCCCGGCGCGCTTGATCGAGGTCAGCGTCTCCAGGATGGCCGCGTCCCGGTCGATCCAGCCGTTCGCCGCGGCCGCCTCGACCGTCGCGTACTCGCCGGAGATCTGATACGCCGCCACCGGTACATCCACCGCGTCGGCGACCCGGCGCACGATGTCCAGATACGACCCGGCCGGCTTGACCATCACCAGATCCGCGCCCTCGGCCAGATCCAGCCGCACCTCGCGCAGCGCCTCGATCGCGTTCGCCGGGTTCTGCTGATAGGTCTTGCGGTCGCCCTGAAGCTGCGACTCCACCGCGTCCCGGAACGGCCCGAAGAAGGCCGAGGAGTACTTCACGGCGTAAGCCAGTATGCCCGTGTCCTGATATCCGGCGGCGTCCAGTGCCCGGCGCACGAAGCCGACCTGGCCGTCCATCATCCCGCTCGCGCCGAGCAGGTGCGCGCCCGCCTCGGCCTGGGCGATGGCCATCTCGCCGTAGATCTCAAGGGTCGCGTCGTTGTCGACCGTCCCGTCCGCGCGCAGGACGCCGCAGTGGCCGTGGTCGGTGAACTCGTCGAGGCACAGGTCGCTCATGATCACGGTCGAGTCGCCGACCTCGTCGGCCACCTCGCGGATCGCCCGCTGCAGGATGCCGTCCGGATCGACCGCGGCCGAGCCGATCGCGTCCCGCTCCTCCGGAACCGCGAACAGCATCAGGCCACCGACCCCGGCCGTCACCGCCTCATGCGCCGCCTTGCGCAGGCTGGAGAGCGTGTGCTGGTAGACGCCCGGCATCGAGGCGATCGCGGCCGGCTCGTCCAGGCCCTCCTTCACGAACATCGGCAGCACGAAATCGGCCGGGTGCAGCCGGGTCTCGGCCACCAGCCGACGCAGCGCGGGCGTCTGCCGCAGTCGCCGCGGCCGCACGTTCGGGAACTGGGACTCCGTCATGAAACCAGCCTATCCGCCTTGCTGAACCCGGACTTTAAATCCGCCGGATTCGCCGCCAGTGTGCACGATTGGGGGTGCGCGACCCCATCACGCCGGGACGACGCCCCACGGTTCACCGCGCGCCGCCCGGCTCTCGCCTCGTATCGCTATCGCTGCCTTACTTCGCCCGCCGGGCCCGCGAGGAACGCCGCTCCGAGGGCCGCAGCACCGGCTCACCGGCCGCGATCGCGGCCTCGCGCCTGGCCTGCCCGAACGCGGCCAGTGCCTCGGCGAGCACCGCGGCGCTCGGCGCGGGCGCGAGCACGTCCACGCGCAAGCCGTGCTCCTCGGCGGTCTTCGCGGTCTGCGGGCCGATGCACGCGATCACCGTCGACGCATGCGGCTTGCCCGCGATCCCGACCAGGTTCTTGACCGTGGAGGAGGAGGTGAACAGGACCGCGTCGAAGCCGCCGCCCTTGATCGCCTCGCGCACCTCGGCGGGCGGCGGCGCGGCGCGCACGGTTCGGTACGCGGTCACGTCGTCCACCTCCCAGCCCAGCTCGACCAGACCCGCCACCAGCGTCTCGGTGGCGATGTCGGCGCGCGGCAGGAAGACCCGCTCGATCGGGTCGAAAGCCGGATCGTAGGCCGGAAAGTCCTCAAGCAGCCCGGCCGCCGACTGGTCGCCCGAAGGCACCAGGTCCGGCACCACGCCGAAGGCCCTTAGCGCCTTGGCCGTCTGCTCGCCGACCGCCGCGACCTTGATCCCGGCGAAGGCGCGTGCGTCGAGCCCGTACTCCTCGAACTTCTCGGACACCGCCTTGACCGCGTTGGCCGAGGTGAAGGCGACCCACTCGTACCGTCCGGTGACCAGGCCCTTGACCGCGCGCTCCATCTGCTGCGGGGTGCGCGGCGGCTCCACGGCGATGGTCGGCACCTCGTGCGGCACCGCGCCGTAGGACTGAAGCTGCTCGCTGAGCGCCCCGGCCTGCTCCTTGGTGCGCGGGACCAGCACCCGCCAGCCGAACAGCGGCTTGGTCTCGTACCAGGACAGCTCGGAGCGACGCTCCACCACCGAACCCACGACCACCACGGTATCCGCGGAGACGGCCGCCGCGGCGGACTTGACCGGTTCGGCCTTGAGCGCCGCGGCGATCCGGTCCAGCGTGCCGGTGACGGTGCGCTGTGAGGTGAGCGAGCCGTCGACGGTCACCGCTACGGGGGTGCTTCCGGGGCGGCCGGCCGCGAGCAGTTCCGCGGCGACCTCGTCGATCCGGCCGCCGATGCCGAGCAGCACCAGGGTGGAGGTGGCCGCGCCGGCCTCGCCGAGTTGCCGGTGCCAGTCGGACCAGGCGGTGAAGTCGGCGTTTCCGTTGGGGTGCGGGGCGGACAGCATCCGCACGTCGCCGATCGAGCCCTTGGTCAGCGGGATGCCCGCGAACACCGGGACCGCGGTCGCGCGGGCGAGTCCGGGCACCACCTCGAAAGGCAGCCCGGCCTTCGCACAGGCGGCGGCCTCGGCTTCGAAAGAGCCGAAGAGGCCGGGATCGCCGTCGAGGAGGCGGACCACCGACTTGCCGTCGTGCACGGCGGCGATGATCTCGTCGATGCAGACCAGGGGGTGCGCGCCGACGAACTCGGTGTCAGCCGACTGAGCGGCCGGCGCCGCGAAGCCGTCCGCGTTGAACGCGTCGGCCACCGGCACGGCGGGCATCAGCTCGATGACGTGAGTGCGCTCGGGACAGCGCGGCTCGAACCGGGCGCGCAGCCGGGAGTCGACCACGAGCACATCCGCGTCGGCCAGCAGCGCGGCCGCCCGGACGGTCAGCAGGTCGGGGTCGCCCGGGCCCGCGCCGACGAAGCTGACGCGGGCGCGCGCCGCGGCACTCGCGCGCTGCGGCTCGGCGCAAGCCTCTTGATCGGCCGCTGAGTCGTCCGCGAGAGCGGCGCCGTCCAGTGCGGCGCCATCGAGCGCGGTCGGATTCAACGCAGTGCCGTTCAACGCACCGCCGTTCAACCCAGCGTCATTCAACGCAGTGCCGTTCAACCCAGCGTCATTCAGCGCAGCGTCATCCAACACCGCACCGTTGCTGCGCACGGCAGCTCCATTCAACGCGGTCGCGTGCGACACCTGTGCTGCTACCGACCCGGTCGTGATAGTCACCGCTGCTTCCCCATCAGTCCTGCGGCGCCCTCAGCGAGCATCCGAGCGGCGAGCTCGCGCCCGAGCCGCTCAGCCTCCCGCGGGCTTCCGGTGGCGGACATCCTGATCGATCGGGGTACGCCCGAGGTCCCCGCCTCGGTCACGGTCCCGGTCAGTTGCAGTTCGCTCGCCGAGGCGATGGCGTAGCCACCCACCGGCGCGGAACACCCCGCTTCGAGCGAGGCCAACAGCGCCCGCTCGGCCTTGACCGCGGCCCGGGTGGGCTCGTGGTCCAGCGTGGCGAGCTGCCCGAGGAGCTCGCCGTCCGCGGCCCGGCACTCCACCGCCAGGGCCCCCTGCCCGGGGGCGGGCAGCAGCGCGCTCGGGTCGAAGTAGTCGGTCGCCTCGCCGATCCGGCCGAGGCGGTTCAGTCCCGCGTAGGCGAGCACGACGGCGTCGAGTTCGCCCTTGGTGACGTAGCCGATGCGCGTGTCCACGTTGCCGCGCACCGCGACGATCTCCACATCCTGACGCAGCAGCCGCAGCTGAGCGGCGCGGCGCGGCGAACCGGTGCCGACCCGTGCGCCGGCCGGCAGGTCGGCGAACTTGAGCTGGTCACGGGCGACCAGCACGTCGCGCACGTCCTCGCGTTCGGGCACCGCGGCCAGCGCGAGATCGGCCGGCTCGGCGGTCGGCAAGTCCTTGAGCGAGTGCACGGCGAAGTCCACGCGGTTGTCCAGCAGCGCGTCACGCAGCGCGTTGACGAAGACGCCGGTGCCGCCGATCTGGGTCAGCGCCTCCTTGGAGACGTCGCCGTAGGTGGTGATCTCCACCAGGTCGACCTGGCGTCCGGTGCTCTCGGCGACCGCGCGCGCGACCAGCCCGGATTGTGCGAGGGCGAGCTTGGAGCGCCTGGTTCCCAGCCGCAGCATTCCCACCCGAAGTGCCTCACCGGTCATGCGATGCCTTCTTCTCTGGCCGGGTCTGTTTCGCCGGTTCGGCCCGCTTCATCGGCCGGTACCGGTTCAGCCCGGCTGACCGCGGCGGGCGCGGCCGGGTCAAGGTTGAACAGCTCGCGCAGCGCCACCGCGTAGGAAGTGCCGCCGGGGTCCGCGGCCAGCTGCTTGACCCGGATCGTCGGCTCGTGCAGCAGCTTGTCCACGACGCGCCGCACGGTGTTGGCAACCTCGGCGCGCGCCTTGGCGTCGAGGTCGGGCAGCCGGCCGTCGAACCGGGAGAGTTCCACATCGACGACGTCGGCGGCCATGCCGCGCAGCGCGATGACGGTCGGCCCGACGGTCGCGGCGCGCTGGGCCGCGGCGTATGCGACCACCTCTTCGGCGACGATCCGGCGTACCGCCTCGACGCTGCCTTCTTCGACCCGCGCGGCGCCCTCACGCTCGGCGTCGGCGATGCGCTCCAGATCGATGAGCGTGACGCCGGGCAGCGCGGCGACCTCGGGGGCCACATCGCGCGGCAGGGCGAGGTCGACGACCACGCGTGATCGCTCGGCCGGCCCGAAATCGGCCGGTGCGATCACCGTGTCCACGGCGCCGGTGCAGGAGATCACCAGGTCGGCCTCGGACAGGCTGTCGGTCAGCCGGTCAAGGCCGAGCGCCCGAGCGCCCACGGTCTCGGCGAGCCGGCCGGCGCGGTCCGGGGTGCGGTTGACCACGGTCAGGTCGAGGCCCGGGAAGAGCCGGGCGAGCGTGGTGGCGGCCAGCGAGGACATCGAGCCGGCCCCGACCACCACGGCCCGCGCGGGGCGACCGGCCTCCAGCAGCGGCACCGCCAGGTCGAGCGCCGCGGTGACCAGCGACTGGCCGGCGCGGTCAAGGCCGGTCTCGCTGTGCGCGCGCTTGCCGACCCGCAGCGCCGTCTGCGTCAGATCATTGATGACCCGTCCGGCCGTGCCCTGCGTCTGCCCGGCCGCGAGCGCACCGCGCAACTGTCCGAGGACCTGCGGCTCGCCGACCACCATCGAGTCCAGGCCGCAGGCGACGTTGAACAGGTGCTGCACCGCGCGGTTGTCGTAGTGCACGTAAAGGTGCTCGGTCAGCTCGTCAACCGGAATCCCGGTGTGCAGGCTGACCAGATCCGACAGATCGGCCAGCGCGCCGTGGAAGCGGGTGACGTCGGCGTAGATCTCCAGGCGGTTGCACGTGGCGACGGCTATCGCCTCGGTCACGTGCTCCGTGCCGACGGCGTCGCCGATCAGCTTCGTGACGCGCTCGGCCGGCAGCGCGGCCTTCTCCAGCAACGGGATCGGGGCGGTGCGGTGGGACAGGCCGACCACCAGCAGGCTCATGCCGGCCTCACTTCGTCGAGTTCGTCGTAGCTGTAGCGCGGGATCGGTTCGGAGTCCGCGATCGGATCCGAATACCCCGCCGGGGCGGTCGCATCGTCGTCGAACTCGCCGGGATTGACCGGATCCTCACGCAGGCGCCGCATCGCGCGCGCGCCACGAAGCGTGCCCGGAGCGGCTTGGTTGGCGGTCTTGCGCTGCTCGTGGAACGCGAGGATCTGCAACTCGATGGACAAGTCCACCTTGCGCAGGTCCACGCCCTCGGGCACCGTGACCACCGCCGGGGCGAAGTTCAGGATCGAGGTCACGCCGGCGGCGACCAGCCGGTTCGCCACCCCCTGCGCGGCCTCCGGCGGCACCGCGATCACCGCGATGGAGATGCCGTTGTCCGCGATGACCTCGTCGAGTTCGTCGATGTGCCGGATCACCAGGCCGGCGACCCGGTTGCCGGACAGCCGCGGATCGGCGTCGAGCAGCGCGGCGATCCGGAAGCCGCGGCTGACGAAACCGCCGTAGTTGGCCAGGGCGTGCCCGAGATTACCGATGCCGATGATCGCGACCGGCCAGTCCTGGGACAGGCCAAGCTCGCGGGAGATCTGGTAGACGAGGTACTCGACGTCGTAGCCGACGCCGCGGGTGCCGTACGAGCCGAGGTAGGAGAGGTCCTTGCGCAGCTTGGCGGAGTTGACTCCGGCGATGGCCGCGAGTTCCTCCGAGGAGGCGGTCGCGGTGCCGCGCTCGGCCAGCGCCCGCAGCGCGCGCAGATAGACCGGCAGCCGGGCCACGGTCGCCTCTGGAATGGCCGAGGCGCGGCCGGAGGGCCCTTCGCCGCCGCGGCCCGCGGGACGTTCGCCCCTGGGGCCTTGGGTACGCAAGGTGGCCATCGTGCTCCTGAAGGCGCTGTCGCGGTGGGACTGTTGCCGGAGCGCGCCACTGATGGTGGGTCTGCCTCAGCACCTGCCGACAGCGTAAGACCTTGTGAACGCGCGCACAAAGTGGGAACCCGGATTGCCTGAAAAGTCTACTATCTCGCTTTTTGTCCGCCGACCTGCACACTGACCAGGTCGGACGGGCTCGCTCCAGCGCCGAACGAGCGCGCGATGCGACTGAAGTCACAGCGGCTTTAGCGCGGTTCTAGGCGAAATACCAGCTCGCGGGCGGACGATGCGCAGCAAGCACCAGCACGCAGTCTGCTTCATCGCAGGATTTGTCTCAACACAGCGCTTGTCTCAACACAGCGTTCGAGTCAACACAGCGTTTGAGCCAACGCCGTGTCCGATTCAAAGCCGTGTCCGATTTCAACGCAAGGCGGCGCGCAGCCGCGCCTCGTCAACCCGCCAGAAGTCGTGCCGGCGGCCGTCCACAAGCGTCACCGGGATCTGCTCCCAGTACTGCTCGGCGAGCACCTCATCCCGGGTGATGTCGAGTTCGGTCCAGCCGACACCCAACTCGTCGGCGACGCGGGCGACCACGGTTCGGGCGTCGTCACACAGGTGGCAGCCGGGCTTGCCGATCAACGTGATCCGGGGGAACTGGGGCTCCATACCCTCGCACAGTAGTCGCAAGGCCGTAACCAAGCAGGCATCAAAGCCGAACGTGGAGTTACCGTGTTGCGAGTATGGTCTACAAGCATGGCAACCGGCCTCGACGCACCACCGCTCGCCGAATTCGACCTGCTTCGGCCCGTGGCGAGTGACGCGAATCCGTCTGACCCGACCAGGCACGGCCCGCGCACCGCGGCCTTCTTCGACCTGGACAACACCCTGATCCAGGGCGCCTCGCTCTTTCACTTGGCCCGCGGTCTTGCCGCGCACCGGATGATCACCGGCCGGGACATCGCCAGGTTCGGCTGGGGCCAGCTGACCTTCCGGATGCGCGGCGAGCGCGCCGGGCAGGTGGAGTCGACGCGGCAGCGGGCGCTGTCCTTCGCCGCCGGCCGGACCGTGTGCGAGATGACCGGGATCTGCGACCGGATCTTCGACGACTACCTCGAGCGCAAGATCTGGCCGGGTACCCGCGCGCTGGCGCAGGCGCACCTGAACCGCGGCGAGCCGGTGTGGCTGCTGACCGCGGCGCCCACCGAACTGGCGAGCATCATCGCTGAGCGGCTCGGCTTCACCGGCGCGCTGGGGACCGTGGCAGAGGCCGTGGACGGTGTCTACTCCGGGCGAATCAGCGGCGATGTGTTGCACGGCCCCGCCAAGGGGGAGGCGATGCGGGCGCTGGCCGAGCGCGAGGGTTACCCGTTGGCGTCCTGCCACGCGTATTCGGACTCGGCGAACGACCTGCCGATGCTGACCTCGGTCGGGTACCCGCACGCGGTCAACCCGGATCACAAGCTGCGGCACCACGCGCAGGAGCAGGGCTGGCCGGTGATCGAGTACCGCACCGGGGTGCGGCTGATGCGAATCGGGCTGCCGAGTTCCGCCGCCGTCGGTGCGACGGCAGGCGCCGTAGCAGCGGGCGCCGCGCTGCGCCGCGCCGGTCGACGCCGCGAAGCGCCCGACACGATCGCCGGATAAGAGGGCGCGCGGGTAGGACTGCCGTCAGCTGACGGTCTTTCGATGATTCGTCTGCGCGGCGGATGACACGCCATCAGCCGCTCGTCCAAGCTTGAGACGTGCACCTTCCGACGCCTTGCATACGTGCGGTAACTTCACGGACACGAAGCGGTATTCTCGTGTCGTGCTCGGTCGATCCGGGCCGGTCGTGCCAAACCCACACACGAGGGGAGTGATTTTCCCTACGATGTGTGAACGGCCCACAAGCGGTGATCGCCTACGCACGCTCGGTCATGATCGGCGCAGCCGAACGCGACCGGCGGTCCGCAGCCCACGCGGACTGGTGCTGCGGCGCCGCACCGCCTGCCTCGTCCGGCGCGGCGGGGTGGCCGTTGGATAGGCAGTCCCGCACGAAGGGCGCCGAAGCGGCACCCTCGCGCGCCGGACTGACGCAGCCCCCGAACAGCTGGAGTCCCGTGCATCGAGACGTCAGGGCCGACGCCGTCGGCTTGTCCGGCCTGCGGTTGGCCGTAGCCGCGATGACGGCCTCGGCGGTCCCGTACCGGCCGGGAGCCGCCGCGCGTTCGCTCGA
>DASUAR010000291.1:0-20569 GCA_035763685.1 Actinocrinis sp. | reverse complement strand
CAGCAGTACGGCTTCGCCAGCGCGGTCGCCGTGATCCTGTTCATCATCTGCTTCGCTTTCGCGCTGGCCTATCAGCGCTTCGTGCTGCGCCGCGACACCGAGGGCGCACTGACCCGGGTGGTGGGGTGACGGCATGTCAGCGGCTGTGAACACGACGGCGGCCGGGATGGCCGCGGCCCCCCGGCGGAGCCGGCGCGGCGGCCCGAACGGCGGGCGCTCCTGGGTGGCTTACCTGGTGGCGATCGTCATCATCGGGCTCACCGTGGTCCCGCTGCTGTTCGTGATCCTCGGCGGTTTCCGCACCAACCCCGAGCTCAACTCGGACCCCGCGGCGCTGGTGCCGAAGCACTGGGTGTGGTCGAACTACAGCAGCGTTCTCACCGACCCGAAGTTCTGGCGCAACATCTACAACAGCATCCTGATCGCGGTGGTCGCCACCGGGATCGCGATCGGGGTCGGCTCGATGGCCGCATACGCGCTCTCGCGCTACAGCTTCCGCGGCCGCGAGGCGTTCTACAGCTTTTTCACCATCGGCCTGCTCTTCCCGATCGGCGTCGCGGCGCTGCCGCTGTTCCTGCTGATGCACGACCTGCACATGCTCGAGCACTGGTGGGGTGTGGCGATCCCGGAGTCGGCCTTCTCGCTGCCGGCCACGATCGTGATCCTGCGGCCGTTCATGCGGGCCATCCCGGCGGAGATCGAGGACGCCGCGATGCTCGACGGCGCGGGCCGGCTCGGCTTCTTCTGGCGCATCCTGCTGCCGCTCTCCCGGCCGGCGCTGATCACGGTCGGCATCCTGGCGTTCGTGACCAGCTGGAACGCGTACCTGCTGCCGCTGCTGGCGTTCAACGACCAGAACAACTTCACCCTGCCGCTGGGTGTGGCGAACTTCCAGACCCAGTACACCCAGGACACGGCGAAGATCCTCGCGTTCACCGGCCTGTCCATGGTGCCCGCCCTCGCCTTCCTGGCCATCGCGGAGCGGCGCATCGTCGGCGGTCTGACCGGCGCCGTGAAGGGATAGCGCAGATCTCGCGGGCAGGGTGGTAGAGATAGCGGTGTGACCGACACCGCGAAGAAGACCCCGCCGCCGGGCCCGATGGCCGACCCGCTCGACCTGCTGGACACCTCCTGTCTGCTGGGGGAGGAGGAGCGGGCGATCCAGCGCTCTGTGCGCGAGCTGCTGGCCGACCGCGTGCGGCCGAACATCGGGGCCTGGTTCGAGCGTGCGCACTTCCCGCGCGACCTGGTTCCCGAGCTGGGCAAGCTCGGCCTGCTCGGCATGCACCTGGAGGGCTACGGCTGTGCGGGCACGAGCGCGACGGCCTACGGCCTGGCCTGCCTGGAGCTCGAAGCGGCCGACTCGGGCCTGCGCAGCTTCGTGTCCGTGCAGGGCTCGCTGTCGATGTACTCGATCCACCGCTACGGCACCGAGGAGCAGCGCCGGCAGTGGCTCCCGCGCCTGGCCGCCGGCGAGGCGATCGGCTGCTTCGGCCTGACCGAACCGGACTTCGGCTCGGATCCGGCCAACATGCGCACCCGCGCGGTACAGCAGGGCGGGCCGGGCGGCGACTGGATCCTCGACGGCACGAAGATGTGGATCACCAGTGGCGGCATCGCCGATGTGGCCACGGTCTGGGCCGGTACCGAGGACGGTATCCGCGGCTTCCTCGTCCCGCGCGGCACGCCCGGCTTCAGCACCCGCGACATCGAGAACAAGCAGTCGCTCAGGGCGTCGGTCACCTCCGAGCTGGTCTTCGAGAGCGTGCGCCTCCCCGATGCGGCTCGGCTGCCCGAAGCCCGCGGCCTCGGCGCGCCGCTGTCCTGCCTGAACGAGGCGCGCTTCGGCATCCTGTTCGGCGCGGTGGGCGCGGCCCGCGACTGCCTCCAGACAGCCCTCGAATACGCCGGCCACCGGGTCCAGTTCGGCAGGCCGATCAGCGCCTTCCAGCTCACCCAGCGCAAGTTCGCCGACATGGCCGTGTCGCTGAACACCGCGATGCTGCTCGCGCTGCACCTCGGCCGGCTCAAGGACGCGGGCCGCATCCGGCCGGAGCAGGTCAGCGCGGGCAAGCTCAACAATGTGCGCCAGGCGATCGACATCGCCCGCCAGTGCCGCACCATCCTCGGCGCCAACGGCGTCTCGCTCGACTATTCACCGATCCGGCACGGCAACAACCTCGAATCAGTGCTCACCTACGAGGGCACCGAGGAGATCCACACCCTGGTGGTCGGTCAGGCGCTCACCGGCCAGTCCGCTTACCGCTGACCGGCGCGCGCCACCTGTCCATCCATCAGGCCACAGATTTACCGGGCTCGACGGCTCACCGAGCCGGCTGCTTCACCAGGTCACCGGCAGGCACACCAGCCGGCGCATGGCCACGCCCTCGTCCCACGGCAGCTGGTCGTGCGGGATCGCCACGCGCAGGTCGGGTATCCGGGCCAGCAGCACCTCGAGCGCGACCTCGAGCTCCGCGGTGCCGAGCGGCGCGCCGACGCAGCGGTGCGGGCCGTGGCCGTAGCCGAGGTGCGGGCTCTCCAGCTTCCGGGTCACGTCGAAGCGTTCCGGCTCGGTGTACGCGTCGGCGTCGAAGTTCGCCGAGGAAAGCAGTGGGATGACCACCGAACCGCGCGGCAGCGCGGTTCCGCTCAGCTCGACCGGTTCGGTGGTGATCCGCTCGAAGCTGGTCGTGGCGGCCGCGACGTACCGCAGCACCTCCTCGACCGCGTTCGGGATCAGTTCGCGGCGCCGCTTGAGCAGTTCCCACTGATCCGGGTGCCGGCTGAAGGTCGCGATCATGTTCGGCAGGATGTTGGAGGAGGCGACCGTGCCGCCGCTGACGTTGACCCAGATGTTGGAGACCAGTTCCTCGTCGGTGAACCGGTCGTCCCCGTCGCGCGCCTGAATCAGGGCACTGGTCAGGTCGTCGCCGGGCTCGGCCCGCTTGCGCGCGACCAGGGCGGCGAAGTACCCGGTGACCTCTTGAAAGGCCTGGCCCTGCTCCTCCGGGGTGAACCGGCCGAAGGAGAGGATCTTGGTCAGCCAGTCCATCAGCCGGCCGATGTCGGCGGTCGGCACGCCGAAGATCTCGAAGATCAGCCGGGCCGGGAACGGGGTGCCGAAGGAGGTGACGAAGTCGGCCGGCGGACCCTGCTCGAGCATCGCGTCCACCAACTCGTTGGCGATCTGCCCGATGCGCGGGCGGAACTGCGCCACCTTGCCGGGGGTGAAGGCGCGGACGGTCAGCTTGCGCTGGCGCAGGTGCTCCTTGCCCTCGATGTTGACCAGCAGGCCGGGAATCCGCGAGCCTTCGAGCAGCAGCGGCACCGAGGGATCCATGCAGCCCTCGCGGTCGAACACCGGCTCGGCGAGCACGCGGCGGGTGTCAGCGTGCCGCATCACGACGTACGCTTCCCCGCCGTTCGCGAGCTGCACGCGCGGAACCGGGCACTGCCGCCGGTAGTGCTCGTACTCCGCGACATAGTCGTCGCCGGGGGAGATGCCCTCGAAGGGGAAAAGCGGCGGCTGCGCTTCGGCGTCGGTGGTGGCCGTGACAGCTGCCTCGGTAATCGTCGTTTCAGCCATTGCGTGTTCCTCCCGTGCGATGCGACGACAGGAGGGTGCGCGCGGGCGCTAAAGCCGGGGAAAAGTGGGCTGGGCCGTCAGTCCGTGGCCGCCGCGAGGCGGTGCAGCCCTTGAATCGCCAGCGGATAGCCCTCTGCGCCGAAGCCGATCACGAGGCCGGCGGCGACCGGTGAGATGTACGAGTGATGCCGGAAGCTCTCGCGCGCGTGCACGTTGGAGATGTGCAGCTCCACGACGCGCAGGTGCGCGCCCTTGATCGCGTCGTGCAGCGCGATCGATGTGTGCGTATATGCGCCGGCGTTCAGTACGACGCCGATCAGCCGGCCCGCCTGCTGCTCGGCCCCGGCCTCTTGGAGCCAGTCGACCAACTGGCCCTCGTGGTTGGACTGGCGGCATTCCGCGTCCAGTCCGAGCGCCGCGGCGGCCTTGTGGCACATCGCCTCGACGTCGGCGAGCGTCTGCCCGCCGTAGATCCCGAGCTCGCGGGTGCCCAGCAGGTTCAGGTTCGGGCCGTTGACGATCAGAACGGAAGGCATGGGTAGATCTTCCCGCCTGCGCCGCGCCTTCGCACGCTTCCCCGCCAGGTTGACGCGAAGCCGGCGCCGGTCGAGCCTACCGGCATGGACTCGGAGAGCTGGATCGGCCGCAGCGCACAACAGATCGCTGACGCCGTGCGTCGCGGCGAAGCGGAACCTCGGCGGGTGGTGCAGCAGCACCTGGAGCGGATCGAGCGGTTGAACCCGCTGTTGGGTGCGTTCCGCAGGATCAGGCTCGAGGAGGCGCTCGCGGAGGCCGACGCGCTGGCCGCGCGCTCGGATCTCGGGCAGCTGCCGCTGGCCGGTGTTCCTGTCGCGGTGAAGGACAACGTCGCCGTGGCCGGGGAGCAAACCCGCAACGGTTCGGCGGCGAGTCCGGAGGCGGTGAACGACTCGGATCATCCGGTTGTCGCACGGCTGCGGGCGGCCGGTGCGATCGTCGTTGGGCTGACCAACGTACCCGAGCTGTGCCTGACACCGATGACGGACAGCGTGTACGGCATCGCCCGCAATCCGTGGAACCGGCAGTCGACGCCCGGCGGCTCCTCCGGCGGCAGCGCGGCAGCCGTCGCCGCGGCGCTGGTCCCGATTGCGCACGGCAACGACGGCCTCGGCTCGATCCGCATCCCGGCGTGCTTCTGCGGCCTGGTCGGGATCAAGCCCGGGGCCGGGGTGGTGCCGGCGGTTCTGAACGAGGACGGAAGTCCAAGCTGGCACGGGTTATCCGAGAACGGCCCGCTGGCCACGACAGTCCAGGATGCGGCGCTCGCGCTTTCGGTGATGGCGGATGACCTGCAGCTGGCTGAACTGGACGAAGCTGTCGTCGATGAGGCCGCGGTGAAAGCGGCCGCGGTGGGTGAGAAGCGCGTGCGGGTCGGCGTCTCGGTCCGCTCCACGCAGTTGGGGCTGCCGATCGACCGCCGGTGCGCGGCGGCCGCCGATGCGACCGGCGAGCTACTCGGCACATTCGGTCACGCCGTCAGACCTCACACCGCGCGCTATCCGATGTGGCTGGGACCGGCTGTGCTGCGGACCTGGTACTCCTGCGCACATCAGGACGCGCGCACCCTTGATCCCGCGAAACTCGACCGCTCCACCCGCCAGATGGTCGGCGTGGGCCGCGCGCTCAACGCGGCGCACTTCGGCGGCGCGGGCGCGCGGAAACGGTGGCGCGAGGGTGGCGGCGCGGAAGCGTTCTTCGGTGACGTCGACGTGCTCGTCCTGCCCGCCGTGCCGGTCTCGCCGCCCTTCGCCCGCCGATACGGCGAACGTACGGCGGTGCGCAACACGATCACCAGCGTCATGGTCGCCCAGCTCTTCGGGCCGTGGAACATCGCGGGCTGGCCGGCGATGAACGTGCCGGCCGGCGTGCACGAGGCGGGAGGCTGGCCGATCGGAGTCCAACTGGTCGCTCGGCCCGGCGGCGAGCGGCTGCTGCTCAGTCTCGCGGCCCAAATCGAGGCGGCGCGCCCGTGGGCAAGGCATGCGCCGGAGTACGCCGCGTAAACTCACATCCGCGCAGCTCAACGCGTCGCCGTCCGATTCGGCCGCCATGCTGACTACCACCGCGGGAACAATCCGTCGACGGGGATCGTTCCTTCGCGTCATAGGGCAGATGGTCGGGTGTCGGGGGCGGCGGAGCGGGAAGCTGATTTTCGTGATCTGTGTCTTGTTCGCAGTGCTGACTGCGCTCAGCAATGCCGCGGCCTCCGTGCTGCAGCGCCGGGCGGCGAGCGAGGCACCCGCGGACGGCGCCTTCCGGCTCTCGCTGTTCGCCTATCTGGTGCGCCGCCGGGTCTGGCTGGCCGGGATAGCTCTGGTCGGCGCGGCCGCGCTGTTCCAAGCCGCGGCGCTGGGCACCGGTCCGGTGGCGCTGGTGCAGCCGATCTTCATCATCGAACTGCCGATCGCGCTGTTGATCGCCGGCCTGCTCTTCCGTAGCCGGCTGCCGCGCCGCACTTGGGTGGCGGTCGCCGCGGTGACCGCGGGCCTCGCTGTCGCGCTGGCCGCGGCGGCTCCCTCTGGCGGCGTCGACCGGGCGTCGAACCAGTTGTGGGTGTTGGCGCTCGTCGCCACCGGCGGCTTCGAGGCGGTGCTGCTCATCGCGGCGCTGCGGACCCGCGGTGAGCCGCGAGCCGCGCTCCTCGGCCTCGCCGCGGCCTGTGGTTACGCGTTGACCGCGGCACTGATGAAGCAGGCCATGTCGACGCTCGCGGACGGTCCCGGCGCGTTCTTCAGCACGTGGCAGCTCTATGCGACCGCGGCGGCCGGGGTCGGCTCGCTGTTCCTGCTGCAGAACGCGCTGCAAGCGGGCACGCTGGTCGCCTCGCAGCCGATGTTGACGATCGGCGACGCGTTGATCAGCTCGTGCTTCGGCGTCCTGCTGTTCGCGGAGGACATGCGTTTCGGCTGGTGGCTGGTGCCCGAGATGCTGGGACTCGGCGCGATCGCCATCGGCTATATCGAACTGGCGCGCTCGCCGCTGGCCCTGGGCCAGAGCCCGGCCTCGCAGGAGCAGCCGAGTGACGAGGTGTCGGACCAGTTCCAGCACTCGACTAGAACGGCGTAGCGGTTTCGTTCGCGGGTCCGCCGGCTGGCTCCCGCGTGGCCGTGGCGCGAAACCGGTCCAGCTCGGCGGTGCGCTCTGAATAAGGGCTCGATGTCAGTCCGCCGGCCAGCTCCCACATGCTGCGCTCGGCGGCCAGCGATTGCGGCAGCTGCAACGCCAACGCCTCGGCCAGCGGTTTGCGGCCGAGGTCGACCATCGCCTTCACCGCGCCGGTCCAGTCATCGGTGGCCACGACCGCGGTCCGGTACCAGACGGGCGTCAGCGCGGCCAGGACCGCGGCCAGCGCCCAAAGCTTCCAGGCCGGATTCGGGTGACCGAATCCCAGCCGCACGAGCGCACCGGCCGCGACGAGCAGGTGGCCGTAGAGCAGGCAGACGAAGAAGTCGACGCCGATGCGCGAGTCCTCGGCCTGCTTGCGAGCCTGGTCCGGCACGACCGCGACCAGCTCGTACCAGACCACCTGGGTGTCGAGGCGGAAGCGGTCGTATCCGTACTCTTCCAAACGCCGGATGGCGTTGCCCAGGCGTGTCGCGGCGAACTGCCGGTCGTCCACCGGATACCGGTTGAGCCGTTCCTCCAGGATCGCCAGCCACACCGGGCCGCGCCGCGCGTCCCGATCGACATAGCGGCTGGTCACCGGGTGTGCGCGGAAGGCGGCCAGCGCGGCCGCGTGCTCGCCGGGAAGGGAGCCGGCCGCCTCGGCTCGCACGAGCAGCGCTGCCTGCAAGCGGTTCTGCAGCAGGTGCTTGCGGGACAGATGTCTGCGTACTCCCGCGCGGAACAAGCGGTCGGGCCAGCCGAGGTAACCCTCAAGCAGCCGGTACAGCGGGGTTTGCAGCGACGCGAGCAGCAGGCCGAGCACGAGGGTTCCGGTGAGCGCGTAAAGCGTCGGCCGGGCCGCGTCACCACCCGATCCGGTCAGCGCGTCGAAGCCGCTGTGCCGGGGATCGACCAGCACGCCATATAGCAGGATATTGATCGCGCTGGGCACGAACCAGCCGATCAACAGCGCGCGGCTGCTACCGAGCGCGCCCTGGAGGATGCCGCTCACCGGCGCCGGCCGAAGCGGTGCAGTAGGCGCCGCAGCGGCGATTCGCGCAGATCGGGGGCCGGGCCGAGGGATGCCGCGACTGACTTCCGGGAGCCGTGGGCAAACGACGGCCCCGGAGGCGGCGTGCCGTTCGGCGTGCCGTATTGCGGCGGCGATTGCGCGGCATCGTGCCGTGCGGATGCTTTAAAGGCCGGTCCGGGCGGTAGCGCACCCGGCTGCGGCTCGCGGGGTAGGAACGGTATACCTGGCGGCGGGCGGTCGGTGACGTAGGGGTTGTCCAAGGAGTCGTCGATGCTCTCGCCCGAGTTTTCGTTCGCGGCGCGCGATGACTCGTGGTTTGGCCGGGGCTCGCGGGTTGGGCCGTCGGTTGTTTCGTCGTGCTCGGAACTCGTCATCGCGTGCTCCCCTCGGCTTCGCGCCGCCAGCTTAGGGGAGGCGCGCCCGCGGTGACGAGGACTCAGCCGAGGTCCGCGCCGCCGCTCAGGATCCTGCTATAAGCCTCGCGGGCGATATTCCCGCCGCTGAGGACGGCGACGTAATTGCGCCCGGCCGCAAGCTCGTCGCGCCGCGAGAGATACGCGGCGACCGCCACCGCTCCACCCGGCTCCGCGACCAGCCGCGCGCTGCTGGCCAAGGTGCGGACCGCGTCGAGGATCGCCGCCTCGGACACGGTGATCACGCCGGCTACCAGCTCCCTGATATGCAGCCAGGTCAGCTCGCCGACGCTCGACGAGCGCAGCGCGTCCGCGACGGTGCGCCAGGTGTCGTCCACCGACCAAGCCGTTCGCTCCCCGCGGCGCAGCGACTCCTGCGCATCCGCCGCCAATTGCGGCTCCACGCCGAACACCGAGGCCTGCGGCATCAGCTCCCTGGCCGCGACCGCGATCCCGGAAACCAGTCCGCCGCCGCTGACCGGCGCGAGAATCGTGTCCACACGGATGCCCAAATCCCGCGCCTGCTCGGCGATTTCCACCCCGATGGTGCCCTGGCCCGCGATGACCCGCGGATCGTCGAACGGGTGAATCAGGGTTCGACCCGTCTCGGCGGCGAGCTTGCGGGCGGCTTCCTCCCGCTGCGCCGCCGGCACGCGAACCACCGTCGCGCCGAGCGCCTGCGTCGCGGCTACCTTGTTCTCCGCTGAGCCGTGCGGAATCACGATCAGCGCGTCCACGCCGAGCCGCGCCGCCGCATACGCGACCGCCTGCGCGTGATTGCCGCTGGACACGGCGATGACCCCGGCCTCGCGCGCCTGCGCATCCAGCGTCGCCAGGGCGTTGACCGCGCCGCGGATCTTGAACGCGCCGGTCGGCTGAAGCGACTCGGCCTTGATCCACAGCGGCCGGTCCGGGTCGGCCCATGGACAGGGCAGCAACGGAGTACGGGTCGCTATACCGGCGATCCGCTTTGCCGCCGCCAACACCTCGTCGAGCTGCACCAGCCCGGCCATGGCACCGTCTCCCCTTCGCGCTCCCCTTCGTGACCGTCTTCGTATCGATCATAAGCGCAGGCTCGGACAAGCCCGGGGGAGGAGGTCCGCGCAGTTCGCGCGCGGCTGTGGTCTACTGTGCGACGAGATGGAGACGGTCCGTGACGGGGAGTGCACGATGCGGCGGATTACTTATTTTCAGGGGGCTGTCGTTCTCGCGGATGTGGGTACCGGAGCGCAGGCACTGGCGCTGCCGCAGGACGAGCTGACCGCGGCGGTGCGGATCGCGGCGATTCTGGCGCGGAATTTCGGGAAACTGATGCCGGGTGAATACCAGGCCGTCATCGAGGTCGATGATGCCGCGGCGCGCTTGCTGATCCGGGAAGACGATCTCAGAGTGCTTCGAGCCCGTGACCTGCTGGCCGCGATCGCCAGGGACCGTGAATACACGGCCGCGGAGCTCGACGAGGTGCGGCGCGCGCTCTGAGTATGTGACACCAGCCGTGGGTAAGGCGCGCACGCTGTCCGTTTGAACTGGACACAGTTCCCTGATTTAGCCGAATATCTCAATCCCGCAACGGTGCGCCGAACGTTACCGGTACGCCGGGGGAGTACAGGACGCTGTCCGGCGGCCGGATCGGGGCGGGAAGTCCGGTCGCCGCGACCAGGTTCTCGCGCAGGTCCAGAACCTTGGCGCGATGCAGTGACCAGCGCGGATGCTCGTTCGGCAGGTACAGCGTGCGCCGGATCGGCGCGTAGTGCAGACCCCAGCGCGCGGTCATGAAGTGCTCGGTCGCGGTCGGCTCCTCGATGCGTTCACCGATCCGTACCCTGAGATGCGACCGCACTGATGACTTACCCGGCCGATGCCTGCGGCTCGTGTATTCGAGCACATCGTCTCCGTGCCGCCGCACCGACATGCGCGACCACACATACGGCAGCTTGAAACCGATTCGCGCGGCGAGCACGGGCAGCAGTCGCGCCGCGTCCAACGACAGGAAGACGACCGCTCGTCGCCCCGCCTCGTCCACCGAATACAGGCGCACGTTCGTCTCCGGGAAGGTACCGACCCACGGCATACCCGGAAGCCCTAGCCAGCCGATGCGGTACATCCGGAACGCGATGAGCCCGATGTACGTCTGGCCGTCGATCACGTCCGCCTGCGTGCCTGTGGGCAGAAACGGCTGCACCACATCGGGCGCGACGGCCCAATGCAGGAACGTTAAGTCCAGCCATGACTGTGTTAACAGCGCACGCTGCACCGGCCTAGCCGCGTTGGGCGTGACCGGTTCGATTACCGCAGGTAGAGGCACCGAGCCAGCATCGCATAGGACGCTGCTCGCCGCAGGCGACCAGACTCCGAATCGATCTCGGTCTCGCTGCCCGCCTACGCGCTGTCTCTACGTCTGCCTCTGGCTTTACCTGTGCCGCGCCGGTGAGACAGCCTCCAGATAACGCGCCGACGACTTCTCCCACGAGAGTTCCGCCTCGAAGATCTCGTGCAGCCGCTCGCCGATCGCCGTGCGTTCCTCCTCCGGCAGTCCGACCATCGTCTCCAGCGCATCAGCGAAGGCCGGCAGGCTCAGGTCCTTCGCGACCACCCCGGAATCCGCGACCAGCCGCGAGTTCTCACGCAGCGGCCGCAACACGACCGGGATGCCGCGCGCCATCGCGTGCGTGACCTTGTTCATCGCGCAGTAGTGATTGAACTCGATATCCGGATCCGGCACCGTCATCGCGTCGATCTCATCGAGGAACGGGCCGATCTGCTCCGGACCGAGCCAGCCGCGCAGCCGCACCAGCTCGCCGAGCCCACGCTGCGTCACCTGCTCGCGGACGCCCGCGAGCGCCGGCCCGTCGCCCGCGACCTCCACGCGGAAGCCGGTCACGCCGCGTCCGCGCAGCAGGTCGACTGCCTCGACCAGATCCCCGACGCCGTCCTGTTCGCCGATCACGCCGAGATACCCGAGTACGGTCGTGTGCCCGTCCTCCCGCACCTTGGTGCGTTCCCCCGCAACGATCGATGCGGTACGGATCACCACGGCGTCGCGGTCGTACAACTTCCGCAGCCGCTCAACCTGCTCGGAACTCGGCGTCAGAACCACGTCTGCCGCCGCGACGGTCTTGCGCTCACAGGCGAGAAACAGCGGCTCCAGTTTCTGGAACGCGGGCCGCGAACCCGCCAGCGCTGGCACCACATCGTGCTGGTCATACACCGTCCAGCAGCCGCGCCGCCGCGCCCAGCGCAACAACCGGAACAGCATGTCCGGTGGATTGCACACCTGAACCATGCGTGTACTCGCCGGTTGCCTTAACGCACGCCGCGCTGCACGCGTCGAGACGAACGTCGTCCACGCCCCTTCGACGATCGTGCCAAGCCGCCCCGCGCCCTCGAACGACGGGAAATACACCACGTCGATGCCGTCGATCGTCGCCGTACCCGGCCGCTTGTCCCGAATCGCCGGACACACGACCGTCACAGCCACGCCATCGTCACGCAAGGCTTGCGCCTGAGCCCACACCCGGTGGTCATCAGGCACCGGCAGGTTGAGTACGACGATCACCGCACGCGGTGCACTGCCCGCCCGCGCGCCCACTCGCATGCTCACGGCGCGTCGATTTCCGACAGCACGCCATCCTTCTCCAGGTACACCGCACCGGTCTCCGGGCACACGAGCCGACCCGAACCGCTGCCTTCCTCGCCGCTCTCGCCTTCCTCGACCAGCCGCACCCCGGCCCGGCCCACCCAGCCGACCTGCCGCGCCGGAACCCCGAGAACCAAAGCGAAATCCGGCACGTCCCGGGTCACCACCGCGCCCGCGGCGACCATCGCCCACCGCCCGATGGTCACCGGCGCGACGCACACCGCACGCGCCCCGACCGAGCCGCCCTCCAGCACCGTCACGCCGACCGCGTGCCAGTCCGCAGCGCTCTTCAGCCGCCCCTCCGGAGTCACCGCGCGCGGGTTGAGGTCGTTGGTGAAAACCACCGCCGGGCCGACGAACGCGCCGTCGCCGAGCACCGCCGGCTCGTATACAAGGGCATTGTTCTGAATCTTGACGTTGTCGCCGACGCGCACGCCCGGCCCGAGATACGCGCCTCTGCCGACGATGCATGAGCGTCCAAGCACGACGTCCTCACGCACCGAGGCGCCATGCCACACAGATGTGCCCTCGCCTAACACCGCACTTGCGTGTACATCCGCGTCCGGTGCGATACGGGTGCCCGTCCTCGCGTTGTTCTCTGCCGCACTCATACGGGCACCTTCTCCGAACTATCCACTCTGTCGGTTTTTGCCTTACGCCGCCTGCTATTACCGTTCGCGTCCGCTCTGCGCGCGCGCCGGTTCCTGCGCCGCATGTACCGGTCGAACCAATTCGGAAGCACGACTATCGCGATCGTCCCGAGTATCGCGATCCCGGCGAGACCCCGAGACTTCGATCCGTGCACCTGCACTACCGCCGGAGGAACGAGCTCCTGCGTGGTGATGCGGATAGACACCGGCACGTCCGCGCGCGCCTGCATGTCGTCCAGTTCCTCGACGAACACCGCGGACAGCTTCGTCACGCTGGTCAGCACGGCGTTCGGATCGCGACCGGTCACGCTCAACTGCTCGGCAGGAACCGAGTACCTTGGCGTTTGCACAGTGCCGTTGTTACGCGGCGTCAACGAATAGTCGTTCGTCACGCCGGCCTTGCGCAGCCGGTCGGCCGACGTGCTGTCGCTGAGGATCGTGTCCACCATCAGGCCGGTCGCCGCGATCGACGGGGTGACCGCGGCCAGCGTGTTCGGCGAGCTGGGCGCCTGCGGCGGAACCAGCAGCAAAATCGTGGTGGCCTGGAAAAACCGTGGCGGGTGGTCCACCTTCCAGCCCATGGCGAGCGTCAGCAACAGCGCCACCGCGGCGACGTACCACCGCGACCACACCGTCTCGATCACTTCGCGAAACGACACCGCAGCCCCTCCCCTGGTCCGCGTCCCTCCCGCGCACACCGTATAGCGGATTGGGCCGCGCGCGCACGAAAGTGCGGAACAAGAACCCAAGTCACCCGAAGCGGTGGTTGCATTGCCGCCACGGGCCCTATTCTCTACCTGTGGACGGTGCGTGTGGCACCGGCCCGGCAGGGAGACCGGGCGGCGGCGCCGACGCACGCGCAAGGGGAGGGGTCTATGGACCTGGCAGAGGTCATCCGAGTCATACGCACACGTTGGTACGTGATGGTGCCGCTGTTGCTGCTCACCATCGCGCTCACCGTGGGCGTGGACCAGTCCATACCCGCGAAGTACCAGTCGACGAGTGAGATCTCGCTGCTCGCCTCGCAGTCCGCGACCGCGGGCACGGACAAGGTACCGGGCACCGGAAACGCCTTCCTGAACTTCGGCTCCTCGCTCAACGACACCGCCGACTTCCTGGTGCGGCGCCTCAGCTCGAACGACTCGGGCAACGACCTGGCCAAGCTCGGCGTCACCGAGACGTACGCCGTGGCGCTGGCGGCCGCCGCGCAGGGTCCGTTCATCACGCTCTCCGTCACGGGCTCCAACCCGGAGCACATCCTGACCTCGATGAACACGCTGACTGACTACACGGTGCAGCAGCTCGAGAAGGTCCAGGCGCAGGCGCAGGTCAAGCCGGTGGACATGATCCGCTCCATCGTCATCGTGCCGCCGAGCACGCCCACGGCGCAGACCAAGACCAAGACCCAGGACGTGCTCGGCGTCGCGATCGGCGGACTGGTCATCACCTTCCTGGCCACCTTCGTCGTCGAGAGCATCTTCGCGTCGCGCCGCCGTCGCCGCCGTCGGGTGCCGTTCGGCGCGGACAGCGACGAAGGCTTCGACGCGCAGGCCGAGTCGGCCGCCGTCGAGACCGCGCGCGACGAGGCGGGCGACCGCTCGCAGACCAACGGCAACAGCAACGGCCGCGCCGCGACCGCCGCCCAGGCCTCCGCCTCGCGCTGGTATGGCATGGACGGCGCCGCCGACCTTGACCGCGACCCCTTCGAGCCGGCGCACCCGGAGCTGAGCGGCCGGGCACCGGGCACGCACGACTAGTGTCCGCGCCGACTCTCGGCCTGCGCGGACTTGGTCCCGAGGCCGACCCAGCCGTTCGCAACTCCAGGTTGGGGATGAGCCTGCGGCCGCGCGCCCGGCAGGACGATCCCCGGCCCACGCCCCGGCGCCGACGTCACGGACTCGACGCGGTGGCGGTGCTGTCCGTCTACATCACGCTGCTCGAGCTGGTTCCGTCGAGCTGGACCGTGCCGTCCCTGGGCGCGGTCGGGACTCCGGCGAACATCTACGCGTTGCTGACGCTGATGTGGTACCTCGCCTCGTGGCTGGCCGGGCGGCTGCTGCCGGCCAGCGGCACCCGAGCGGTCCGCATCGCCCTGCTGATCTTCAGCGTCTGCATCCTCGCCGCCTACACCTCTCTCGCGCAGAGCAACCGCGCCCCGATCGCCCTGGAGACCCAGGCGGCCGACCGCGGGCTGATCGGGCTCGCCGCCTGGATCGGCATCGTCGCGGTCGCCTCCGGGGCCATCACCGACCTCGACCGGCTCAATACGCTGCTACGCCGGATGGTCGTCTTAGGCAGCTTCGTCGGCGCGCTCGGCATCGTCGAGTTCATGACCCGCAAGGATCTGCTCGCCAACGTCCACGTCCCCGGGCTGCGCGCCAACAGCGATATCACCGGCCTGATCACCCGCGGCTCGTTCACCCGGCCGACCTCCACCGCCGCGCACCCGCTGGAACTGGCCGGCGTGCTGGCGATGCTGCTGCCGTTCGCCATCCAGCAGGCGCTCGACCCGGCGCGGCGGGCGAGCAGTTGGGCGCGCCGCTGGCTGCCGGTGATCCTGATCGGCGGCGCGCTGCCGATGACGGTCTCGCGCACCTCGATGATCGGCTTGGTCGTGGTCCTGGTCGTGCTGATCCCGACCTGGAAGCCGGCTCGGCGCTGGGGCGCGCTCGGGGTCCTCGTCCTGGGCGCCGGTGTGCTGAAGCTGGTGACACACGGCCTGCTCACCACGGTCGTGAACCTCTTCAGCGCGTTCCTCGGCGGCGGCGACAACAGCACGCAGGCGCGCACCATGGACTATGCGGGCGTCGCGCAGTACGTCGCGCAACGTCCGCTGTTCGGCCGCGGATTCAGGACGTTCATCCCGTCGCTCTACCGGTACACCGACAACCAGTACCTGCTCGCCGTCGTCGAGATCGGCATCATCGGCGCGCTCTCGATCATCGTGCTGTACCTCACCGGCATCCGCTGCGCACGGCTCGGCCGGAAGCTGTGGAAAGACGAGCCGACGCGGGAACTCGGCCAGAGCTTCGTCGCGGCGATGGCCGCGGCCCTCGTCGTCAGCGCGACCTTCGACTCCCTCGGCTTCCCGATGTTCGCCGGGGTCATGTTCCTCCTGCTGGGCTGTTCGGGCGCGTACTTGGGCATCTCGCGGCGGGAGGGCGACCTGGTTCCGCGCCGCGACCCCGCCGCCGTGCTCGCCGGAATACCGCCCGCCTTCTTCTCCCTGCGCAAGCCCGCTCCCGGCACGAACACCCCGAACGCGTACATGCTGGACATGACGCGGCTGACCCGCACGCCGCAGGCGATCGCCGCCACGCTGCGGCCGTGGTTCCCGCCGATGGAGGACGACACGCTCGTCCTGCCGATCTTCCGGCCGGTCGGCGTGCAGACCAGGCTGCCCACCGAGACCGGCGAGATCCCGGTGGTGAAGGCGAACGCGGACCCGAACGCCAAGATCGGCGGGGAGATCCGCAAGGGCGTGCGCTGGAGCTTCGTCAACACCGTGGTGATGCGGCTGGGCAACTTCCTGACCGGCGTCGTGCTGGCCCGCGGGCTGCTCGGGCCGCGCGACTGGGGCCTATACGCGATCGGCCTGGTCGCGCTCGCAGTGCTGCTTTCCGCCAACGAGCTGGGCGTCAGCCTGGCGATCGTGCGCTGGGAGCTGGACCCGAAGCGGTTCGCGCCAACCGTGCTCACGCTCTCCGTGGCCTCCAGCGCCCTGCTCTACCTCGTCCTGTTCTTCGCGGCGCCCGAATTTGCGAGGCTGCTCGGCGCCGCCGACGCGACCTCGATGCTGCGGGTGCTCGGCATCGCGGTGATCATCGACGGCATCGCCTGTGTTCCGGCCGGCGTGCTCACCCGCAATTTCGCCCAGCGAAAGCGCATGTTCATCGACGCGAGCAACTTCCTGCTCAGCACCGGCCTGACGATCGGCCTCGCGGTGGCCGGATTCGGCGCGATGAGCTTCGCCTGGGGCTCGATCGCCGGCAACGTGGTCGCCCTCGTCGGCTGCGCGATCGCCGCGCCCGGCTTCCTCAAGCCCGGCTGGAACCGGGAGCAGGCGCGAAAGCTGCTCGCCTTCGGAGTCCCGCTGGCCGGCGCGAGCCTGCTCGTGCTCGCCATGCTCAACGTCGACTCCATCGTCGTCGGCGCGACGCTCGGCCCGATCCAGCTCGGGCTGTACCAGATCGCGTTCAACATCTCGAGCTGGCCGGTGCGCAGCGTCTCGGAGATAGCCCGCCGCGTCTCGTTCGCCGGATTCTCCCGCGTCGCGAACTCGAAGAAGGCCCTGTCCGACAGCTTCGGCCGTGGCCTGGCCCTCCTCATGGCGGCCGCGGTCCCCGCCTGCGCCCTGCTCGCCGTGATGCCGAAACCCCTGATTTACGCCATCTACGGCGAACGCTGGACCGCCGCCTCGGGCGCGCTGCGCTTCCTCGCGCTGCTCGGCCTGCTGCGCGTGGCCTTCGAGCTGGCCTACGACTGCCTGGTCGCCTCCGGACGTCGCAAAGCCCTGATCACCGTTCAGGGCTGGTGGCTGATCGCCCTCATCCCGACGCTGATCCTCACCGCGAAGGCCAGAGGCATCGCAGGGGTCGGACTCGGCCACATCCTGGTCGCCGGACCGCTGGTCGCCCCGATCTTCCTGTGGGCGCTGTCCAAGGCCGGCATCTCGCCGCTGGTCATCGCCAAGGCCTGTGCCCGGCCGTTCCTCGGCGGGGCGCTCATGGTCGGCGTCGCCCTGGGGCTCGGCCAACTGCACCTGCCGCAGATCGCGTACCTTTTCGTCGCTGGAACGGCGGCCTTCGCAGTGTACGTACCCGTCGTCTGGCCGCTGCGGCATCTGGCCAAGCCGGGCTCGCCACAGCCGACCCCCGCACCACAAGCCGAACCCGCACCAGCCGAGGCCGACGACCGCGTCAGCCTCCACTGACAGCATCACCCTCGCGACAGCAACGGAAAGGCAGGTCATGATCCGGCGAACCGCCAAGCGGATTCTGCGGCGGCAATTCGGCTGGCTGCCGCTGTACGAGCTGCGCAACAAGGTGCTGCTGGCGCATACCGTGCCGAAGGTCTGGCTGTTCGAGTCCTCGGAAGTACGACGTCTGCGAAAGCTCCTGCCGGCCGGCCGAGCGCCACTCGTCACCACAGTCATCCCCACCTATAAACGAGCCGACGCGCTGCGCGCGGCGGTCGAATCGGCCCTCGCGCAGACCGTCGCGGACAACCTTGTGATCGTCGTCGACGACGGCGGTGGCCAGGTCCCGCCGCTCCCCGACGACCCCCGAGTCGTCGCGGTCAGCCTCCGCAGGAACACCGCGGTCCTCGGCGTCGTGCGCAACGTCGGCGTGCGCCTGGCCAGATCGCCCTTCGTCGCGTTCCTCGACGACGACAACACGTGGGAGCCGGAGCACCTTGCGACGGCTCTCGCAGCCCTCGAAGCCCGGCCGAAGGTGTCCTCGTACCGCCTCGATGGCGTGTACACGGCCCTGCGTCGCGTCACGCCGGACGGCCGCGAGATGGACGTCCTGTCAGTGCCCTACGACCGGAAACTGTCGCGCGAAAAGGCATTTCTCGACGCGAATGCGTTCGTCGCGCGACGATCCAGAGCGCTGCGATTCAGCCGCCTGCGACGCGATAAGGGCGTCCTTCCGCGCGAGGACTGGGCCTCGTTCTACCGGTACGCGCGCCATCACCGCATCGCACACGTGCCCGTTCCGACCGTGCGCTATCTGGTGAATCCGAACACGTACTACACCGTCTGGGACTGACATTCTTCGCCGACAACCATCGCGCGCTGTCCTGTTCGCCTCCGGCCGCGCGCTGATGCGGCCATCTGGCCCTTCGGTGCCGCCCTGCGGGGCGTGCTACCAAACCGCCTCATGCTGCGTTGGCTGAAGACCGTCGTGGTGAACGATGAGGGAAAGGCGCTGTTCACAGCGTCAGGTCGGGACCGGGAAGGCGAACGCGAGTGAATCGTCGCTGACGCGTCGAAATTTCCACCGGGTGACCAGCAGCGGGGAGCCGCGCTCCCCGAGGCAGCGCAGCGCCCGCAACAACGTGTGGTACGTGCCGGCGTCCGGGTCTAGCTCGCAACCACCCTTGGGGGCTTTGACCGGGACGAGCACGCCTTGTCCTGCTCCTTCTCGTTTCGTTATTGCCTGTCGTGCGCGGCGGCTCGTTTGGCGGTCTCGGTCCTGACCGTCTCGTGCAGCTCGTCCGAGCCGAAGCCGAGGTTGCGCAGGATCTGCGCCGCCGGGCTCTGCTCCACGCGGATCAGGCCCAGCAGCGCGTGTTCCGTGCCGACCCAGTCGTGGCCGAGATCGTCCGACGCGCGAATCGCCTGCTCGATGGCCTCCTTGCTCTGCGGTCCGAATGCAATGTGTCCCCGCGGCGCCTTGCGCCCTGCCGGCGGCATCGCCTCCTCGATCGCGTCGCGGATGCGCTGCTCCGACTCGGTTTTCGCCACCAGTACCTGGTATGCCAGGCCCCGCGGTTCGCCGAGCAGGCCGAGCAGCATGTGCTCGGTGCCGATGACGGCGTGCTTGTACGTCCGGGCCGCCTCCTGCGCCAGCACGATGCTGTGCCGGCTCAGGTCGGTGTACCGCCCGAACGCGCCGACAGGAGTGTGGCGTTGCTGGGCGGCCTGCTTGGACACCCCGATGGCGTCACCGATCTCGCTCCACGACGCGCCGCCCTGCTTCGCCTTGCCGACGTAGTGGCTCACGAGCTGGTCACCGAGATCGGAGAGGGTCTTGGAACGCAGGTGCGCCTCGCTGATGCGGGCCAGGTCGGTGGCGTCGGGCAATTCCTCGTCGAGGCGGTTGATCAGGTCGGCGAGACTGATGTTGAGTGGACTCATGCGTCAATGTTAGGTTGACGATCAGGCAATCGTCAACCCGCGCTTGACGCACGTTCGGGCCCGCTCGCGACAGGCCGCGAATCCGCCCTCTGGCGGTGGCCCGAAGCCGGGTAAGGCGTGCCAACGGCGACCACGCGCGCGGCACCTTACGTTCCCAGCGGGTGGCCCGCGTCATTTCCATTGGCTCCCTGACCAGAAACGCCACGCATCGGCCAGCCCCACTGAGCCTTGGCCAGACCGATTGAGCCCGGACAGCCGCTGAGATCGCCTCATTGAGAAGTCGCGCCGCGGAGGCGTACACGGGTGCTGTGATGCAGGTCAGCACCGCGTAACACTTATTTTGCCGCGAGGCGAAACGCGCGGCGAGTACCAGCAGGTCGCGAAGCATATTAGTAGTTTGGTGAAGTTCGCCCGAAGGCGGGCAGAGTCTGCGACGATGTGAGTGCGTCGCAATGCTGCGCGATATATCGGTGATGTCGCGGGGAGCGTCAATCGCCGCGACATATCTCAGACATGTTGCTTGTCGAGTGTTTACTCGGTCCAGGGGTGGGCGAATGTCAGTCAGTCTGTTATCAGCACGCTTTGCCGGCCGCGAGGGTCACGGCCGCGGGTGGGCCGGCTCTCTGGTCCTGGCAGTGGCCTTGGCGCTGCTCGCGGTCCTGGTGGGACCGGCGGTCGCGGCGCGCGCCGCCGACGCCTGCGGGCCCGGGTCCAACCCGATCGTCTGCGAGAACTCGCTGCCGGGCACGCCGATGAGCCAGTGGTACGCGCCGAGCGCGTGGGGCGACATCCAGGGCTTCTCGACCACCGAGAGCGTGCAGCCCGGACAGACCATCAGCTTCAAGGTCAGCTCTCCCGCCTCCTTCACGATCGCGATCTACCGGCTCGGCTGGTACGGCGGGGACGGGGCGCGGCTGCTGCCGACCTCGCCCACGGCGGTCTTTCCGGCGACCACCCAGCCGACCTGCACGCGCGACGCGTCCACCGGTCTGACCGACTGCGGCAACTGGACCGTGAACGCCACGTGGGACGTGCCCTCCGACGCGGTGTCAGGGGTCTACCTCGCTGACCTGAGCCAGACCGACAACCAGGGCTTCATGCCGTACCCGTTCGTGGTCACGAACCCCAGCAGCCACTCCGACATCGTGGTGCAGACCTCGGACCAGACGTGGCAGGCGTACAACATGTACGGCGGCGACGACCTGTACCAGGGCAACGGCCCGGCGCCCGACGGCCGCGCCTAC
>DASUAR010000290.1:0-17948 GCA_035763685.1 Actinocrinis sp. | reverse complement strand
TGAGGACGCTCCGGCCGCACGCCCAGGCTCGTCGCGCAGTGAACCATCTGCGCCTGGCGGCGCGTGGCGATTCGCCATCACGATCCCCGACAAAGCGGCGGCCGGATCGTTGCCTTGAGACATTCCCCAACACCGCCTAGGGCCCGGTGGATCAGTCAGCCGGTGAGGCTTGTCGCATACCTCGGGTTGGACTGAGTGCGCCGGCGTAGTTCCGCCGCCGCGACGGGATGATCGGCCAGCAGGAAATCCTTGCTCTCGAAGCTGTTGTCGAAATCGAAGTACACCAGCGCCTTGATCGTCCTCGGGTGGCGTTCGGCCCAGTCCAGCACCAGGTCGATCGACGCCGCGGTGTCCGGGTGCGGCAGCTGCGGCGCCCATTCGGCGAGCATCAGGGGTTTGCCGTGCGCGGCGGCGAACTGGGCCATCGGTTCCATGCCGTCAGGGCCGTGCAGCAGGTAGTCCGGTGAGGCGCCCTGCGGGTAGGCGTCGAGCCCGACCCAGTCGACCGCGTCGTCCCCGGGATACCACGCCGAATCATCCACGCCGTTCGGGCCGTTCCAGACGGTGGGGCACCACACGAACGCCGCGTTGCTCGCGCCCGCGGACTTGAAGAGCTGGTAGACGTGCCGCCAGGCCGCGATGAAGGCCTGAGGGGTGACGGCCGGCGGATTCCACCGCGGATACCAGTCGGCGTTCATCTCCCAGTCCAGCCGGATGAACACCGGCCCGCCATACGCCTTGACGGCTGCCGCCTGGTCCCAGAGATAGCCGTCCTCGCGGCCCGCCGCGACGGCGCCGTCGGCCAGCGGCAGGTTCCACGAAGCCATCGGAGCCATGCCAGGACGGGTGCGGGCGTCGTCGAGAATCGGCTGGAGTGAGCCGTTCGGGGTCGTCCATCTGTTGTAGATCGCCGGATGCGCGGCGATACCTGCCGCCTGGTCGAACGCGTCGAGGCGGTACAGGTCGGTGGAAACCCCGAGCAGAATCGTCCCGTCCGGCGGCGTGAACGGCCCCGAGCTCAACGGCGCGAGCACCGCGGCCGCGCTGGGGATGGCGGCGGCTGGGTTCGGCGCCGATCGCGCCTGCGCCAGCCGGTGATCTCCCGGCGTGGAGCGATGCTGCGCACCGGCCACGGCCATCGAAACGCACGCGCCCAGGCACAGCGCCGTCGCCGCACTCCTGCGATATCGCGCTCCGGCGTAATTCTGCACGGGCACAAGGCTCGCACAAGCGTGCACCGGCGATTCACCGCTGAACGGGTGTGCTGATCAATGCGCGCCTGCTTTACTGATCCACAATCGACATCCCGACTCCCGGTCTGGTGCCCTCCCCGGAGTTTGGGCCGGCACCAGCCTTTCGCTATGCCCGATTGCGTACGATCGCGGCACGATCCGCCCTTCGAAGGAGACCGCCAGTGCTCATCGGAGTGACCCGCGAGCCGGTCGGGGAAACCCGCGTGGCCGCGACACCCGCGACCGTCAGACAGCTGATCGGCCTCGGATACGACGTGGTCGTAGAGGCCGGAGCCGGCTCGCTGTCCGCCTTCCCCGACGCGGCCTACGCCGAGGCCGGCGCGGTCGTCGCGGCCGCTGAAGACGCCTGGGGCGCGGACGTGATCCTGCGCGTCAACGGCCCTTCGCCCGACGACATCGGCAAGCCCCGGGACGGCGCCTACCTGGTCTCGACGCTGGCCCCGGCGCTCAACCCAGACCTCGTCGACGCGCTCACCGAACGCGACATCACCGTGCTGGCCATGGACGCCGTGCCGCGCATCAGCCGCGCCCAGTCCCTGGACGTCCTGTCCAGCATGGCCAACATCGCCGGCTATCGCGCGGTGGTCGAGGCCGCCCACGAGTTCGGCCGCTTCTTCACCGGCCAGGTGACCGCGGCGGGCAAGGTCCCGCCGGCGAAGGTGCTGGTGGCCGGGGCGGGGGTCGCGGGCCTCGCCGCGATCGGCGCCGCATCCAGCCTCGGTGCCGTGGTGCGCGCCACCGACCCGCGGCCCGAGGTCGCCGACCAGGTGAAGTCGCTCGGCGGGGAGTTCCTCCCCGTCGTCGTCGACGAGGCGGCCCAGCAGTCCGCCGACGGGTACGCCAAGGCGACCTCGGATCAGTACAACGAGGCCGCGGCGAAGCTCTACTCCGCGCAGGCCGCCGACGTGGACATCATCATCACCACCGCGCTGATCCCGGGCCGCCCGGCGCCGAAGCTGATCACGGCGGCCGACGTCGCCTCGATGAAGCCGGGCTCGGTGATCGTCGACATGGCCGCGGGCATGGGCGGGAACGTCGAAGGCAGCGTCGCGGGCCGCAAGACCGTCACCGACAACGGCGTGACCATCCTCGGCTACACCGACCTGGCCGGCCGGCTGCCCACTCAAGCCAGCCAGCTGTACGGCACCAACCTGGTGAACCTGATCAAGCTGCTGACTCCCGCGAAGGACGGCAAGGTCGTGCTCGACCTCGACGACGTCGTCCAGCGCGCCGTCACCGTCGTGCGCGCCACCGGAACCGGCCACGGTGAGAAGCTGTGGCCGCCGCCACCGGTCCAGGTCAGCGCGGCCCCCGCCGCAGCCGTGACCGCGCCGGCGCCGGCCAAACCCGAAAAGAAGAAGCTGTCGGCCACCGCGAAGCTCACGCTGGTCTTCTCCGGGAGCGCGTTGTTCTGGCTGGTGACCGCGTTCGCGCCGGCCCCGATCCCGCAGCACTTCACCGTGCTGACCCTGGCGATCGTCGTCGGCTACTACGTCATCGGCAAGGTCCACCACGCGCTGCACACGCCGCTGATGAGCGTCACCAACGCCATCTCCGGCGTCATCGTGGTCGGCGCACTGGTCCAGATCGGCCTCGGCGTGCGACCGGTCCAGATTCTGTCCGGTATCGCGCTGCTGCTCGCCTCCATCAACATCTTCGGCGGCTTCGCGGTGACCCGCCGCATGCTCGCCATGTTCAGCAAGGGGAACTGACGTGTCCGCCGCCTCGATCGCCACCGCGGCGTACCTCGTCGCCGCGCTGCTGTTCATCCTGTCCTTGGCGGGTCTGAGCAAGCACGAGACCGCCAAGCAGGGCTGGGTCTTCGGCGTGGCCGGCATGGTCATCGCGCTGGCCGCCACCATCACCCTGTCCGTCCACGACAGCTCCGCGCGCGGCACCACGGCGCTGATCGTCGCCGTCGCGACCGTCATCGGTGCGATTATCGGCCTGTGGCGCGCCCGCATCGTACAGATGACCGGCATGCCGGAACTGATCGCGCTGCTGCACTCCTTCGTCGGCCTCGCCGCCGTGCTGGTCGGCTGGGCCTCGTATGTCGAGGTCGAAGACAAGGGCCTCGGCTCATTCGCCGGCTCCCTGCTGCGCATCCACCACGCCGAGGTGTTCATCGGCATCTTCATCGGCGCGGTCACCTTCACCGGCTCGATCGTCGCGAACCTGAAGCTGAGCGCGCGCATCAAGTCCGCGCCGCTGGTGCTTCCCGGCAAGAACCTGCTCAACCTGTCCGCGCTGCTGTCCTTCGCGATCCTGACCGTGGTGTTCGTGCTGCACCCCGCGCTGTGGTCGATCTCGGCGGTGACCGCGGTGGCGCTGCTGTTCGGCTGGCACCTGGTCGCCTCGATCGGCGGCGGCGACATGCCGGTGGTGGTCTCGATGCTCAACAGCTACTCCGGCTGGGCGGCCGCCGCCAGCGGCTTCCTGCTCGACAACGATCTGCTGATCGTCACCGGCGCGCTGGTGGGTTCCTCAGGCGCCTACCTCTCCTACATCATGTGCCAGGCGATGAACCGCTCCTTCATCTCCGTCATCGCCGGCGGCTTCGGTATCGAGGCGCCCAGCGGCGCGGGCGAGGGCGAGTACGGCGAACACCGGGAGACCTCGGTCGAGCAGACCGCCGAACTGCTCGCCGCCGCGTCCACGGTCGTGATCACACCTGGCTACGGCATGGCGGTGGCGCAGGCGCAGTATCCGGTGGCCGAGCTGACTCGAGTCTTGCGCGCGCGGGGCGTCGAGGTGCGGTTCGGCATCCACCCGGTCGCCGGCCGCCTGCCGGGCCACATGAACGTGCTGCTGGCCGAGGCGAAGGTGCCCTACGACATCGTGCTGGAGATGGACGAGATCAACGACGACCTGGCCGGCACGGATGTCGTCCTGGTCATCGGCGCCAACGACACGGTCAACCCGGCCGCGGCCGAGGACCCGAGCAGCCCCATCGCGGGCATGCCGGTGCTGCGGGTATGGGAGGCCGAGCAGGTCGTGATCTTCAAGCGCTCCATGGCCAGCGGATACGCCGGAGTCCAAAACCCGCTGTTCTTCCGCGAGAACGCCGCGATGCTCTTCGGCGACGCCAAGACCAGGGTCGACGAGATCGTCGCGGCGCTGGCCGCACAGCCGGCCGTTCCCGTCCCCGCATAGTCCGCGCGCCGTGGATCCGCCAGCCGGATCCGGCCCGGCGACGGCGGCCGCCGCGCGCCTTTGCGCACGGCGGCCGCCCTACGATTGGGGTATGTCAGGGGTCTCGCGTGCTATGTCGGATGGTGAGTTAGCTCAGGCGCTGGCCCCGGTGGTGGATGGGGAACTTGACGTTCCGTACCCGGGCGAGTGGGCTCGGGCGCCGTATGCGTCGCTCGGCGGCCGGGCGGTGATCGCTGCGGATCCGGGATTGAGCTCGATCGTGATTGAGCGCGTCAGCGGTGCGGTAGTACTGGTCGAATCCGGCGGGGAGTCACTGGTCAACCGGTCGGTCGAGGCATTCGTCGCGTGCGCGCGCGGCTATACGGCAGCCTTGAACGCCCAGGTCGTCGAGAGCGACGATGACGGCGCTGACGAAGCGTGGGCAGCCGTCGGCGTCCGCCTCATCGGTGAGATTCGCGGCATCGACCCGGATGCGGCCGCGGGCGAGGGTTTCTGGAGCGTGGCGGCCGAGGAGGTCGGCTACGGCATGCTCGCGCCTGACGCCCGCGTGCGGCCGACGTCGGCGTTCGAAGCGTCGCCGCCTGTTTCCGCAGCGGTAGCGGGTGAGCCCGCGGAGAAGCGGCTGCTCCTGCTCGCGATGTCGGATGAGCGGCGCGGCGAAGCGTTCACGTCCGACCAGTGGCGGCGACTGACCTCGGCGGCGCGGGTAAAAATCGCGCCGGCGCTGCCGCAACTCAACGGCGCGCTCGACCTCATGGCGCAGGTCGCCGCGCAACGCGGTGAACCGATGCCGCAGCCCGATGTCCTGCTGTGTGCCGACGCCGGAGGCGAGCTGGCACGGGCGGTCGAGACCGGATTGCTCGACCGCCTGTCCAACCTGCGGTTCATCTGCCGCCTGACGCCCACAACGGACTCGGCTGCTGCGGGCGCGGCGAAGGTGTCAGGCGTGCCGGTATTCACGTTCGGCGGCGAGAACGCGGCACAACAGCTCATCTCGATCCTCACGTCGAGAGCCGACAACTGACGGCGCTTCAGACGCGAAGCTGACGCATATCGTCGGCGTATCGAAAACCGCATACACGCCGGTAACAGCGCGCAGCCTTGACTGGAGGCGTGTCAAACAGCGAACCAGTACGGACAGCGGACCGCCCCCGCTCCCGCACCCGGCCGGCGGTGTCCTCGTCTTCGGCGACGATCCCAAGAGCGGGAATCACGGTTTATGGCTGCGAGCCGGACGAGGCGGTGTTGTTCCGAGAGCTGGCACCTCGCTTTGGCATGACGGCTGCCATCACGGACGCGGCGGTTTCCGCAGCCAATATCGAACTGGCGTATGGAAACCGCTGCATCAGCGTCAGTCACAAGGCTCGCATCGCGAACTCTACGCTTCTCGCGCTGAGCGAAGTCGGCGTTACGTATATCTCCACGCGCAGCATTGGATACAACCATGTCGATGTGGAGTACGCGGAGCGTATCGGCATTACCGTTGGTAACGTCGCTTACTCGCCGGACAGCGTGGCCGACTACACGCTGATGCTCATGCTGATGGCTCTGCGGAACGCCAAAGCCATCATCCGCCGTACCGATACGCATGATTACCGTTTGGCTGAGACGCGCGGGAAAGAGCTACGCGACCTGACGGTCGGGGTCATTGGCACGGGGCGCATCGGCGCGGCGGTCCTAGACCGGCTCCGCGGGTTCGGCTGCCGAATATTAGCTTACGACAGTCGTCCCAGTGTCGCCGCCGACTACGTATCGCTGGACGAACTAGTGCAGCGCAGCGACCTGGTGACCCTGCATACGCCGCTCAACGCTGAGACATATCACCTCATGAATCACCAGCGGATCGAGCGGATGAAGTGTGGCGCATTCATTGTCAACACCGGACGCGGTTCGCTCGTCGACACCGGGGCCCTTGTCCGGGCATTGGAAAGCGGCAGCTTGGGCGGCGCGGCGCTGGATGTCATCGAGGGGGAAGAAGGCGTTTTCTACGCCGACTGCCGAGACAAACCCATCGAAAGCAAGCTGTTGGTGCGGCTGCAAGCGTTACCGAATGTGATCGTCACTCCGCATACCGCGTATTACACGGAACACGCACTGCGGGACACGGTCGCGAGCAGCATCGTCAACTGCCTGAAATTTGAAAGCGGGGAACGGCATGGCTAGGTTGAAAGTCGCGGTTCTGTTCGGAGGCGCTTGCGAAGAGCACCCGGTCTCGGTCAAATCTGCGCAAGAGGTCGCGAAGCACCTCGACCTCGAAAAGTACCAGCCGTTCTGGATCGGGATCACGAAGAGCGGCGCCTGGAAGCTCTGTGACGGCCCCGACACGGACTTGGCAGTCGGCACCTCCTGGCGGCCGGTCGTGCTATCGCCGGATCGGAGCGTGCACGGACTGCTTGTCCTGGAACATGGCCGGTACGAAACGATCCGGCTGGATGTCGTGCTGCCTGTTCTGCACGGCAAGCTCGGCGAGGACGGCGCGATTCAAGGCTTGCTGGAGCTCTCCGGGATTCCCTACGCCGGCTGTGACATCCAGAGTTCCGCGCTGTGCATGGACAAATCCCTCGCGTACATCGTCGCCAGAAGCGCGGGAATCGCCACGCCGAACTTCTGGACCGTCGCGGCGAACGAGAAGATGGAGCTCGATCAGCTGGCTTACCCGCTCTTCGTGAAGCCGGCCCGGTCGGGTTCATCGTTCGGGGTCAGCAAGGCAACTTGCGAGGACGAACTGCTGAGCGCGGTGGAGGCCGCACGGCAGTACGACTCGAAGGTGCTGATCGAAGAGGCGGTCATCGGCAGCGAGGTCGGATGCGCGATCCTGGGCAACGGCCCGGATCTCATCGCGGGCGAGGTGGATCGAATCTCGCTGTCGCACGGTTTCTTCAGAATCCACCAGGAGAGCGAGCCGGAAAGCCGCTCCGAAAACTCGACCCCGATCGTGCCCGCCGACATTCCGATAGAGTCGCGATCTCTCGTCCAGGAAACGGCACGGACGATATACCGCGCACTGGGATGCAGCGGGCTTGCACGAGTCGACATGTTCCTTAAGGACGATGGCACAGTGGTGCTTAACGAGGTCAACACGTTGCCCGGTATGACCTCGTACAGCCGGTACCCAAGAATGATGGCGGCCGCCGGTTTGCCGCTCGCCGAGGTGATTGACCGGATCGTGGCGTTGGCAGTGATGGGCGAGCGCGATGGAAGGTGAATTCGTCTTCGTCGACGAACTGGTGACCGGAATACGCTGGGATGCCAAGTACGCCACCTGGGACAACTTCACGGGCAAGCCGGTAGACGGGTACCTGGCCAACCGAATCGTCGGCACCACGGCGTTGTGCGCGGCGCTGGACAAAGCGCAAGAGAAGGCCGCGGGGCTGGGTTTCGGCTTGCTGCTTTGGGACGGCTATCGGCCGCAGCGCGCGGTAGATCGCTTTCTGCGCTGGTCGACCGAGCCGGAGGACGGCCGAACGAAACGGCGGCACTATCCGAATATCGACAGGCCCGAGATGTTCGAAAAGGGATACGTGGCCGCCAAGTCGGGCCACAGCCGGGGCAGCACGATAGACCTGACGCTTTACGATCTGGCCAGCGGTGAACTCGCTCCGATGGGTGGTGACCACGACCTGATGGATCCCGTCTCACACCACGGCGCAAGCGGAATCAGGCAAGTCGAGGCGAGCAACCGCCGGTGCCTCAGCGCGATCATGGAGAGTTGCGGTTTCAGCTCATACGACTGCGAGTGGTGGCATTACACACTCAAAGCCGAGCCGTACCCGGACACCTACTTCGACTTCCCCATCAGCTAGGCAGCTGCACCGCGACGCAAAGTCCCCCGGCAGCCCGAGGCGTGAGGGTGAGCGTCCCGTCGTGTGCGTGCGTGATGCTCTTGACGATTGCCAGGCCGAGGCCGACTCCCGCGTGGTCACCGCGCACACGCTCGGTTCCGCGAAGAAACGGCTCGACGAGCGTGGAAACCAGCTGCGGCGTGAGCTTTTCGCCGGTGTTCTCGACGGTGAGCAGCACGCTGCCACGGCGCGCGCTGGTGGTGACCCACACCGCGCCGCCTTCGGGCAGGTTGTGGACGATCGCGTTGTGCACAAGATTCGTACCCAACTGCAACAGCAGCGCGTGTGAGCCCAGGGCCGGGGCCGCGTCGGCCGAGGTTTCGATCGTGACGCCGTGCTTCTGCGCGAGCGGCAGCAGCGTCTCAGTGGCCTCCTCCGCGATGAGGGACAGATCGACGGACGCTGGGGTAAAGGAGCGCTTCTCTGCACGGCTGAGCAAGAGCAACGCTTCGGTGAGGTCGATCGCGCGGCTGTTGACGGTGCGGAGGCGGTCGACGAGTTCGTCGGGGTCGCGGTTCAGATCCTTGCTGGCGACGTCGAGAAGCGCCTGTGTGATCGCTAGCGGCGTGCGCAGCTCGTGCGAGGCGTTGGCGGCGAATCTCTGCTGTTCGGCTACGTGTGCTTCGAGCCGCGCGAGCATGAGGTCGAAGGCGTCGGCGAGTTCGCTGAACTCGTCCGCGCGGCCCGGGAGCCGGATTCGGTGCGAGAGCGACCCGTTCGCGGCCAACCGCGCCGCGGAGGAGATCCGCGTCAACGGCGCGAGCATCCGGCCGGCCAGGATCCACCCGCCCAGGAGGCCGAACGCGAGGAGGAAGGCCAGCGCCGCGGCCGCGGCGGGGGCGAGGCCGCGCAGGAGCTCGGAGCGGCTGGGCCCGGTGACGATCACTGAGCGTCCGCTGAACGCCTGCTGGATGGTTCTCGCATCGTGGTCCGGTATCCAGCGCAGGGCGAATACCCATGCCACGGCCACCAGCAGAGCGCCGGCGAGCAGGACGATTCCGGCGTAGCTGAAGGTGAGTTTCAGTCGGGCGCTTAGCCCCGGGCGTCTATCCATGCGCGCTGCCTGGGTCGATGGTGCCCACGGCGGTGTCCACGCCGGCGTCGATCCGGTAGCCGACGCCGGGCACTGTGGCGATCAACCAGGGTTCGCCGAGGCGTTTGCGCAGCGCCGAGACCGTGATGCGGACGGCGTTGGTGAACGGGTCGGCGTTCTCATCCCACGCCCGCTCCAGGAGCTCTTCAGCGCTGACGACACCGCCCTCGGCGGCGACGAGCACTTCAAGCACGGCGAACTGCTTGCGGGTGAGCGCGACATAGCGCCCGTCCCGATAGACCTCACGGCGGAACGGGTCTAGCCGCAGACCCGCGATCTCCCGCACCGGAGGCCTGCTGTGGGCACGCCTGCGGTCGAGCGCTCTGAGCCTGAGCACGAGCTCTCGCAGTTCGAACGGCTTGGTGAGGTAGTCGTCGGCGCCGAGTTCGAACCCGGAAGCCTTGTCGTCGAGCCGGTCGGCGGCGGTGAGCATGAGGATCGGCATCCCGCTGCCGGAGGCGACGATGCGTTTGGCGATCTCGTCGCCGGATGGGCCCGGGATGTCGCGGTCCAGGACGGCGATGTCGTAGGCGTTGACGCTCAGCAGCTCCAGCGCGGCGTCGCCGTCGCCGGCCAGGTCGGCGGCGATCGCCTCCAGGCGCAACCCATCGCGGATGGCCTCTGCCATGTAGGGCTCATCCTCGACGACCAGCACACGCACGCCCTCAATGCTACGAGCAGGCGCATATCGTCGGCATATCGAAAACCCGGGCCGCCGCCACGCGGCCGGCGAGCGCCCTCGGCCGGCAGCGGAGCGAACGCGGGTCAGCACGTGTGGCTCCAGACCACTCGGTCTGGAGCCACACCCCCGTCGTCAGGCGCCTATCCGCACAGCACGGGATAGAACCAGCGCTCGTCGTCCGGCAAGACGGTTCCGCCGGCCACCTCGATGCACGCGCCGGGCGCGTAAGCGTAGACGGGTCCGGCGTAGGTGGTGAAGTTGCCGGAGTCCCTGCCATCTCCGCCGTTGCCGCCGTAGCCTCCGTCCGGGCCGGAGATGTACACCCAGGTGTCCGTAGGCGTACCGACGTACACGGTCTTGAGCATCACCGCGCAGTCGGTCGAACCGTTGTAGGACACGTATATGGTGCCGCCGTCGAAGTTGAATACGCCGTTGTCGTCCGGCCAGTACCCGGACCCGCAGATGGACGCCGCACGCCAGGCGGCGGAGCTGGACGCCTGCGCGGGCGCCGCGCCCAGCGCGAGGCTGCCCACCGCTGCCGCCGTCGTCGCGCCGATGGCGATCAGACTCTTGATTCGAGTTCGCACGTTCGCGTGCCTTTCGCTCAGTTGCAGTGGTTCGGGCCTTCGACGTACACGCCGGTGTCCGCGTCGCCGCCGCCCCACCAGATGCAGGTGCCCGGCGCGTACGCGTAGACCGGCCCGGCGTAGTAGCTGTAGTTGTCCGCGTCGAAGTTCATGTTGTTCTCGTCGGTCCCGATCGTCGCGTCGGTCCAGGTCGGCGTGCCGACGTGGATGTCCTTCAGCGTGACGACGCAGTCCCAGCCGCCGTTGTAGGACAGGTAGGTCGAGGAGGTCGACCGCCCGCTGTCGCCGACGTTGAACGAGTCCAGCGGCCGGTAGCCGGAGCCGCAGAGGGAGGCGGCGTACCAGGCCGACCCCGAGTCCGCATGGGCGGGCGCCGCACCGATCGCGAGTGTGCCCGCCGCGGCGACGCTGCCGAACAGTGACAGCGCCTTGGAACGCTTGCCGAGCTTCATGATTGCTTCTCCCCGTATCAGCTTCCGCAGTTGTGCTTGCTGTAGTTGTAGGCCTGCGCGATCTCGTGACCGCTCGGGTCCCACATGTCGACTTCCTCCCACACGCAGGAACCGACGCCGTAGTCGGACACCGGGCCGGCGTAGTACTTCCAGTTGCCCGGGTCGTCCTTCAGGTCGGTGTTCGTCCACACCGTGAGATCCATGCGGGTCGCCTGTCCCACGAACACGTTCTTGACGGCGACCTCGCAGTTGTTCGTGCCATCCCAGTACCCGTAGACGGTGGCCACGACGGTGTTGCTGTATGCGCCCTCGCCGTAGAACGGCTGCGGCCCGTAGACCTGGACCCCGCTGCACCCGTAGCTGCCCGCGCTGGCGCTGCCCGCGCTGACGACGCCGACGCCCCCCGCCGCGCCCGCGACAAGAGCGGTGGACAGCGCCAACCGTCCGGCCCGGTGCGTAACCTTCATGATCCCCTCCCGTACCTCGTGAACCCCTCCGACGTGATCACCGTGTCACAGCGCTCTGTCCCGGTGATAACGTGCCGCTATCGCGCGAGGGGGAGCGGATGGGGAAGCTTTGGTTCGGGGTGCTCGGGCCGCTGGCCGCACAGCACCAAGGGGCCGCCATACCGCTGGTGGGGGATCGCCGGCGGGTGCTGCTCGCGACGCTGCTTCTGCACGCCGGCGCCCCGGTCGCCACCGATCGATTGATCGACGCGCTGTGGACGGGCGAACCACCGCGGCTGGCCCGGCAGGCGCTGCACAACCAGGTCAAACGGCTTCGTGACGTCCTTGGCGATGAAGTGGCCGCGCGGCTGGGCACCGCGGCCGACGGATACCTGCTCGACCTCGCCGATGAGGAGCTGGATATCCGCCTGTTCGCGGCGCTGGAATCCGCGGGGCGTAAGGCGGCTGAATCCGCCGACTGGGAGCGGGCGGCCGACTTGTCGGCCGAGGCGCTGGCGCTCTGGCGCGGCGAACCGTTGTCCGACGTGCCGGAACGGCCCGAATTCACCGATGCGGCCGAGCACTGGCGCGCGCGCCGGCTTCAGGCCGAACGGCTGCGGCTCGACGCCCTGCACCACCTTGGCCGGCACGCCGACCTGCCCGGCCCGCTCGCGGAGCTGATCAGGGAACACCCGCTGGACGAAGGCCTGCGCGGCCAGCTCATGCTCGCCCTCTTCCTCGGCAATCGGCAGGCAGAGGCGCTGGCAGTGTTCGATGAGACGCGCCGCATCCTGGTCGATCAGCTCGGCATCGAACCCGGACCGCAGCTGCGCCGACTGCATCAACGGATTCTGCGAGCCGACTCCACTCTTGCGCTCCACCGCACGTCCACTGTCGTGTCGCGGTCGGCCGCGACAACGCCGCAACGGCCCGACGCAAGCGCCGCGACGGCTGCGGAGCGCTCTGTCCCTCAACAGTTGCCTGCGACGATCAGGCACTTCGTCGGACGTACCGACCAGCTCGAAGCACTCGAAGCGGTAAGCCGGGCCGAGCGCGCGGGCGAGCACGCGAGCACGGTGCTGACCATCGACGGCACCGCGGGCGTGGGCAAGACCGCGCTTGCCGTGCACTGGGCGCACCGGGCCGCGTACCGCTTCCCGGACGGGCAGCTCTACACGAATCTGCGCGGCTTCGATCCCAGCAGCGGTCCCGCCGCGCCAGCCGAAGCGCTGCACCGATTCCTGACCGCGCTCGGGGTCGCACCGCAGCGGATCCCGGCCGGACTTGAGGATAGGGCGGCGCTCTACCGTTCCGCGACGGCCGGACGCCGAATGCTCATCATCCTCGACAACGCGCACGACGCCGGGCAAGTGCGCCCCCTGCTGCCCGGCTCATCAGGGTGCTTAGTGCTGGTGACCAGCCGGGTCCGGCTGGCCGGTCTCGTCGCTTCCGACGGAGCGCAACCGCTCGCGCTCGACCGCCTGACGGCCGAGGAGGCCAGGCAGCTGCTCGACCGGCGCCTCGGGCCGCAGCGCACCGCCGACGAGGCGGCGGTCGAACAGCTGGCGCAGCTGTGCGCCCGGCTTCCGCTGGCGCTGAACATAACCGCGGCCAGAGCCCTGACAGAGCCCGGACGTCCGCTCGCCGAGCTGACCGCGGACCTGCGGGAGGCCAGCGGCCGCGATCGGCTCGACGCGTTCAGCGCGGGCGATGCGGCCACGGACGCGCGCGCGGTTTTCTCCTGGTCCTACCGCAAGTTGAGCGCCGACGCGGCGACGCTGTTCCGGCTCCTGGGCGGACATCCCGGACCGGACATCTCCGAGGCCGCCGCGGCGAGCCTCTTCGGCCGCGGACCCGCGGCCACGCGCCGGCTGCTGGACGAACTCGTACACGCGCACCTTCTCAGCCGGCTGCCAGGGCCGCGCTACACCTTCCACGATCTCCTGCGCGCCTACGCCGCAGAGCTGGTCGCCGAATACGAGGACGAATGGCGCGCCGCGATGCTGCGCGCCCACGACCACTACCTTCACACGGCGCACCAGGCCGCGCTGCGCATTTCCGCCGGCCGGACCGCGCTGGCGCTGGGAGACCCGCAGCCGGGAACGCTGCCCGAGGACATTCCCGACGGCAAACGCGCACACGCCTGGTTCGAGGCCGAGCACGCGGTACTGATCGGTCTCATCGAGCAGGCAGGACGGGCCGGTCTAGACGTCCACGCCTGGCAGCTGCCCTGGGCCGTCGCTGAGTACCTCGACCGGCTCGGCCGCTTCGCCGAGATCGTCGCGACTCAGCGCACGGCGATGACTGCGGCCGATCGCCTCGGCGATCGCGTAGCGCAGGCGCACGCCTATGGGAGCCTTGGCCGCGCGCTGATCCAGCTCGGCGAGTACCGGGAAGGGCTCGCGCAGTTGACCCGGAGCCTCGAAGTGCAACGTGAGCTTGGCGACGAACCGCAGCAGGCGCTCACCCACACCGCGATCGCACACATGCACGCGATGCGCGGCGAGCACGAGGACGCCCTGCAGCATGGCGAGCTCGCACTCGAGTTGTGCAGGCGCACGGGGCACCTCTCCGGTCAGGGCATCGCCCTGAATGTCGTCGGCTGGTGCCACACGCAGCTCGGCGAATACGACAAAGCACGCGATTGCTGCCGAGAAAGCCTCGAACTGAGCCGCACCATGGGCAACCGCACCGCGGAGGGCGCGGCTCTGGACAGCCTCGGCGAGGTTCACCATCACCTCGGTGACTTCGCCGAGGCGGCGGACAGCTACCGGCAGGCGGCCGACCTTCGCATGGAGCTGAGGCATTTCCAGCACGCCGCGGCGAGCCTCACCCGGCTCGGCGAGACCGCCGTCGCGGCCGGCGATCTCGCTGCCGCGCGCCGAGCCTGGGCGGAGGCATTGGCCATCCTGGACGGGCTCGACCATCCAGACGCCGCCGTATTGCGCACCAGGCTGCGAGACCTTCCCAGCGGAGCCTGAGCCGGGTTACGCCGCCGCGGTCGGCGAGCGTGCGGGCTGCGGCGGATGTGTGCGCTAACAATTCGTGCGGCCGAGGGTCTTGACCGCGACTCGCCGTTCGTTGATAGTGATGCCGGAACAGCGCCGCAGCAAACACACACAGCTTAACGTTCTTGGTATGAGTACCCTGCATTGTTGTTAGCGCTAACATATCCGCCCGGCTCGCGAATCTGCCTGCCCACCTGCACCCCAGCGCCAGATCGGTGCACCGCGAAACCGATCGAGACGCGGCTTGGGACCAGCAATCAGAACAAGGGAGTTCATGTTGCCTGCCCTGCCTCCTGCCAGCCGACCGCGCCGAGGGCTGGTCGCCGCCCTGGCCACCGTGGCGCTCGCCTTCGCCGGCCTGGTCGCCTCGATCGGGGTCTCGCACGCGGCCGCCCAAGAACCCTGCGACATCTACGCCGCGGGTGGCACGCCATGCGTCGCCGCGCACAGCACCACCCGCGCGCTCTTCGCCGCCTATAGCGGTCCGCTGTACCAGGTGCAGCGCACGTCGGACAGCACGTTCGCCACCATCGGGGTGCTGGCGGCCGGGGGCGCCGCCGACGCCGCCGCGCAGGATTCGTTCTGTGCGGGCACCGTGTGCACGATCACCCGCATCTACGACCAGACCGGCAACGGCAATACCCTGCTTTACCAGGGCATCGGCGGGACCGGCGGCGCTGACACCGCGGCCACGGCGACCACCGAAGCGGTCACGGTGGGCGGGAACAAGGCCTACTCGCTCTACATCAAGCCGGGCAACAGCTACTGGGTCAACGGCTCGGCCTCGGGCGTGCCGACCGGCAGCTCGCCGGAGGGCGAGTACATGGTGACCAGCGGCACCCACGCCAACAACGGCTGCTGCTTCGACTACGGCAACACGGAAACGAACCACAAGGCCGACGGCAACGGCGCCATGGACGCGATCAACTTCAGCACGGAGTGCTGGTTCGGCGGATGCAGCGGAACCGGGCCGTGGGTGCAGGCGGACCTGGAGAACGGCCTGTTCTCCGGCGGCGCCGCGGCCTGGAACCCGAATCAGGTCTCGGAGACCAGCCACTTCGTCACGGCGATGCTCAAGAACAACGGCACGAGCGCGATGGCGCTCAAGGGCGCCAACGCCCAATCCGGAAGCCTGACGACGTTCTACAGCGGCACGCTGCCCAGCGGATACGACCCGATGCACAAGCAGGGCGCCATCATCCTGGGCAGCGGCGGCGACTGCTGCCAGACCAACACGAACGCGAGCGCCGGAACGTTCTACGAAGGCGCCATGGTGAAGGGCTATCCCTCGGACGCGACCGACGCCGCGGTCCAGGCCAACATCGCGGCGGCCGGCTATTCCACGAGCGCCACGCCGTTCACGCCCGGAGCCCGGCTGTCGCTACAGGCCACCACGTCCTGCTGCACCTCCGACTACCTGCAGCACGACGCGAGCGACACGAAAGTCGTGATCGGGGCGGTGAACTCGAGCAGCTCCGCCACCGTCAAGGCCGACGCCACGTGGGTCGTCGAGCCGGGCTTGGCGAACAGCGGCTGCGTCTCCTTCCAGTCGGCCAACGAGTCCGGCCAGTACATCAGGCACTATGCGTTCGAGCTCTACCTTGAACCGAACGACGGAAGCACGCAGTTCGCCGCCGACGCCACGTTCTGTCCGCAATCCGGCAACAGCGGCACAGGCTATTCCCTCCAGTCGTTCAACTACCCGGCCAAGTACATCCGGCACTATTCGTTCGTCGGATACATCGCGAGCGACGGCGGCTCCAACGCCTGGGACACCACCTCGCTGTGGGCGCAGGACACCAGCTGGCTCGCCGCCGCTCCCTGGAGCTGACGAGAAGCGCACGGAAAGCGCACTGAAAGCGCACTGAAGATCAGCAGTCTGGCCCCCCTGCGTCGGCGGCGGGGCCAGACTGCTGATCTTCAGCACCCTCCTGGGGTGCGGGATGGCGGCCGCGTGTTCCCGGTGAGAACCGGACATCAGCCTTCGTTTTTGCCGTGCCACCGGAACGTGCGCAGTGAGACGGCCAGGCCGCCGATGGTCCAGGCGAGCAGGACCAGCGCGATCTTCCCGTGTTCCCAAGACCCTGCCGGTTCCTGGGTCTGGAAGGCGTCCGGCAGGAACACCGAGCGAATGCCCTGACACATCCACTTGAGCGGGAAGACCGCGCCGATGCCGCGCAGCAGCGGCCCGAGCTGGCCGTAGGTGAAGAAGACACCTGAGATGAATTGCAGGATGAGGAAAGGCGGCAACACCACCGCGGAGGCGGAGCGGCCGTCCTTGGCCATTCCGCCCAGCGTGATGCCGAGCGTGGCGCAGGTGGCCAACCCCAGCACGAACACCCAGATCAGGGTGATCCACCGGCCGGCAGTGGTCGGCAGGTGCAGATGGAAGAAGAGCGCGCTGACCGCCAGCAGGATCGTGAGCTGCACCAGCCCGGAGGCCAGCGCGGAGAGCAGCTTGCCCAGGAAGTAGGAGATGGGCGGCATCGGCAGCCCGCGCAGTCGTTTGATCGTCTTGTCGGTGCGGTCGGAGGCGATGCCGATCGCCACGCCCTGAAAGCCCACGGACATCGTGCCGGTGGCCGCTATTCCGGCGGTGAAGTACTGGGTGAACGGCACGCGGGTGTTGGGCACGTCGCCCTTGAAGATGGATCCGAAGATCAACATCATGATGACCGGGTACGCGAATGTGAAGACCACCGCGTCGCGCTGCCGGAAGTACTGGCGCAGCTCGATCCGTGCCCGGTTGACGGCCAGCCGCGCCGCGGAGGGCAGTCGGTCCTCGCCGTCGACGGCGGGTTGGGTGAGCGCCGACGATTGACTCACGAGTCCTCCCCGGTCAGCCGCAGATAGACGTCTTCGAGGGTGGGCCGGGACACCGTGAGGTCCGGCACCTCGCCGCCGTAGCGCGCGGAAAGCTCGGCGACCAGCTTGGTGGGCGCGTCGGTCTCGACGCGCCGCGGCCCGTCCTGCGGATCGCTCCAGCCGACGCTCGCCGCGGCCAGGTTCCGCCCGCCGAGCAGATCCGGCCGGTCCACGGCGACGATGCGGCCCCGGTTGATCACCGCGGCCCGGTCCGCGAGCTGCTCCGCCTCCTCCAGGTAGTGCGTCGTGAGCAGGATCGTGGTGCCCGCGATGCGCAGCGCCCGGATCAGCTCCCAGAACTGCCGGCGCGCCTCGGGGTCGAAACCGGTGGTCGGCTCGTCGAGGAACAACAGCCGCGGATCGCCGACGATGCCCAGCGCCACGTCAAGGCGGCGGCGCTGCCCACCGGAGAGCGTGGCGATCCGGGAACGCTCCTTGCCGCTCAGCCCGACCAGCTCGATCACCTCGCCGGCCGGGCGCGGCCGCGGGAAGTACCCGGCGAAGTGCCGCACGATCTCGCCGACGGTGAGTTCGTAGACGTCGCTGGACTCCTGCATCACGATGCCG
>DASUAR010000289.1:0-4301 GCA_035763685.1 Actinocrinis sp. | reverse complement strand
TACATGAAGCCGATGAACTGCCCGATGCACAACCTGATCTTCGACGCGCGCGGCCGCTCCTACCGCGAGCTGCCGCTGCGGCTGTTCGAGTTCGGGACGGTGTACCGGTACGAGAAGTCCGGCGTCGTGCACGGCCTGACCAGGGCCCGCGGCTTCACCCAGGACGACGCGCACATCTACTGCACCGTGGAGCAGATGCCCGGCGAGCTGGACAGCCTGCTCACCTTCGTGCTGAACCTGCTGCGCGACTACGGCCTGAACGACTTCTACCTGGAGCTGTCCACCCGCGACCCGGAGAAGTCCATCGGCACCGACGAGGCCTGGGCCGAGGCCACCGAGGCGCTGCGCCAGGCCGCGCTCAAGCAGGAACTCGAGCTGGTCGACGACCCGGGCGGCGCGGCGTTCTACGGACCGAAGATCTCGGTGCAGGCCAGGGACGCGATCGGGCGCACCTGGCAGCTCTCGACCATCCAGGTCGACTTCAACCAGCCCGAGCGCTTCGGCCTCGAGTACACCGGCGCGGACGGCGCCCGCCACCAGCCGGTGATGATCCACCGCGCGCTGTTCGGCTCGATCGAGCGTTTCTTCGCGATCCTGCTGGAGCACTACGCGGGCGCGTTCCCGGCCTGGCTGGCCCCGGTGCAGGTGACCGGAATCCCGATCACCGACACGCACGTGGCGTACCTCGACGAGATCGCCGCCAAGCTGCGCGCTCAGGGCATCCGCGTCGAGGTGGACGCGTCGGACGACCGCATGCAGAAGAAGATCCGCAACGCGCAGAAGGCCAAGGTGCCCTACATGCTGCTGGCCGGAGACGAGGACGCGGCAAAGGGCGCGGTCTCGTTCCGTTACCGCAGCGGTGAGCAGAAGAACGGCGTGCCGGTCGACGAGGCCGTCGCCGAGATCGTCGCGGCGGTGCGCGAACGGCGCTGACCCGCCGGCGCTCGCTCCCGTCCGGGCTCTCGCAGGCCGGTCACAACCAGGTACGGTCGTGACCGGCCCCGAGGCTCACCCAATATGCTGGCCGCTATGGATGCGCGGATGCAGACCGAGCAGCAGACCGGTGTTCAGGACGGCGCCGCCGACGGCGCCGGTTCCGGCTCCGGTCGGCCTGACGGTCCCGGCGTGCCCGACGACGTCGAGCGGCTGTGGATGCCGCACCGCATGGCGTACATCAAGGGCGAGAACAAGCCGGAAAGCGCGGAGGCCGGCGACGGCTGCCCGTTCTGCCGCGTGCCCACGCTCAGCGACGAGCAGGGGCTGATCGTCGAGCGCGGAAAACTCGTCTACGCGGTCCTCAACCTTTATCCGTACAGCCCCGGTCACCTGCTCATCTGCCCATACCGGCACGTCGCCGACTACACCGAGCTGTCCTTGGACGAGACCGCCGAACTCGCCGCGTTCACCAAGCAGGGCATGACCGCGCTGCGTGCCGCTTCGAACCCGCACGGCTTCAACCTGGGCATGAACCAGGGCACTGTGGCCGGGGCGGGCATCGCCGCGCACCTGCACCAGCACATCGTGCCGCGCTGGGGCGGCGACGCGAACTTCATGCCGGTGATCGGCCGTACCAGGGTTCTGCCACAACTGCTCGCCGACACCCGCGATCTGCTGGCGCAGCATTGGTCCGCGGACGCCGACGCCTCCTAAGATCATTTGCATGCACGCCACCCTCGCGCTGCCGACCGGCCGGCTGATCGTCGGCGATCCGAGCGCGCTGTTCGGCGACGCCCAACCGCTCGACCTCGCGCTGCCGCCCGGCGAATATCAGGTATCCGCGGACGCGTCCGGGCTCGAACTGCGCGTCGCTGACGACGAACCGGTGCGGTGGGAGACGGCGGCGCCCGGATTCGACGCGCCGTCAGGTTACCTATGCCTGCTCGACGGATCCGCGCTCACCACGTTCACCGACCTGGGCGACGAGCCGGTCGACGAGTACGAACTGCTCACCGAGCGCCTGCGCGAACACCCCGGCGAACCGGTCGAGTTCTCCGGGCTGGTCGTCTTCCCGATCCGGGCCGATCGGGTACTGGCCCTGCGGGCCGGGTGCGACCGGACCGGCCGGTGCACCCGGATCACCGCGCAGTTCTGACGATCAGGACGCCGACTCGGCCAGGATCTTCGCCGCGACCTGGGACGGCATGGCCTCGTGCCGCAGGTATTCGCGCGTGAACACGCCGGTGCCGTGCGAGAGAGAGCGCAGCTCCACCGGGTAACGCGACAGCTCGGTCTCCGGCACCTCCGCGCGCACCAACGTGCGCCCCGAGGAGTCAGGTTCGGTACCGAGCACCCGGCCGCGCCGTCCCGACAGGTCACCCATCACCGAGCCGAGGAACTCGTCCGCGACCCGGATCTCCACCGCGTCGACCGGCTCCAGCAGCGCGCCGGTGATCTTCGCCGCCGCGTCCTTGAGCGCCAGCGCCCCGGCCGTCTGGAACGCCATGTCGGAGGAGTCCACCGAGTGCGCCTTGCCGTCGACCAGCGTCACGCGCACGTCGACCAGCGGGTATCCGGCGAAAACGCCCCGCTCGAGCTGCGTGCGCACGCCCTTCTCCACCGACGGGATGAACTGCCGCGGGACCGCGCCGCCGACCACCTTGTCCACGAACTCGAAGCCCCCGCCGTTCGGCAGCGGCTCGACCTGGATGTCGCAGATCGCGTACTGGCCGTGCCCGCCGGACTGCTTGACGTGCCGCCCGTGCCCGGATGCGTTACCCGTGAACGTCTCCCGCAGCGAGATGCGGTACGGGACCGTGTCGACGGCCACGCTGTACCGCGTAGCCAACCGGTCAAGGACAACGTCCCGGTGCGCCTCGCCCATGCACCACAGCACCAGCTGATGCGTCTCCGGGTTGATCTCCAGGCGCAGCGTCGGGTCCTCGGCCACCAGCCGGCCCAACGCCTGCCCGAGCTTGTCCTCGTCCGACTTCGCCTTCGCCAGCACCGCCACCGGCAGCAGCGGATCGGGCATCACCCACGGCTCCATCAGCGCCGGGTCGTCCTTCGCCGAGAGCGTGTCGCCGGTCTCGGCGTGTGCCAGCTTCGCGACCGCCACGATGTCGCCCGCCACCGCCTGCTGGATCGTGCGCTGCACCTTGCCCAGCGGGCAGGAGAGCGCGCCGACCTTCTCGTCCACGTCGTGATCCGGGTGACCGCGTTCGGCCCGGCCGTGCCCCGACACGTGCACGGGCTGCTCCGGGTACAGCGTCCCGGAAAACACCCGCACCAGCGAGATCCGCCCGACGTACGGGTCCGAGGTGGTCTTGACCACCTCGGCCACCAGCGGCCCGTTCGCATCGCACTCCAGGGGCGACTTCGGCCCGCCGCTCGGCGTGGTGACCGCCGGGATCAGGTGCTCACCGGGCGCCGGGAACGCCTTCGTCACCAGCTCAAGCAACTCGATCGCGCCGACCCGGATCGCGCCGTCTTCCGCGCCCTCGTGCAGCACCGCGCCCAACGGCAGCACCGGGTAGAAGTGGCCGCGCGCCACCGCGGTCTCCAAGTCATCGATCAGTACCTTGACGTCGATCTGCTCGCCGCCCAGGTAACGGTCCATCAGGGACTCGTCCTCGCTCTCCGCGATGATCCCCTCGATCAGCGCGTTACGCGGCCCCTCGATCAGCTCCAGGTGCTCCGGGTCCGGTTCGTTCTCCACCCGCTGCCCGCCGGTGTAGTCGTAGATCCGCTCCGAAAGCAGGCCCATCACGCCGCCGACCTGCTCGTGGTCGTCCAGCAGCGGCAGATAGAGCGGCTGCACCCCGTCCCCGAAGACCCGCTGGCAGATCGCCACCGTCTCGTCGAAATCCGCCCGCGGGCTGTCCAGCTTCGTCACCACGACCGCGCGCGGCATGCCCACCGTCGCGCACTCCTCCCACAGCAGCTGCGTCGCGCCGTCCACGCCGTCCGCCGCCGAGACGACGAACAACGCGGCGTCCGCGGCCCGCAGCCCCGCCCGCAGATCGCCGACGAAATCCGCGTAACCCGGCGCGTCCAGCAGATTGACCTTGATCGCGCCGAACTCGAGCGGCGCCAGCCCCAGGCTGACCGAGCGGCCGAGCCGGTGTTCGATGTCGTCGCAGTCGGTGACCGTCGACCCGTCCTCCACCCGCCCGGGCCGCCCGATCGTCCCGGTCGCCGCGAGCAGCGACTCAACCAGGGTCGTCTTCCCGGCGCCGGTGTGCCCCACCAGGACCACGTTGCGGACGGACTCCGGCCGCTCGGCCACCGGCGCCTTCGCATCCCTGCCGCCGCGGTTGGCATCCTTCTTCTCGGACATCGCTATCCTCCCGGCGAGTACTGGC